>JAGAOK010000011.1 GCA_017623815.1 Lachnospiraceae bacterium
AGCTTATCCTCTTTGTGGGTAAGCGTTACACTTTTTCCGTTTTTATCTTCGCATGCAATCAGTTTTCCGTCCTGGTCAAAGGTGCTGGTTGTGCCCGAAAGGTCGGTAAGTACATAACGATACTTACCGTTTTCTTTCTTCTTTTCGATAACAGCACCTTTCATTGCTGAGCCTGTTGCTGAGTAGCTACCCGGATACTCTGCCTCATCATCGAGTACGATATCGCTTCCGCTCTTGTAGCCGTACATCGTATCTTTGTTTAATTCGTCACTGACAAACGATGCAACGCTGTACGGGGTGCTTCGAAGCTCTATCACGCCTCCGATGTCTTTGAGGCTCTGTTCATAGCTGTGGCTCCAGCCATAGCCGCCCTGTCCTTCATACTCTGTAAGCAGTGAATTGTAGGCAAGCGAAAGTTCCAATGTGCTTGCACCGGTCACGGCAAGGGAGTTAATCTGCTGGGTAAACGCACCGGATGCCACATCCACCGGATCTCCGTAGGTTTCTTTTTCTTTTTCCGGTGCCTCTGCTCCAACTATACTTCCCGCTTCATAGCAGATATAACGGGAAAGATGACTTGGAATGGACTGCACGCTCACTTTTACACCGAGATTTGCTCCTTCCAGTGTTTTCACAAGACTATCCACCAGTGTGTAGTAATGTTCTGCCGTTATATCTCCCTTGATTTCAGTCGCATAAGTACAAAGGATCTCTTCTCCCGGGGAAAATACACCGATTTTTACGGTATCTCCTTCGTATAAAACCGGGATGGTTTTGCATTTCGCCGCACTGCTGCTGTGGTAGGTCTGTCCCTGTGTGCGGGACTCCACAGAAAGAAGCGCACCGGTAGCTGCGTCTTTTGTGATATATTGCACTGTTTTTGCAGGCTCAATGTATTCACCAAGACTGGTCGTCAGATTGTAGAAATCACGTTCCGAATTGTTTCGGATTTTAAACTGAATATAGTACCGGGAGTCCAGATACATCGCATCCTCAGGCGACACGATGATTTCCAGCCCTTCACCTGTATTTACTTCGAATTCCTGATCCGTGGTAAACAGGTTGCTTACCGGTACTTCAAACGGCATTAAAATACCATGGAAAGAAGCATCGATGCTGTAGGTACCGCTTTTATCACCGCGCACCACCCAGTGTGCTGTGGCAGAAGTCTGGCCTGCGATGGTTCCAAGATGTGTTGTCAGTGTCTGTCCGGACTTTGTCTGTGCGAGGGACAGCCCATCAGGAAGTGATAACGTAGCACTTGCCTGCTCAATCGGGAAATTACTGTCCGCATGGTTCATCACGGTAAGCTGTACATCGTACATGTCCTTAAGCCACGATACGGATTGTGTGGTAGAAAGATATATCACACTTTTGACTTCCATTTCTCCGTCTTCTGTTTCCTGGCAGATGGCTTGTATTTTATAATCGTCCCCTGTATTTTTATCTTGGCATATATAATAATTTGAGTTTGCCTCAACCTGTGTAGGTACTCCGACAAATTCGTGGGTAACCGGAATCGGTGTTTCTTCAAACGTAAGTTCCACCTTAAATTTAAAGGTATTATAATTTTCCGGATCGCTTAAATCGACACCATATTCTACGAGTTCATCGAGTGTCATACGTTTGGCAGTCATTTCACCTGTCACAATCTCTCCCTTTTGAAGGAGTATTTCCTGCGATAGCTTTTCATAATTGCTGACACGAATCGTATCTTCTTTCGGAAGATAGCCTTCTGCATATGCTGCAAATTCATAAACACCGGCTTTTGTCACAACACTCACATCTCCGTTTGCATCTGCTCTTGTACGGATGACATCTGTATCATTATTTCCGGTCTTGATGTACACATGGGCCCCCGCAAGCGGAGCACCTTTTTCATCTATGACTTTCAGCCTTGTCTGTCCATAGTTTTCTCCGTCAAAGACACAGATGGTAGATACTGCCATGTTCTGATTTCCGGCTCCGTCTGTTACAGTCAGGGAAATGGTGTATGTATCTGCTTTTTCATAGGTATGAACAGGTTTTGCTCCTGTTTTTTTGGTTCCGTCACCAAAATCCCATTCGTACGATACGATACGGACGTTATCCGAAGATGTTGTCCCGTCAAACCGCATGGACAGTCCTGTTACTGACATGTATGTCTCTGCCAGTACCGCTACCGGCGCAATGGTATCTACATCATTTGCATAGTTGTATGACACATCACTTTCACTATAGTTTCCGTAGATATCATAAGCTCTGACTTTATAATAATATATCGTATTTACGTCGGTTGTAGTATCTTCATAACTACTTTCCTTTGTACTCTGGATGCACTTGTATTCTGTTTCATCAAGTGCCTTCCGGTATATTTCATAACGGTCAAAATCCGGATCCGTATCCCCTGATATAGAGACACCGATACGATAACTCATGGAAGAAGTACTGATTTCCGGCGTCTGTGGCGGCGTAAGATCAAAGGTATAAGCAGCAGATACATACTCACTTGCATTTCCTGCTCTGTCGTAAGCAACCGCACGGAAGTCATACGCTTCCTCTTCTGAGAGATTCGTTGCATCAAAAGAGATGCGGACATATTTTTCGCGTCCGCCAACCTCTGCTGTTGATATTTCCTGCCAGATATCTGTGCTGTCTTTTTTCCGGTATTCCATGCGGACACTATGAAGCTGTGAATTATCGGTTGCCAATACCGAAAAAGTGGCTTCACTTCCAAGCTTTTCTCCATCTTTTGGCGAAATTCCCGTTATTACCGGAGCGACTGTATCCGGAAGTGAACTTCCAAAGGCATAGTCCGACCACTCGCTTTCGTTGCCTGCCATGTCTACGGCACTGACCTTATAATAATATGTCTGTCCCTGCACGACATTGGTATCATAATAATTCATTCTACTTTGCTCACGGACAAGCACATATCCCTTGTCCGAGCTTGTGGAGCGGTAGATGCGATATGCGCGTAAATCCTTCTCCGCAGATGCTTCCCATGTAAGCCCTACATACCCTTCTGTACTCGAAGCAACAAGATTTTGCACCTGTTTCGGTGCCGTATGGTCAATGATATAGGTGTTAACGAACTGATCGTGAAGTCCTACTGCATCATAAACCTCAAAACGTACAAAAATATTTCCTTCCGGAAGCTCTGCTGTATTCCAGTTGTAGCTTAGACTGTCTTCCTTCACTCCGTTTCTTGCAGGCAGTTCTTTTATTACCGTAAAACTTTCCTCATCTGTCGAGTATGAAAATACGCCTTTTGCAAGGGATGCATTATCCTTAACATGCATAGATAAACGTATTGTATTTCCATAATACGATGTAACCGGATCAATCTTAACAATAGATGGTGCAATCGTATCCGCATGGGTTGTCAGTGTTATCTCATCTGACGGCTCACCTTTGTTTCCGAGTCGGTCATACCCTGTCACGCGGAACGTATAACTTTCTTCCGGTGTAAGGCCATTTACCACGTAGCCGAGTTGATCCGATATTTCTGCGCGCGAAATCCAAGCATCGTCCCCCTTCTGTTCTACATGGAAATACGAAAAATCTTCCTCCGTTACATCTTCCCATGTCAGTTGTACCATGGTACTTCCGGCCGTACATTCACTGAACTTTATTTTGGATATTCCGGTATTATCTACTTTATAGCAGCGCTGATATAAGTTTTCATTTTCATTTCCGGCCTCATCCGCTACCACTGCTTTGATATAATAAATTCCATCCGAAAGCGCAGTTGTGTCCCACTCATATATTGCAGTATTATTTTCTGCTGCTTTTTCTCCAAGGAAGGTCCAATCTGTCTCCTCATCTGTACGTATATAAAAATACGCTTTTGCCACCGCACGATTATCTTTTCCTTCTACGCATATGCTTACTTTTTTATTTACATCTCCCGCCTGCGGGGTCATGCTTTTGATGCTTGGCCGTGACTTATCAGCCGAAATACTTATGACATCACTCTGGATATAGTTTCCTTCCCTTCCATAGATGTCATATGCAGTCAGTCGATAGATATAATTCCCATTTGTCTCTACCATTTTGTCCTGATGCCAACCACTGGTTCTTCCCTCGATACGTGCAATTTCACGGTAGGTATCTTCCTGTTCTGCTTTACGATATAAGATGTAACCCGCAGCATCCACACTGCTGCTCGGCGAAAATGTAAGGACGACAATTCCATTGTTTTCTGCCACTTCAAGTTCCGCCGGCGGAGTCGGTGCTGTTTGGTCAATCGTATATGTTACAATCTGCTCGTCTGTATTGCCATCTACATCTGTAACAACCACTTTTACATCAATATCAACATCCTCCCCTGTCGCTGTTTCGGGAAATATCCATGTTGTTTTGGAGCGCAAAATGCCATATTGATAGTACTCCTGCATCAATGGCTGCGGTGTAATTGTATTCCAGTTTTTCGCCTCATGATCATACCAAAAAAGCTGCACGGTATTTCCGGTACTGTTTCCGCAATCTTTGTAGCGCACTTCTATATTTGTGCTTTCGCCACCTAAAATCGCGTAATCTTTAGGTGAAATCTCCAAGATTTCAGGCATAGAAACAGCACCGTCTACCTCCTTGCTCTTTTCCGATTCATTTCCGGCCTCGTCAAGCGCCGTCAGCTGATAGGTATACAGTGTATTTTCTTTTAATCCGCTATCTTTATAGGTATGACCTTTGATTCCCTCTGCTATAAGTTCTCCGTCTCGATACAAGTTATATGCAGTTACTGCCACGTTGTCCGTTGCACCATTCCATGTAAGGGTAATGGCTGAGCCGCTCCGCTTCCTCATCGACACATCATTCGGCGGTGTCGGCGGTATACTATCGCGCCCAACGAATATGGATTGTTTCCCGGAGGTTGTTCTATTTTCGAAACCATCCATACATACAATACAATATTCGTAGAATACTTCCTGTTCAAGATTTTTATGGATGTAGCTATAGGTCCGAGAATCCTCTGCAGTTTTTTCTGTCAAAAGAGAATAGTCATCTCCCTGTTTTCTTCCATACAGTTGATATGTTTTTATATCATCACTTGTACTTGCCGACCAGTTAATAATCACATCCGTATTGTTCTCTGACAGTGTCATCCATTCAGGCAGTGTCGGTCCGGTCCGATCCAGATGGTAGGTAACTATCTTTTCATCCTGGTTGTACTCACTGTCTCTTACCCGATAACGCACTTTAATATTCTGATCCCTCGTAACAGATGCGTGATCCCATACCACATCCATACAGGTCATTTCATCTCCTATACCTGTATCAACAGATTGATCACTTAAGATGTTTATCCACTCCTTGGTATTATTATCAAAATAATCCGCTGTCAGATACTGCTTTGATCCAAGTGGACAAACTTTCAAATATATATACATCTTAGTATTCCGGCCTCCAATGTCTGTTTGTTCCTCCGGATATACTGATATTATCTGAGGTAGTTCAATCCGCGCCTGCACCGCATTGCTTTTTTCTGACTCATTGCCTCCCCGATCGACCGCAGTTATTTCATATTCGTAATCTTGCTCTGCATCTGCAGATGTATCTGTGTAACTTGTCCCCGTCTGAACTTCTTTCAACAACTCACCATTGCGGTAAATATGATAACCGATTACTTCCAGGTCGTCCTTTGCACTTTCCCATTTCATAGAAATACCGGTTGTCGTTTGTCGCGTCACCGTAAGCCCTTCCACCTTCTCCGGTGGTATTGTATCTGCCTTCGTAACTGCATATAACGGTTCTGAGGCTGGTGATTTGTTGCCGACTTCATCATATGCATACACCTGATATGTGTATTCTGTGTGATAATCAAGTCCACTATCTTTATAATTCGTTTCTTCTGTTGTTCCAATCAGACTTCCGTCTCTGTATATTTCATAACCAATGACTTTTTCATCATCCGTAGATGCATCGTATTTGAGATTAAGACCAAAATAACCTGCATCTGACACGGTCAGTCCGGTCACCTGTGTCGGCGACTCCTCCGGATACCCATAATAGTATAGATTTTCTGCCAGATCCTCAAACGCATGGGCACTGGTATAGTATTTCTCCGGTTTTCTCGAAATATATAAATTTGCAAATGGCTTCCGGATCGGAGCAACCTCTGTTCCTGTTTCTTCATCCACGATTTTGATTGTCTGATTGCTTTCATCGGTATAGTTTTTCCGAAGAATACGGGTTATGTGGGTGTCCTCTGTATAAAAATAATTATCTATTTCAACATCACTGTACAGGGTAAGCTCACCGGCGGTCAATTTCTGACTTGCATCCACCGATTTAAAATCACTGTATATGTATGCCCTGTCCTTCTCGCAGTCCATACAAAGACCGGACCAGTATTTAAAATTCAGATTTCCATATGCTTCCAATACACCTTCATTAACATCAATCATGCAGTTTCTCAAACTGACATCACCATGACATGTCAGCTTATATCCATTTAAATCCAGTATACCTCCGACAAAATAATAATCGTCTTCTAAAATAGTATCTTCCGTTAACTGAAATGGTTCCCTCACACGCTTTCCATCAAGGAAAAGAGCATTTCCATTTAATTTAAGATTTGCTATCCACACCTCATCCAAATCAAGATGCACTCCTTCTTCACTGGAATTACAAATCTCCAGATTGCTAAAATATAATCTTTGTTTTGGCTCTCCTATGAGTAATTCCTGCTTTTTATTCCCGCAAAATACCAGTGTCGCATACCCCCATATACCTGTACTGGGGGTTGCATTTCGAAGTTCTAAATTACCCTCCAATTCAAAACGAGCCTTCCCCCCCAAATCCATATAAACATTATTTAAAATCGCATTTCCTTTAACGTATAAACCGGTATTTTCAGAAGAAGCGGTCACACTCATTCCCCATTCTCTCGTTGTCTTTGCGGCATTGATATCTCCTAAAACCTTTAATGTACCCTCACTATTTATACGCAAATAGGAACTATAATCAATATCTGTCGTATCTTCAACAATAATATCTTTATTCACTGTCACATTACCGTCAATTGACATAGAAGAATTCACAAAAATGTTTCCGTCAATCTCAACATCACCATTTATACAACTGGATCCACTTTTGTTCGCTTCTATATCGCCGCCATAATAAGGTTCATAAAATTTAGTGGAATAACCGACTCTTATTCTTCCACTGACCTTCTGCTCTCTTTTCATGCTGATTCCGGCATATATAAACGGTACCCCATCAAAAACAATTCCTTCCGCACTGTAATTTTCAATATACAGATTCCCCATTTGATTAAATGTATGCGCAGAATCCCATTGTATCACCTGCTGTTTCTCGCCGCTTAAAATCAAGTTGTGATTATACATAAAATTAATATGGTTCTTATTTGGTTCTTCCTCTTCCCCATTTTCTCTTTGATATAAATTCCCTTTTAATTCCAGTGTCCCACCTATGCCATAATCCGCATTCTCAGAATCTACATACATATCTCCTGCAACCAGAATATATACCGTCTCCTCACTTATATAATACGTGCGAAACTTAGCCGTCGAACTGCCATAACTATAGATTCCCTGCTCCTCATCCCAAATTCTGCTCTGCATGCGTAAATCGCCCCATACGATCAATTCTCCGCCTGAAGTAATAAGTTCTCCTTTTTCAAAAATCAAATCTTCGCATACCGTAAGTGTATATCCGTTTAGATCAATGGATTCCCCTACCATTACCAGTTCATCTACAACCGCATCTTCCTCCAGTACCCAGTTTTCGGATATCTTTACATCACCGATACTTTTCTCGCGAATCGCCGGATCCAGATATGCATTCGCACAATCAGTATCTACTGATTGTGTTACCGTCGATTGTACTGTATCCGTTTGTGTCGCAAGAGACTGCTCAGTTACTATTTCGTACTGCATCGTATCCTCTGATATTGTCTCTGCCTGCTGCACCTTATTCTCCATCGGTATTTCTTCTACTTCTACCGCTTTTACAGGAAATGATGGAATTGGTATCATGGTTAACACAAGCAGGATTGCAATATATCGTCTTACTTCAACATGAATCCTTTTACATACTTTTTTCATAATTTTCCTCTTTTTATATTTCTATCGCTTCTTAATTTTTACGTTTTTCTTCTGCCCTTTGCCTTTGAGCATTTTTTGATACTTCTTGTAATATTTTCTCGGAACCTTGATTGTTTTTAATTTCTTACACCCGGAAAAAGCCTGCTTTCCGATGCTTGATATATTCTTTCCGATCGTTATCTTTTTTATCTTTTTGTGATTTTTAAATGCTTTCGCTGCAATCTTTGTCACCTTGTACGTCACACCGTCTATCTTCACGGTATTCGGTACCGTATAACTTGTCTTCTTTTTATTATCCAGCTTATAAAAAGTCGCTGTTTTCTTTTTCACCGATGTAATGACATAGGTCGCATTCTTGCTCTTTGCCTTCATTCCCTTTGTGTGACGGATTGGACTTTTTTCTTGTTTTTCCTGCTGCTTGGGTATATCCGTATTTCCTTGCTGTCCTTGAATTATTTCTTTGTTCTCGCTTTCTGTAGAATCATCGCCTGTGCTTCCTCTGCCCGGAGTATCATCACTTGGTTTCTGTACATCATCCTCCCCCTTCGGAGTATCGTCACTCGGCTCTTGTGTCTCATCTTCCTCCGGCTCCGATGTATCGTCACCCGGCTCCTGTGTCTCATCTTCTTCCGTCTTCGGAGTATCGTCACTCGGTTTCTGAGGCTCATCCTCCTCGGGTTCCGATTCTTGATTGTCGTCCTCCTCCGGTTCCTCTGGCTCTTCCGGATCCGTCGGCTCTTCTATCTCCGGCTCTTCCGGCTCCGGTACCTTTGGTTCTTCTATCTCTGGGGCTTTTGGTTCTTCTACCTCCGGTTCCTTTGGTTCTTCTACTTCCGGTACCTCCGGCTTTTCTTTTCCATAATACGTCTGCTTCGTCATATTACCGTTTGCATCATATTCATAAATCAGATAGCTTTGGTCATCATAAATGACCTTAACAACGCGGTTTAAGTCATCGTACACGTAGGTATCCGCCTGCACATCCGCTTTTATAAGAACAATAAAAAGAAACAGAAGCGACCATGTGATACACACATGGCCGGTCTGTTTCATAAATTTTTTCACTCTATTTACAATGGATTTCATCTTCTAATTTCCCCTCTCTTATCTTTTGGACAGTTCCTCTGTAATCTGATCCCAGGTGATTCCTTTTTCTGCCATCAAAACCATCATATGGTACAGAAAATCGGAAATCTCATAGGTGATTTCATCCGGATTGTCATTCTTGGCTGCAATCACGATCTCGGTTGCTTCTTCGCCAAGTTTCTTTAAAATCTTGTCCGTTCCTTTCTCAAACAGGTAGTTGGTATAGGAACCTTCTTTCGGATTGATTTTGCGGTCTCTGATTACACCATACACCTGCTCAAATACCGTGAGCGGATTATCCGCCTTTTTCTCCATCGGTACCAGATCACGGTAAAAGCACGAATAATTGCCTGTATGACAGGCTGCGCCGACCTGATGAACCTTGGCAAGCAATGTGTCATTATCACAGTCCACGGAAAGACCTTTGACATACTGGAAATGTCCGCTGGTCAGTCCCTTCACCCAAAGTTCCTTACGGCTTCGGCTGTAATAAGTCATTTTTCCGGTGCGAAGGGTGGTCAGGTACGCTTCTTCGTTCATATAAGCCACCATCAGTACTTCACCGGTGCGGTAATCCTGTACCACGACAGGCATCAGTCCGTCGGATAACAGCTTGAACTCAGAAAATTCCATCACCGGTTCAAGGGTATGTACTAAAATGCCGCTTTCTTTACAGATTTTCTTGAGCGCAGTGATTTCTTTACAGTTGCTGTTGACAATTTTGCCCGCGATACCGGATACGCCTGCGCGCTCCATCACCGAAAGCATCTTGTCGAGGGATATCTCAGGAATAAATACAATCGCAGGAAGTTTTGATGCTCCGAGACAGTTTTTGAGCGCATGTTCATCGATCAGCACCAGTTCGCTCACATAGGTCTCAAGGCGTTCTTTATTGATTACGAGGGAATCTTCACTTGAAATCGTCGCCGCGATGTGATCTCTGCCAAAGCGCATGGATACTTCTTCCAAAATATCCTGACTGCACTCTTTCCCGAAGTTGAGCACCGCCTTTTCACATCCTGCATACAGAATTTTCTTGACATCTTCTGCCCGGTTGATGTGGCCGCATCCGTAGACCGGAACCTGCACGACCTCGCAAATGCGCTTTAAGATGGTCAGTGCCTCATCGTGCATCGCATCATCCTCTGACAGGTCAAACACCAATATGGTGTCGACACCGCTTTCACTGTAAAACTGTGCCAGTTGCACAGGATCCTGCGCAGCAGCGGTGTAATCTGCAAAACTATTTACTGCCTTTTTATCTTTTAAATAAATACTTCCGACAAACTGTTTGTATTCCATGTCTATTCTCCTTAAAGAGTTCCTTTTGTGCTAAGTACATCACTGATTCTGTCATCGTAGGAAACTGCCTGATCCAAAGCCTTTGCAAAGGCTTTAAAAATGGCTTCGGCCTTGTGGTGGTCATTGCGTCCGCTGAGCATTTTGATGTGCAGATTCATCTCCGCATTGCTGCAGACCGCGTAGAAAAACTCTCTCACAAGCTGTGTCTCAAAGCTTCCGACACGCTCTGTCTCAAATTCGCAGTCAAATTCAAAATAGGTTCTTCCGCCAAGGTCCAGGCTGCACAGTGCAAGTGCATCGTCCATCGGAAGAATGAAGTATCCGAAGCGGCGGATTCCTTTTTTATCTCCCACTGCCTCTTTGATGGCTTTTCCGAGTACGATTCCGACGTCTTCCACTGTGTGATGCGGATCGACATGCAAATCGCCATCCGCCTTTAAATCAAGGTCAAAAAAACCGTGTTTGGCAAAGCCTTCGAGCATGTGGTCGAAAAATCCGACCCCTGTTTTTATGTAACTTTTTCCGACACCGTCAAGTCCGAGCGTCATGGAAATATTGGTTTCTCTTGTCTCTCTTTTGATTTCCGCTGTGCGCATATGCCTGCCTCCTTAAGCCTCTTCAAATCTTACTTTAATGGAGTTTTCATGAGCCGTCAACCCTTCCTTTCGCGCAAAGAGTTCGATATCTTTGTGCACGGCTTCGAGAGCCTGTCTGGAGTAGGAAATGATGCTTGATTTTTTAATATAATCGTCCACAGAAAGCGGTGAGAAGAACTTCGCGGTTCCGTTGGTCGGAAGCACGTGGTTCGGTCCGGCAAAATAGTCTCCGAGCGGCTCGGAGGAATAGTTTCCGAGGAACATCGCTCCTGCGTGACGGATTTTGGTCATGGTCTCATATGGGTTGGCAGTCAGGATTTCCATGTGCTCTGATGCAATTTCATTGGCTGCGTCAATCGCGTCATCCATATTTTCTGCCACGAGAATATATCCGTAGTTTTCCAGACTCTTTTCGATGATTTCTTTTCTGGAAAGCTGCTGTGTAAATTTATCGACTTCTGCCGATACTTCCTCTGCCAGTTTCTGACTTGTCGTAATCAGAATGGAGGAGGCAAGTTCATCGTGCTCTGCCTGGGAAAGGAGATCCGCTGCCACGTAGCGTGCATTTGCCGTCTCATCCGCAAGGACTAAGATTTCACTCGGTCCGGCAATGGAATCGATGCTTACGTAGCCGTAAACTGCTTTTTTGGCAAGGGCTACGAAAATATTCCCCGGTCCGACGATTTTATCTACCTTCGGAACAGACTCCGTTCCGAACGCAAGCGCTGCAATTGCCTGTGCGCCGCCTGTTTTATAAATCTCATCCACGCCTGCAATTTTTGCTGCTACGAGTGTTCCCGGATTGACTTTATTATCCGGTCCCGCCGGTGTTGTCATTACGATTTTGCCTACGCCGGCTACTTTGGCCGGAATGGTGGTCATAAGGGTAGAAGACGGATATACGGCTTTTCCGCCCGGTACGTAGACTCCGACACTGTCAAGCGGTGTCACCTTCTGTCCTAAGATGCTTCCGTCCGGTTTTGTCTCTATCCAGCTGTTTCTCACCTGTTTTTGGTGATACTCTACAATATTTGCCGCCGCTTTTTTCATCACTTCAACAAATTCCGGCTCCACAAGTGCAAATGCCTCTTCGATTTCTTCCTCAGTTACTTTAAAATTCGAAGCATCCACCGTGTTTTTGTCAAATTTGTGTGCCAGTTCAAATAAGGTGGCATCTCCGTTTGCACGGACATCTGCAATGATGTCCTGTACGGTTTTTTCATACTGTCCGTAGTTGTTCGGACTTCTCTTTAATAAGTCGTTTAAAAGGCTGTCTTTCGACTCCTGTGTCAGTTTAATTATTTTCATTATAAAAGCTCCTTTATATCCGCGATCAGCTTTTTGATGCGATCGGATTCCATTTTCATACTTACCTGATTGACAATCATTCGTGCGGAAAGCGGACAGATCTCTTCCAGTACCTCCAGTCCGTTTTCACGAAGGGTGGAACCGGTCTCCACGATATCGACGATCACATCGGAAAGTCCGACAATCGGTCCGAGTTCCACAGAACCGTTTAATTTGATGATATCCACGGTCTGATGTTTTTTGTTGTAGAAATAATCCTTTGCAATGTTCGGATATTTGCTGGCCACACGAATCATCTCGCGATGCTGCAAAAGCTCCTTTGCACTCTCCGGTCCGCAGACACACATGCGGCATTTGCCAAAGCCGAGATCAAGCACCTCATAGGCGCGTTTCTGCTCCTCTAAAATCGTGTCTTTTCCAACTACGCCGATGTCCGCTGCGCCGTACTCTACGTAGGTCGGTACATCCGATCCCTTGGCAAGGAAAAATTTCAGTTTATATTCTTCGTTGACAAAAATCAGCTTACGGGAGTCTTTGTCTTTCATCTCCTCGCAGGTAATTCCGATCTGTTCAAACAGTTCCAATGTTTTTTTCGCAAGTCTGCCCTTTCCGAGAGCAAACGTCAAATAACGCATATCTTCACTCATTTATTCGTTCCTCCCTAAAAAATCTTTCAGGTCGTAGTTATCCACCGGAAGCGCATCGCCGCTGTCATCCGTCAGATCATACACCATCACCTTTTCATCCGATGTCAGTCGGTAGATCTTCGAAACCATGTTGTGGACACCATAGCGCACATAGTCGTCCATCTGTTTTCCCTGGGCAAATGCCACGCACTCTACTTTACATCCAAGACTTCTGCGATGGTCTGCAGCCTTCATGGCTTCTTTGTACATCGCCTTGTCATAAAGCAGATACTCAATATCCGGTGCAATCGCCGGTGCAATTTTCTGGCTGTTTAATGCAATCATCAGATCGTCTGTCACAATCATAAATCCGATCGCAGGTGCACTCTTTCCGAAGTAACTGAGCAGATTGTCGTATCTTCCGCCCTTTAAAATGGCATCACCGACGCCGTAGGTATAGGCCTTAAAAATGATACCGGTATAGTAGTTGTATTTGCTGACCATTCCAAGGTCAAAGGAAACGTATTTTTCATCGCCGAATTCTTTTAACGTATCGTACAATTTTTCCAGACGTTTTACAGCATTTAAGCTCTTTTCATTCGCTACAAGGGCTTTGGCCTCTTCCAGACATTCGTAGGAACCAAACAGTTCCGCCACTTTCAGGAACGCCTCTGCTTTTCCTTTTTCAATGCCTTCCTGTGTAATGTACTCTTCCACGCCGAAATAGTTTTTGTTGGAAATCAGCTCGCGCACCTGATTTTCCATCTCCTCGGAAAGTCCTGCCTCTTCACATAAGCCTTTGAAAAACTCGATCTCTCCGACGCTGATCTGGAACTGCGTAAGTCCACTTGCCTTTAATGCAGTCACTGCCAGATGGATAAGCTCCGCATCCGCGCTGCGCGATGCGTCACCAATCAGTTCGACACCTGTCTGTGTCACCTCTTTTAATTTACCCTGCAGCTCCGATGTGTTGGTAAAGGTATTTCCGCAGTAGGAAAAACGTACCGGAATGTCTTCTTCCATATAGTATTTCGCCGCACATCTTGCCATGGACGGGGTAAAATCCGGACGAAGTACAAGGGTATTGCCCTCTTTATCAAAAAATTTATAAAGTTCGTTGCTCTTGGTCGTACCGATTTCTTTGCTGAATACATCAAAGAATTCAAAGACCGGTGTCTGTATGCTCTTATATCCGAAGCTGTCAAATGACTGCATGAGCTTTTGCTCCACATAGTGCTTTCTCTCCAGTTCATTTCCGTAAATATCTCTGACACCCTCCGGGGTGTGAATCAATCTCTTTTCCATATAAACTCCTTATTTACTCCTTGTTTGCTTTATCGTAGTACAGTGCTAATTTGCTACCATATTAGCACAAGAAAACTACCGAAAGTATACACAAATTTATCTTTCTTGTCAATCCATAGTTTCCCGATCCAACAGATCTTTTTGCAGCATATCCAGATACGGTACAAAGACACCGCCCTTTTTCGGCAGCACATAGCTCATATCCAGTTCATCCATGCGGAAGCTTTTTCGCCCTCCGCTCTGCGCTCTGTCCCAGAACACTTTAAGATGACGGAACGGAAGGTAGTACATGAAATCTCTTTTGGTGTAATGAATCAAAAAGAATGCCACGCCCTTCTGTCTTTCAAAGTCTTCCATAAACTGCACCTGATGCTCATGGATATTCTGCAAAGAAAAGGTGTCCGCTGCGGATTCTTTGGCATCGAAACAGACCGGAATCCCCTGTACGGTTCCGATATAATCGACCGTACTCTTCTGGTCAAAATAAGCCAGCGTGATATGCCTTGTCTCCTTGTCCATCTTGATCGGGGTGATCGGCGTCGGCACTTTCTGGATCAGTGCCAGTGCATGCTCTCTGTATTTTTCGTTGGTCCGGTTGATCAGTTCCTCAAAGGCGGAACCTCTAAGTCCTCTAGAACTCCAGGTTGCCATGGAATTCCTCCTTCTCTATCTTTGTAAATAACTCCGGTTTCGGAGCAATAAACTTCTTTCCCGAAAGGCTTCCAAGCTGCTCATCTTCCGGCATTTCCAGACGGTAAGCATGCAGAAGCTGGCTTTTAAGGCCGTATGTTTTCCGCATGCGGTCATTGACCTTCGCATCTCCGTATTTGCCATCACCCAGAATCGGATGTCCGATGCTCGAAAGATGCGAGCGGATCTGATGTGTTTTTCCGGTAATCAGATGTACCTCAAGGAGCGATACGTCCTTTGACGCCGCAAGCGAAGCAATCTCGGTTTCGATATACGATGCTCCCGGAAACTCCGTCTGCCGAATTTCCACTTTGTTGGTCTTTTCGTCCTTACGAAGATATCCTTTGAGCAGAATCGCATTCTCCACACGGCCCGCCACCAGACAGTGATAATATTTTCCGATATCGCGTCCTGCGATTCTTTCGTTCATCATGCGAAGTCCCTGATAGGTTTTTCCGCAGATCACAAGCCCTGAGGTATTGCGGTCTAAGCGGTTACAGATGGACGGTTTGCTGACCGGCCGCCCGTCACTGTCTTTCTCTGCCAGATACGCAAGAAGCATCTCGTTTAGTGACACATCCTCCGGCTTTGCCTTTTGCGAAAGAAGTCCTGCAGGCTTATTATAAAACAGGACGTTCTCATCTTCATAAATAATGCGCTGCTTTTGAAGCGGCAAAATTTTCATCTCTTTCCGCGCTGCTTTTCTCTTCTCTTTCACCGGCTCAGCGCCTTTGCCTGCAAACGTTGCGAAGGTCTCGTCCGAAAAAAAGAACCGGATTACATCACCGCCTGACAGGCGCTCGCTGCCGTCTGCTTTTTTGCCGTTTAATGTGATGTTCTTTTTTCGCAGCATTTTGTGCAAAAAACCGGTGCCTGCATTTGGCAGAATCTTCTCACAATATTTGATACATTTTTGTCCGCTCTCCGCGGAAGTAACCGTATATTCTTTCATAAAGAAATTTCATGCAGGATCTGCAGAATCGCCAGATCCTTCTCCTGTTCTGTCTCTTCGAGTTTGTTGATGCTGATAAGACGCGTTTTGTACGCATCGATAGTTTCAAAAATCTTGACGTTAACCGAGTATCCTTCTTTTTTTATACAGGTCGTCAAATGCTTTTCCAGTGCCTCAAGTGTTTTATACTCTTTTGCCACATAACCGCAGACATTTCCGCTTCGCACCACCAGCGCAGGTACTTCATAGGTCTTTTCGTAAGTGGTAAACACATTGTCAAACGAACCGGTCAGAGGCCTTGAAAGCTCACTGATCTGTTCATAATCCGAATCGGAAATCCCATTACTTTTTATGTACATAATCGTGGTGACAAGGCTTCGACTGGCCGGAAGCATTCCGACCACCGCCACGATGGTAAGTAAATTCATTTTGGTTTTGGTTGTCACGATTCCTGCGATCAAAAGAATCAGCGGAATCGCAAAGTAGATAATGGTCTTTATGATTTCTCGTTTTCGCTTGTCCTTAAGATACCCTTTCTCATTTCTCTGTATTTTCATCCTTTTGTTTCCTTTCTCAAACATTTCTGCAAAGCTTCCCATACACATACAGGATCATTTTTTGCGGAACTACCTTTACCAGCAGCCGCAATGCTTTCATGGAAAGTCCGTAAACAGACATATCTTTTTTGGCAAACGCATCCTTAAGCGCAAGCGCAACTACTTTTTCTTTTTTTGCCACAAAATATTTTTTCAGCGCAAACGCAGAACCGGTCTCTTCTGCAATGGCAAAGAAATCCGTCGCCACCGGGCCCGGACAGACTGCGGTCACGCTGATTCCTTTTCCTCGCAGTTCCTCGCGCAGTCCGCGGCTTAGGGAAAGCACATACGCTTTGCTCGCTGCATACACGGCAAAATTCGGCTGCGGTAAAATCCCCGCCACCGATGCAACCTGAATCAGATAACTGCGCTTTGGCATATACGGCAAAAGCAGATAGGTCATTTTCGTCAGCGCACGGCAATTTAAGTCAATCATTCCGAGCGTATCTTCCATACCAATCTCCTGAAACGGTCCGGTCTTTCCGTATCCTGCACAGTTGACCATAACGCGCACCTGCGGCTTTTCCGTCTCAAGTGCGTATATAAGCTCTGCATAAGAAGGATCATCCGTCAGATCCATAGCAAATATGCGGGCGGGCAGGGTCAACTGACCGGACAGCTCCTCCAAGCGGTCCTGTCGCCGCGCAATCAGCCAGATTTCATCCAGTCCCAGACATTTTTTATTGATCTGAACGGCAAATTCCTGCCCCATTCCCGATGAGGCACCGGTGATTACTGCAATTTTCATCTTTTTCCTCTCTGCTTGGTTGGTTTTTTATTACTTCTGTTTCCTGTTTTTTTCTGCACAGGCTTTGCGGATTTCCCCCCGCCTGCGCGCGGCCGTCTCTCCTGCTTTGGTGCAAGTTTGCGCGGCGGAATCAGACAGTGTTTGTCAAATCCGATCAGGTCCTCTCTTTTTGCCTTTATCAGCGCTTCCTTGACAAGATCATAGTTTTCCGGATTTTTATACTGGATCAGCGCGCGCTGCATCGCCTTTTCATGCGGATTTTTCACGACATACACCTTGGACATATCACGCGGATCGATTCCGGTGTAATACATCACCGTAGACATCGTGGACGGTGTCGGATAAAAATCCTGAACCTGCTGTGGCATATATCCCAGATCGCGTATGTATTCCGCAAGTTCAACCGCTTCCTTGAGCGTAGAGCCCGGATGGGACGACATCAGATACGGAACCACATACTGATCCATCTTAAATTTCTTGTTTTTCTGTTCGTATTTCTTTAAAAAGGTCTCAAATACCTTGTTTTCCGGTTTTCCCATGCGGCGAAGAACCGGATCGCAAATGTGTTCCGGTGCCACTTTCAGCTGTCCGCTGACATGGAACTGAATCAGTTCATCAAAAAAGGTCTCATCTTTATCTGCCAGAAGGTAGTCAAACCGGATTCCCGACCGGATAAACACCTTTTTTACTTTTGGTAACTTGCGAAGTTTCCGCAAAAGTGCCACATAATCCGAATGATCCGCGACCATATTTTTACACGGTCTTGGAAACAGACACTGCTTTTCCTTGCAAACACCGCATTTGAGCTGTTTCTGACAGGATGGACTTCTAAAATTGGCCGTCGGACCTCCGACATCGTGAATGTATCCTTTAAATTCCGGATCCTGTGTCATTCGTTTTGCTTCCCTGAGGATTGACTCATGGCTTCTGGTCTGCACAATACGCCCCTGATGGAAGGTCAGGGCACAAAAACTGCAACCGCCAAAGCATCCGCGGTTACTGACCAGTGAAAACTGTATCTCTTTGGTTGCCGGAACGCCGCCGAGGGCATCATAAGACGGATGCGCGCGGCCCGTATAAGGAAGGTCATAAATGCGGTCCATCTCCTGCTGCGTAAGCGGCTTTTGCGGTGGATTCTGCACGACATACACATCGTGCGGATATTCTTCTACCAGCATACGACCCGTGTAGGGATCGGTATTGTCATATTGTATTTTAAAGCTTTTGGCATATTCTTCTTTGTCTGCGCTCATCGCCTCGTAAGACGGAAGACGGATTTCATCATAACAGGCATCCAGAGAACGCGCCTTAAACACGGTTCCTTTGATAAAGGTAATGTCACTGACCGGCATTCCTCCTGCCAGTGCATCCGCAATTTCCACAATGGAACGTTCTCCCATACCGTAGGAAATCAGATCCGCACCGCTGTCAAGAAGTACCGAGCGTTTAAATTTATCGGACCAGTAATCGTAATGGGCGAGTCTACGCAGACTTGCTTCAATACCGCCGAGAATGATCGGTACATCCTTGTAGGTTCTGCGTATCAGATTTCCGTATACGATGGTCGCATGATCCGGTCGTTTTCCGACTTTTCCGCCCGGGGTATAAGCATCGGTCGGGCGTTTTTTCTTTGATACAAAATAATGGTTTACCATGGAATCCATATTTCCGCCGGAAACCAGAAACGCCAGCCTCGGCTTTCCGAGCTGTGTAATGCTCTCATCCTTCTTCCAGTCCGGCTGTGACAAAATTCCGACGGTATATCCATGCGCCTGAAGGACACGGGATATAATCGCCGGGCCGAACGACGGGTGATCAACATACGCATCGCCGATTACGTAAACAAAATCCAGCTGCTCTATATTCATTTGTTTCATATCCGATTTGGAGATCGGTAAAAACGGGGTCATCTTATTTTCCTCCCGAGGTTAATCTGTCATATTCTTCCTGCGTCAAAGACCTGTACTGTCCTTTTTCAAGGGTTTCATCCAAAACCACGTCTCCTATGGACATCCGCTTTAAATAAGTGACGGTAACGCCCATTTTGGCCATCATACGCTTTACCTGATGATAACGCCCCTCACAGATTGTAAGGTGTCCGGTCACGCTGCGCGCCGTCTCATCACAGGTCACAATTTCCAATACGGCCGGCGCGGTCGGTTTCTCATCTCCGATGTCGATTCCCTCTGCAATCTGCTCTTTTGCATCCGCAAGCAGGATTCCCTCTGCCTCAAAGTAATAGGTCTTATCCACATGCTTACGCGGGCTCATCAGATTGTGTGCAAACATTCCGTCATCGGTAAGCAGTAAAAGTCCTTCCGTGTCTTTGTCCAGACGTCCGACCGGAAACAGTTTTTTGCGGTCTTTTTCCGGAAAATAGTCAAGCACGGTCTTGCCGGCGTCTTTGGTCGCGCAGACACAGCCTGCAGGCTTATGCATCATAATATATTGCGCCTTTGCAGCTCCCACCGGTTCTGAGCGGTAACAGATATCATCCGAGTCTTTGACCGCCATCCCCGGATCTGTTACAATCTGTGCATTTACCGTTACCAGTTTTTTGCGTATGGCATTTTTCACTTCACTTCGTGTTCCGATTCCGGCGTCCGCCAGAAATTTATCCAGTCGCATCGGTTACTCCTGTCTATTTTTTTGAATAATCTCTTCTTTCCGAAAATACTATCTTAGTATACACTATTTCCCTTTGTTTATGGAGTTATTTATGAAAAAATTAAGAAAATTTGTGCTAAAAAACATATTCTTGACCGCTTTCTTTCTGCTTGTATGCATCTGTTTTCTTTTTCATGCAAAAAAAACATCTGAATTTGCCTATATCGGTTTAAACACCTGGTTTGAACAGATGATTATCTCTCTCTTTCCCTTCATGGTGTTTATGAACCTGCTTCTTCGTACGGGGCTGTCTGTCACCTTTATCCGTCCGTTCTATGTTCTTTTGCGCCCGCTGTTTCGAAATACTCCGGATGCGGTTTTTGTCATCTTTTTCGGTTTTCTGTGCGGATTTCCTCTCGGCTGCAAAAGCGTCTGTTCTTTTTATAAACAGGGACGTATCTCAAAAAACAACGCCGAATATCTTTTGTGTTTTGCCAACAATATAGGGCCTGCGTATATGACAGGATTTTTCCTAAGTGTCATCCATCCTCCGCACTCTGCCTTAGCGGCCGCCTTTTTTCTCTATGGCATCCCTCTTTTGTACGGGCTCTTTCTTCGCTACACCTTATACAGAAAATCACTGGACGAAGAATACGCTTCCTGCATCCGCCAAAATCAAACACCTGCCACGCACTCTCTGCTTTCCGCGCTTCCGGATGCGGTCAATGATGCGCTTTCGCAGATTGCCATGCTCGGCGGATATATGATTGTTTTTAACGCGCTGCGCATTGTTCCGCATCTGCTGCTTTCCGACAATCGCATATGTTACATCCTCTCTCAGAGTCTTCTGGAAATTTCAGGAGGTCTGCTTTGCGTCGACAGCTTATTACCGGAAGGAATCCTGCAAACGCTCGCCGTCTATGCCGTGTTTGCCTTCAACGGTCTGTGCTGCCATTTTCAATCCTTTTCGCTGATGGTGCCCCTGCAGCTTTCCGGCAAAAAATATATGCTGCATAAGACCATCCTATGCAGCATAACTGTTATCTTTGTATGGTTGTATGAAATGCTTAAATAACATCAAGTCCTTCTGTCTTTGATGCGTCTTCTGTCTGCGGCATAACGGTTCTTGTCTCAGACTCCACAGCTGCCATCTCCTCTACCGGATAGAGCTGTGCGCGGTTTTCCTGAATAATGGTAATCATCTCATTTAACTGGGTAATGAGTTTTTCATAATTTACCGCAGCAATATCAATGGAGTGAGTCAGAATGTCTTCCATTCCGCCGAGGTTGGCATCGGTATATCCGATCGCTGCCGCACGCATCTCATTTGCCTCAATGGTAGCGCGATCTAAAATCTCCTGCGCGCGTACCGTTGCAAGCTCCACAATCTCCTGTGCCTGTGCATGTGCCTGCTGCATGATCTCATGCTCGCTGACAAGTTCATTGGTATGAACCGCCGCTTCATTGATCAGTGCCTCTGCTTTGGCTCTTGCATCGTTTAAGATTGCTTCTTTATTGCTGATAATCTTCTGGTAACGTTTGATTTCATCCGGTGTTTTCATACGAAGATCACGGATCAGTTCCTGAATCTCATCTTTGTTTACTTTAATATAGGTGGATGATAAGGATACATATTTACATCCTTCAATATAATCATCAATCTCATCGATTAACTGTTCAATCTTCGTACTCATCTTACATTTCTCCTTTGATTTTATCTGTTATCGTTTGATACCATATTTGTCATATACAAGCCCCGCTACAAACTTCGGAACACACTCGGAAATATCACCGCCGAAGCTGGCAATCTCTTTTACCGTAGATGAACTGAGGTACGCATATTCCAAAGAAGTCGTAAGGAACATCGTATCTAAGACATCTCCCGATAATTTACGGTTTGTCTGGGCAATTTGAAGTTCATATTCAAAGTCGGTGATTGCACGCAAGCCACGTACCACCACATGTATCTTCTTTTCTTTTGCATAATCAATCAAAAGTCCGCTGAAACTCTCAACCTTAACATTTGGCAGATCTTTTGTCGCTTCTTTCAATATATTAACACGTTCTTCCACAGAAAACAATGCAGATTTATTGACATTATTAAGTACACTGACCGTCAGTTCGTCAAATATCGATGCAGATCTGCGGATGACATCAAGATGTCCGCATGTCATTGGGTCAAAACTTCCCGGATAAATAGCTTTACTCATCTTACACTCCTTTGAACAAAAACATGTTTGTTCGTTTTATATTTTTTCTCTTTCAAAAGGTCATATCCTAAGTCCTCAAGATAAGAAATATCTGTCTCAAGGGACGCCTCAAAGATAATCAGGGTATCTTCCGTAATCAAATTCGAAACCGTCAGATATTCCAGAACTCTGCGCTCTAATTCCTGATCGTATGGAGGATCCATGAAAATCACATCAAACTGATATTTGTACTCCAACGACTGGAGCGAAACGAACACATCCTGTTTGCATAATACCGTCTTTGGTTTAAATTTTGTATGCGCCAGATTATCCTCTATACAGACTTGCGCGTTTTTGTCATTTTCCACAAAAACGGCAAAGGTCGCTCCGCGGCTGAGTGCCTCGATTCCGATGCCGCCGCTCCCTGCAAAAAGATCAAGAAATACACATCCCGGAATCTCTCCCTGAATCATATTGAAAAGTGTCTCTTTTACTCTGTCTGTCGTCGGTCTCGTATGGTCACCGAGCGGTGCTTTTAACTGAAGGCTTCTCGCCGTACCTGCGATCACTCGCATAATCTTCCCTCCTACGCTCTTACCTTTACACCTTTTCCGTCTCGTTTTCCGAGCTTAATCTTGTTAAGTTCGAGCATTTTATCTTTGTATTCAATCGTCTGTTCCACAGCATTCTGTGTATAGTAAACATCGGTCACTTTGTCTTTTGCGCCGAGTTTCATACCGCGTACTCCGATTGCTGCCTTTTTCTTTTCCGGAATCTCTTCAAGCGGGAATCTTAAAAAATACCCTTCTGCAGAGCGAAGCACAATATTGCGCTGTTCTTTTAGTATTTCCACGCTGATTACTTCATCATCATCCTGAAGCTTGGTCGCCGCAACGCTTCTTTTACTCACATCGAACTCTCCGCCGTCCACAATCTTCATCATGGAATCCCTCGTTACAAAGACGATGCGGTAAAGGTTAAGTTCTGACTGGCTGGCCACACAGACAATTTCTTCCTCTGCCGTGTTGTAGTTGCTGACATTATCAATCGGAACTCCTTTGTCACGGAATTTTCCAAACGGAAGATCCGAAACCTTAATGGTATGAAGCTGCCCCTTGTTGGTAAACACACAGATTTTTCCGGTGTTTTTACATACAAAGGCATATTTATTCTCAGAAAGTGCTGCTTCTTTATTTCTTTCATAGGTCGCCATATCCACACATCGGGCATAACCGAACTTGTCCATCATAAAGAAGACATCCATCTCTTCCATCTTCTTTTCCACAAAAACAGCCTGCTCTGTATTTTCAATGACTGTACGACGTTTTCTGCCGTATTCTTTCTTGATATCATCCAGCTCGTTGATGATAACCTGTGTCATGGAATCCCTGCTTGCAAGGATATCCTCGTAGCGATAGATATTCGCCATGGTTTCGTCGTGCTCTTTGATCAGGGCCTCAATTTCAAGACCGATTAATTTGTACAGACGCATCTCAAGGATGGCGTTTGCCTGACGTTCGGTAAAGCGAAGCTGTTCTGCCATGATACGGGATTCTTTGTATTTAAACTTAATGCCCTCGGTTTCACCCTCCATCAGGCATTTTTTTGCCATAGCTCTGTCTTTGGATCCGCGCAGGATTTCAATAATCAGGTCAATGACATTGCATGCTTTGATAAGACCTTCCTGTACCTCACGGCGTTCCATTTCTTTATCCAGAAGGGTTTTGTATTTACGTGTGGTCACTTCATACTGGAATTTGGTGAAATGCTCCAAAACACCGCGAAGTCCGAGTGTTTCCGGACGACCGTCCGCGACTGCGAGCATATTGACACCGAAGGTATCTTCCAGTTTGGTCTTTTTGTATAAAAGATTGATAAAATTATCGACATCCGCATCCTTACGGAGCTCAATCACAATACGGATTCCTTCTTTCGAGGACTGGTTTGTGATGTCAACAATGTCGTTTGTCAGTTTTTTCTCTGCAAGTGCCGCCACATCAAAAAGGAATTTTGAAATGTTGGCACCAATCATGGTATACGGAATTTCCGTAATGACCACATTGGTCTTTCCGGCCTTTCCTTTTTCTTTTACCACGGTTCCGCGAAGCCTGAGTTTTCCTGTTCCGGATTCATAGATTTCCTGCAGATCGTCCTGATTGCAGACAATACCGCCGGTCGGGAAATCCGGTCCTTTGATATATTTCATAAGCGCACGTGTCGTCATGGACGGGTCACGCATAAACGCCTTGGTTGCATCGATTACTTCTCCGAGATTATGCGTCGGAATGCTGGTTGCCATACCGACTGCGATACCCTCCGCGCCGTTTATAAGAAGATTCGGTATTTTTACCGGAAGTACCACCGGCTCTTTTTCCGTCTCATCAAAGTTCGGCATAAAGTCAACGACGTCTTTATCCAAATCCTCCAAAAAAGCAGTTTGCGTAATTTTCTGCAGTCTCGCCTCGGTATAACGCATCGCAGCAGCGCCGTCGCCTTCGATGGAACCGAAGTTACCATGTCCGTCCACAAGCGGAAGGCCTTTTTTGAAATCCTGCGCCATCACTACCAGCGCATCATAAATGGAGCTGTCGCCGTGCGGATGATATTTACCCATCGTATCGCCGACAATACGAGCACACTTACGGTAAGGCTTATCATATTTGATGCCCAGTTCCTGCATATCATATAGCGTTCTTCTCTGTACCGGCTTTAAACCGTCACGAATATCCGGAAGGGCTCTTGAAATAATAACACTCATCGCATAATCGATATACGATTTTTCCATCACCTCGGAGTATTCGGTCTGTATGATTCTGTCTTCCATTCTAACTTAACCATCCTTTTTAAAAATCAAGGAGCGCTTCTTCTGCATGCTCATAAATAAATGCTCTACGCGGCGGAACATCGGTTCCCATGAGTTTTTCCGTTACATGGTCCGCCATATAGCTGTCATCAATACCGACACGCTTTAAAAATCTTGTTTCCGGGTCAAGCGTTGTCTCCCACAGCTGCTGTGCATCCATTTCTCCGAGACCTTTGTATCTTTGAAGCGTAAAGGAGCTTTTGTGCGTCTTGCGGTATTTTGCAAGCGCTTTGTCATCATATAAATATTCTTCCTTGCCTTTGGCAGGCATCGCTTTATAAAGAGGAGGCATTGCAATATACACATGTCCCTCTGTGATAAGCTCCGGCATAAAACGATAGAACAAGGTTAAAAGCAGGGTACAGATGTGTGCACCGTCGACGTCGGCATCGGCCATGATAATAATCTTATCGTAACGCAGTTTTGAAATGTCAAAGTCATTTCCGTATCCTTCGGAGAACCCGCAGCCGAACGCATTGATCATCGTCTTGATCTCCGCATTGGCCAGAACTTTATCAATGCTGGCTTTCTCCACGTTCAGAATCTTACCGCGGATCGGCATAATTGCCTGATACATACGGTTACGTGCCATTTTGGCCGAACCTCCCGCAGAATCTCCTTCGACGATAAAAATCTCACACTTCGACGCATCCCTCGACTCACAGTTGGCAAGTTTTCCATTAGAATCAAACGAAAATCGCTGCTTTGTGAGCATGTTGGTTTTTGCCTTTTCTTCTGTCTTTCGGATCTTGGCAGCTTTCTCCGCACATCCGATGATATTTTTCAGTGTCTCAAGGTTACGGTCAAAGAAACGGACAATTTCATCGCCGACCACTTTGGATACCACCTTGGATGCATCCTGATTGTCGAGTTTTGTTTTGGTCTGTCCTTCAAAACGCGGATCCGGGTGTTTTAACGAAACGATAGCTGTCATACCGTTACGCACATCCGGTCCTGTAAAGTTTGCGTCTTTATCTTTTAAAATATTTAACTCTCTTGCGTAATTATTGATTACGGTCGTAAAAATCGTTTTAAATCCGGTCAGATGGGTTCCGCCTTCGGCATTGTAAATATTGTTACAAAAGCCGAGTACATTTTCCCTGAACTCATTGACATACTGAAGCGCCACTTCTACCGTGATTCCTTCGCTCTCGCCTTTTAAATAGATCACATCATGTACCGCTTCTTTTCCGCCGTTGATTTTTTTTACAAAACCAATGATTCCCTCCGGCTCATGAAACTGAACACGGTCCACTTCCTCGCCGCGTCTGTCTTCAAATATAATGGTAAGCTCCGGATTCAGATAAGCAGTCTCATGGAGACGACTCTTAATGTCTTCGGATTTGAAGTATGTGCGGTCAAAAATGGTATCATCCGGCAAAAACTGTATTCTGGTACCGGTTTCTCTCGTTTTTCCGATGACCGGAAGAAGACCGTTTTCCAGTTCCACCACAGGATTACCGCGTTCATATTTATCTTCATAGATTTGTCCGCCACGTTTGACCGTGACTTTCAGCCATGTGGAAAGTGCATTGACAACAGAAGATCCCACACCGTGCAGACCACCACTGGTCTTATAGGCAGAATCATTAAATTTACCACCTGCATGAAGCGTTGTAAACACCAGACGCTCGGCACTGATTCCTTTCTCGTGAAGATCCACCGGAATACCACGACCGTTATCCTCAATGATCGCCGTTCCGTCCTTTTCCAGATATACACGGATCTCACTACAGTGTCCGGCCAAATGCTCGTCCACAGAGTTATCTACAATTTCATAAATCAGGTGATTGAGTCCCTTGGTAGAAACACTACCGATATACATACCCGGTCTTACACGAACTGCTTCGAGTCCCTCTAAGACCGTAATACTGCCTGCATTATAGTTTTCTGCCGCTTTCGACATGTCACTTTACCTCTTTCGATTATTTCGTTTCGTCTAATTTCTGTGTTACTGCCATTCCGAGTGCTCCCGGTCCGATATGACAGGAAATGCTTAAAGAAAGCGGTTCTACATAGCGGATTTCAATGCCCGGAAATTCTTTTTCCATATCTGCCTTCGCCTGCAGCGCCACATCCTCATTTTTCGTGTATGCAATCTGTAAAAATACACGCTCTTTTGTCTGTTCATCCCATCCGCCGAATCTCGTCTCAATATCCTTGCGGATTGCCTGAAGCATCATACTCTTTCCCTGTGCAGACGTGCGTGCTTTTGCATACGCATCGAGCTTCTCTCCCTGAATCTGCAATACCGGTTTTAACTTAAGAAGCGTACCGATCGCTGCCGCAGCCGGTGTGATACGTCCGCCTTTCTTTAAGTAATAAAGTGTATCCAGCATGATATATATGGAACTGTTAAACTTATCGCTTTCCAGTATTTCTTTGATTTTGGCTCCGTCATACCCTTTCCCCGCAAGGGCAAGCGCATCATATACCGATGATTTCTGTGTCACGGAAATCCTCTGGTTGTTTACCACATGGACCTTCCCCTCAAAAGCCTCCTCCTGTGCGAGCATGGTCGCCGTCTGACAGGAACCGGAAAGCCCGCTTGACATCGGAATATAAACAACTTCATCGTATTCTTTTAATTCTTCTTTATACATAGCAATCACGGATTCCGGCGATGGCTGGGACGTTGAAACATCCGCTTCTTTCTCCAGAAATTCATAAAACTGCTCCTGGTTTAAAGTAATCCCTTCATAATAGGTTTCCCCGTCAATCATAAACGGCATAGGAAGCACTTTTATTCCGCTGCTTTTCGCTTCTTCCTGCGATATTCCGCTGTTACTATCCGTTACTATTCCAATTTTTTTCAAGTCTATTCCTCCAGACACAAAAAACAACTCTCTTTCCGCCTTATAAAATCTTTATATATCCGGAAGAGACATATGTTTCCATTTTCCTTTTTAATGGTATATGAGATTCTTCAATAAGTAAAGAGTCATTTTTCAAAATTTTTGCAACATCTTCCGCTGCGCTTTTAAGCATATCCGCATCCTGGTAGATATCCGCATAACGAAAACGGAATGCTCCGCTTTGCTCAATTCCCATAAAATCTCCCGGTCCGCGGAGTTTTAAGTCTTCCCCGGCTATTTCGAAGCCGTCATTTGAGTGATTGAGTATCTCCAGTCTCTCATTTTTTTCGGTCTTCTCTTCCGTCTCCATGAAAATGCAGTACGACTGTGCATCGCCTCTTCCGACACGTCCCCGAATCTGATGAAGCGTCGCAAGGCCGAACCGCTCTGCATTCTCCACCATCATAACCGTGGCATTCGGAACGTTGATTCCGACTTCAATGACTGTCGTTGATACCAAAATGTCGATTTCACCATCCGAAAAGCGGTCCATAATCTCTGCCTTCTGCTTCGGTTTCATTTTCCCGTGAAGGTACGCAATCCGCACATTTTCTTCAAAAAACGGTCGAATAAACTTTGCATAATCGACAACGTTTTCCAGTTCTTCCATCACTCCCGGTTCCGCCATCGGACAGATAATATAGATTTGATGTCCTTTCCGGATTTCGTCCTGCATGAATTTGTAAGCGGTCTGTCTGTAATTTTGATTGACCACACAGTTTTTAATCGGAAGTCTTTCCGAAGGCACTTCTTTCATTTCCGTGATATCCATATCCCCGTACAGAATAAGTGCAAGGGATCTCGGAATCGGTGTCGCGCTCATGACGATCGTGTGTATGTCGCCGCCTTTACTGACCAGCTTTTCACGCTGTTTTACCCCGAAACGGTGCTGCTCGTCGGTAACGACCAATGCAAGATTGTGAAATACCACCGCATCCTGAATGAGTGCATGGGTTCCTATAACAAGATTGCATGTACCATTTTCAATTGCAGCATAGATTTCACGTTTTTCCTTCGCTGTCTGCGCTCCGGTCAGCAGCACCGGCCGAAACGGCAGATCATATTTTTTTATCATGGACTGTACGGTCTCCATATGCTGGAGTGCCAGAACCTCGGTCGGAGCCATCATCGCTCCCTGATAACCATTTGTCACACATAAAAGCAGGGCCAGAATCGCAACGATGGTCTTTCCGCTTCCCACATCTCCCTGAAGCAGGCGGTTCATACAGGTTTCACCCAACATATCTGCCTTGATCTGGGCAAAAGCCTCTGCCTGCGATGCCGTCAGCTGATACGGGAGTTTTTCCAGAAGCAGTCCGGCGTCCGCAGTCTCGATCATCTCATGGCAGTTCTTTGTGCGCACCGACGAACTGTGCGATTTTACCGCCAGTAAAAAGAGCAAAAACTCTTCGTAGGCAAAACGTTTTCGCGCAGTCGCCGCGTCCGAAAGGTCTTCCGGTGCATGAAGCAGCTTAAGTGCCTGTTTTATAGGAAGAAAACCATACTTTTCCCGCAAGTCGTCCGGCAGAAACTCATCTACCTGCTCAATCCGGCTCAATGCATTCATGCAATGCTTGTATATCGCCTGATCGGTAAGCCCTTTCGTCCTTGTATATATCGGTACCAGCTGCTCCTCCAGCTTCTGATATTCCGACGGATCATACATTTTCGGATGGCTCATGAACACCATTTCGTTTTTCACATAGACAGTTCCGTAAAACACATGTGTTTTCCCGGTTTTATCGTATTTTTCAGATATGGCATATGATAAAATGATACCCATATCATTTGACCTTTTTGGTCAACAATCTGAAATTTAAGCAGGCTCGTCCCTCGCATCCTTGTCAATACCGGCACCGATTTTACCGTCGCAACAACAGCCTGCTTTAAGGCGCGCCCCGCACCTTTTAAATGCGGACCTGCCTTAGGATATCTCATATACTCCCTCGGAAAATGGTATAGCAAATCTTCGATTGTCTCAATATTCAATTTATGAAAAAGGGCAGCGTTTTTTTCACCGATGCCCTTTAAATCCATAATCGATTGTTCTATTTTCATGAAACACCTATTCTGCAGAAATCACGTAGTAATAGATTGGCTGACCGCCATACTGAAGCTCCACATCACAGTCCGGAAATTTCTCTTCGATTGCTGCCTGAAGCGCTTCTGCGTCTTCTTCATCCACATCGCTTCCGTAATAGATGCTGATCAGTTCACAATCAGAATCCTTCATCATCTCTTCTACCATTTCAACGGTCGTATCAAAGATGGTCTCGCCGACAGCGAGAATGGATTTGTCTCCGATTCCCATAATGTCGTTTTCTTTAATCACTTTATTATCGATTTCCGTATCACGAACTGCGTAAGTTACCTGACCGGTCTTGACATTTTCAATCTCTGCTGTCATCGCTGCCAGATTCTCTTCTCCGGAAAGTTCCGGAACAAAATTGATAATTGCAGCAATTCCCTGCGGAATTGTCTTGGTCGGAACCACAACAATTTCTTTATCCTCTGTCAGGTCTCTTGCCTGATTGGCTGCCATAACAATGTTCTTATTGTTCGGAAGAACATAGATAGTCTTAGCCGGAAGCGACTCAATCGCCTCTAAGATATCCTCCGTACTCGGATTCATGGTCTGTCCGCCCTCAATGATGCGGTCAACTCCGAGGTCTTTGAAGATTGCATTGATACCTTCACCGATGGATACGCTGATAAATCCGTAATCTTTCCATTCTTCCGGTTCCACTTTGACCGGAACTGCGTCCGCATTCTTTTCTGCCTCTTTAAAAAGCTTCTCTTCATGTTCAAGGCGCATATTGTCAATCTTCATATTGGATAATGCACCGTAAGTGAGCGCACGCTGAATAGCCAACCCCGGATCGTTGGTATGTACGTGCACCTTAACGATATCATCATCTGCAACTACCACAATCGAATCACCGATGGATTCAAGGAATGATTTAAAATCCATCTCATGCTTTACATTGAAGGTTTTGTTTAACATGATGATAAATTCCGTACAATATCCGAATTTAATATCTGAAGTATCGATATCTGAGGTATCGATGCCTGTCTTTATAACTACAGGAGCTTCTACGATTGTAAGATCGAGTTCCTCCCCGCGGAATGCTTTCTGAGCACCCTTGAGAACTTCTAAAAGTCCCTGACCGCCGGAATCCACAACCCCTGCCTGTTTCAGAACCGGAAGCATATCAGGTGTCTTATTGAGAACTTCCTGTGCATAGTCGATAACAGAATCAATAAACTGATCCATATCCTCGGTCCCCTCAAACTCAGCAGCTTTTTCATACGCGCCTTTTGCCACGGTAAGAATGGTACCTTCTTTCGGTTTCATTACCGCTTTATATGCGCTTTCTACTGCTTTTTCAAACGCTGCGATCAAATCATCTACCGTGATGTCACCTTCCACTTCACCGAGTACTTTGCACATACCACGGAACAACTGGGAAAGGATAACTCCCGAATTACCTCTGGCACCGCGAAGGGAACCGGATGAAATCGCCTTTGAGATTTCTTTTAATCCTGCATCCTTAGGAAGTGCTGCCACCTCTTTGGCCGCAGACATGATTGTGAGTGTCATGTTGGTACCGGTATCACCGTCCGGAACCGGAAATACATTTAACTCATTGATATATTCTTTTTTTGCCTCAAGATTTTTTGCTCCGGCAATAAACATACTTCGGAGCAGTTTTGCATCTATAACATTGAATGCCACGATTGTTTCCTCCTCTAGTCGATTACTCTTACGCCTTCCACAAAGACATTTACTTTTTCAACCGGAAGTCCTGTAAACTCTTCCACTTTATATTTTACATTACTGGTCAAATTATCCGAAACGGCTAAAATATTTACTCCGTATGCCACAATCAGATGAAAATCGATCACAAGCTTATTGTTATTTACATGAACACATACGCCTGTGGAAAGATTATCCATCTTTAACAATTTAACAAAGCCATCTTTTACATTCACGCTCGCCATACCGACAATACCGAAACATTCTACTGCAACACTGCCTGCGTAATTTGCAATAACTTCACTATCAATCGTAATATTTCCGAGGTGTGTATTCATTAATGTTTTCATACCTTCTCCTCCTTGGATGATTCTCTATAGGTGATTATACCCTTTTTTTTGAAAAAATGGAAGCAAAAAAATAATTTCTGCTTGCATTCGTAAATTTTTTCTGCTAAAATATGCTTGTTGTGAGTTTAGAGACTATTATAGTTTAGGAGGTGCGATCATGGCTAAGTGTGATGTTTGTGGTAAAGGCGTTCATTTTGGTAACAACGTCAGCCATTCTAATAGAAAATCTAACCGCATTTGGAATGCAAACGTAAAAAATGTTAAGTGTAAAGTAAATGGTGCTACTAAGACAATGCATGTATGTACATCTTGTTTAAGAGCCGGTAAAGTTGAAAGAGCTTAATCATTAAACTTTAGATTTTTCACAAAAACGAAGGAACCATGCAAATGGTTCCTTTTCTTTTTCCTTCTATGACATTTTACGACATTTTACGCTTTCTTCTGATACGTGATACTCTTTTTCAAAATATCATATTCTCTGTTGATCTTTTGAAGCATCGTTTTATCCCCGCACAAATTATCCGGGTGATATATCTTAATCAGATCCTTATATCGCTTTTTCAGCGCCAGAGGATGTGTGACCCCCCGGAAGAAAAACGTCTCATCCGCAGACAGTTCTTCTGCGAGCGGCTGAAATTCCTCTGACTGCTGTTGCTCATATTTCTTATATTCATATGCACGCTTTTTTGCTTCGAAGCTTCTGCGGTCTGCATCAAGCTGTTTAAATCCCATCTCAAGAATCTTAAACTTTTTATCAAAAAAGCTTTGTTCTTCTTCCAGTTTTTTACGTTCTTCCCGAATTTTACCGGTCCAATCGTGCATCTGCGTCTTGAATTCTTCTTTTTCACGTGCAAATCTTTTCTTTTCCTCTGCAAGTCTTTGCTCGTCCATTTTTACCAGATCCGCCTGCTCGCGTAACAGTTTACCGGCTCTGGACAACTCTTCCCTTAGACCTTCCAGACGCATATTTTCTTTAAACAGCCAGTTCTTAAGCCGCGTATCTTCACTCTTTTCCATTTCCATTACGTCATCTCCGCAAATTCCTAACAGCAGCCACCGTCAAACAGATTATAACCGAGAAGCAAAAGGACAGCTATCAGGATTACCGCAACAAATACAGTATCAATAAACAGCATAAGCATCATTCCGATGGCCATACTGAAACTACATAGACCCAAGATCCGTTTCATGACACACAGATCCATTTCTTTTTATTATCTTATGCATTCTATTGACAAAATATTCCGGCTACTTTTTAAACTTCATTTTCCGGGAAAGCAATAGATGCGGCTGCTTCGTCGCTTGGCATCTCTTCTTTCTCTGTCGTAAACTTGTCCACCAGCTCCGGAATCATATCTATAATCTTTGTAATCGTATTCTGATCCTTCACACTCACCAGTTTGGTCTGTCCGTTTTTAATCACCAATACCGCACTCGGTGACATTTTTCCTGTCACTCCGCCGAATCCGCCGTTTTTCACATCACCGGCCGTTGCTCCCGCTCCGACACCAAACGAAACATCTACAAGCGGAAGGATAATCGTATCCCCAATCTGTGTCGCCTCTCCGACCACTGTTTTCGTTGACAGAAAATGATCTACGCCGCCAAGTAATGATGCCACTACATCTGAAAAATTATTCGTCATATTAATCTCCCTTCTACGAGTTCATAAGTATTTTACGAAGTACTTTTATATCTTTATCAAACAATATTGTCCAGGCGGCTCTTAGAAAGACAAACAACGTAATACGTCCTTTGAAATAAAAGTCGCCCTCATATATTTTGTTTTCAAAATCCGGTTCTATCATAACATATTTCCCGATAAATGGATATAGCATACCCAAATATCCGCACATTTGTCCTGTACTTCCGGGATCTCCGGTTCCGAAATGAAATTTCACCAATCCTTTTCTCGGGCGTATACTTTTCCAAATCTTGTACAAAGTCTTTTTGGCTGTCTGAAAAGCCCGCTGCGTTTCCTCTCGCTGCCAGATCTCATAATAGTAGGAAGCTTTTTCTTTGATTTCTATTCCTTTGTCGCGAATCCCTTTCAGTTTCTGGATCAGAGAAAGGATCTTCTCCTTCAGTGTACGGACAAAAATCTGAATCTTTTCCCACAAAGTTACCTTTTCCGCTTCCGGTTCTGTATCAGTTTGCTTTTCCGCTTCCGGCTTTGTTTGCGGCTTTGCGCTGGTTTTCATTTTTTCTTCCGCCTGCACCCGCGGCTTTATCTCCGCTTCCGCCTCTGTTTGCAGACTTGTTTCTATCTTTGTTTTCCGAGTCTTTTCTGCCTTCTTGGCTTTCTTCGCTTTTTTCTGCTCTTTCTTCGCTTTTTTCTGCTCTTTCTTCTCTTTCACCTCGTCCGACGGAAAGAAATCATAAATCGTAAATCCAAATAGCTTTACTTTTCCTTCCAGATTCTCTTCCTGATATTTCACAAATACATGCAGGAGCGGAAACAGGTATCGAATTCGAAGCATAGCGTATGGCTTGTCCTCATAAAAGCTACCCTCTGCCCGATAACAAAACGGTACAAAGACAAGCAGAAGAACCAGCAAAAGCACAATCCCTAATACGACCAGCAGTGCTATCCCTATTATTTTTAAAACAAGTAATAAAATGTGCATCAATATCTCCGAAACAAGGTATCCTTCTTTGCAACCAGCTCCTGCTTAAACTCTTTCATCCCATATATCTTTGAAAAAGAAACAACCAGCCTTGATGCCAGTTCCACTGCGCTCTCTTTCCCCTTGGCAATGCCAAGAACATAGAGATCTTTTTTCGGGTACCCTTTTTGTTTTAAATTGGAACAATCAATAATGTCAAATATATCATTATTCTTCGACAGACAGATGAGATACGTATCCATCAGCCCTGCATTCATTCTGATTTTACGCAAAATCGAATTTCTTTTTTTGATACAGGCTTCATCCGTCACAAGTTCTTTCAATACATACATGTCAAACTCCGCTTTTAAAAAAAGAAGGCAAAAATATGCCTTCTCTTTTCTTAAAAGTACTTTTTATTTCCCCATAGATTGCTGCGTTTTAAATCAATATATTCTGCATATGCTTTTTCCAAAATTTGCTTTTCATTCGAAAATTTCAGAAGATGATATGCTTCATGATATTTATAATACCCAGAATCCACAAAGAATTCCTCGCGCTGTGGTTTACTGTAATAGCTGTCAGCCATCATTAAATACCAATGAACGCTTTTCGTTACTGTATCGTCCGGCACATTAAACGTATAATCACTTTTTCCAATGTACTTGATGATCGAAGCTCTCGCTCCGGATTCTTCAAGGACCTCTCTCAGCGCCGTATCTTTATACTCTTCATCCGGTTCGACAGTTCCCTTTGGTAAAACCCATCCCTCATATTTGTTCTTAATATTTTTATAAAGTAGCAGGATCTTACCTCGAAAAATAACCACACCGCCACAGCTTGTTGCTTCAATCATTGCAAACCCTCCTGTCTGGCGTGTAATTTAACAACACATGCATTTAGTATAAAACAGATTGTCCATTCATGCAAGACAGGAATTTAAGTTACTTATACCATTTTTGCGATTACATCAAGAATTTCCTGCTGATCAAATGGCTTGGTCAGGAATTCGTTCGCACCGGCTTTGATACAATCAATCATTTTATTTTTCTGTCCGGCAGCTGTCACCATTACAACTTTTGCATCACCGTCAAGCGCCTTGATCATCTTAAGAGCTTCTACTCCGTCAACGATCGGCATTGTAATATCCAGTGTAATTACGTCCGGTCTTAACGCCTGAAACTTCTGAACACCATCCTGTCCGTTTACCGCTTCGTCCAGAATCTCATGTCCGTTAGACTCTAAAATACTTCTGAGCATCTTTCTTGATGTTCTGGAATCATCTACAATTAAAATCTTAGCCATCGCTTCTCGACCTCCTATTTTACATCGATATCTGCATCAATCGATAAAATAAACTTAATTTCTTTTCCTCCCACATGAATCGGGAATACACAGAACTGATTACCGGTGATGGAAACCGGATTCTCATAAAATACCGGCGGAAGCATATCAAGATCCACATTTTCTCCGCTCATCTCAGATGCAAAAAGTCCGTTGATACAGTTTGTAAACTCACCGACTGCATCCAGCGCATCCAGATCCACCGTCTCAAACTCTTCTCCGGCAAATTTATTCGCCAGTTCAAGTAAATCATTACCATCTGCTGCAAATCCGGATAAGATTTTGTGATCGCCCTGCAATTCCTGCATCGCGAATTTTTCAACCTTCAGTTCATCCACCAGATATGCTTTCGATACATATGCAGAAGAATCAATGATACGAATAAAAGTACGGATTGCAATACCGCAATGCTTATCACACAGCTGTGTATTGGCCGGAAGGAATAACTGAACGGTACGATCCACATCTCCGCTCACCAGCGCATCCATATCACTATGTGTAAATCCCTGATCCTCCTGATATTTATTCAGTGCAGCATCTATCTCTTCCAAGGTCATATATCCCTTGTCAATCAAAGTCTGCACAAATACCATATATATATTACCCTGTTTCTTCAAAAGCTGTGTCACCTGATCATCGGATAAATAACCTTTCTCTACCGCGATGTCACCAAACCGGCGGTCCATAATGGACTGAAGTTTATTCACTTCATCTGCCTGCTCCTCTGTCATAAGCTTTTCTGCGACAGCGATAAGGCCAAGTTTCACACGAATCTTTCCTTCGCTCTCTAAAACATCCATAAATTGTTCTTTTGTAATTGTTCCGGATGCTACCAGATAATTACCAAAAATCTGATCAAACATATGTAACCCTCCCTGTTGTAAATTCAATTGATACAACTCAAGTGTTATTATACATCAAATTATCAAAAAAAGATAGCATTTTTCGGAAATTTTTGTTTAATTTTTACCAAAAAATTCATCCAGAACTCTTTTTGCAATCGGAACCGCATAATCTCCGCCCGATCCGGCGCTCTCTACAATTACTGTCACACATACCTGCGGATCTTCCACCGGCGCAAATCCGGTAAACCATGCATGCGAATCCTCTTTATTTTGCGAAAACTCCGCCGACCCTGTTTTTCCTGCCGCCGTATAAGAAAGCCCATCCAGTTTTGAAGCCGTTCCCGATGTCACTACCGAAGTCATCATTTCCGACAGAAAATCCGCTTCTTCTTTTGTCATCATAACCTTCTCCTGCGAAGGCGCATTCTGTTTTACCACCGATCCCGTTGCACTTTCAATCCGGTCAACGACATATGGTGTCATGCACACTCCGCCATTTGCAATCGCAGATGTAATCATATTCAAATGCATCGGACTGATCTGCGTTTTTCCTTGGCCGATGGCTGTCTGCATGACTGCATCAGACCCGTCGGAAACAGATAACGAAAAGCTGCTTTGCTTACTCGGAATCTCCATTTTAAGTTCTGTATTAAACAAAAGATCATTGCAGGTATTTCGAAATGACGTAATATCAAACGTCGTTCCGATATTGGCAAAGGAGGAGTTACACGACTTTGCAAAGCTCCTCTCAAAATCAACACCACCATGATTTTGTCCGTGATAACAACGGATGCTGCTTCCGTCCTTTGAAAACTTTCCGCCGCACTGATAATGATACGAAGATACATCGCCCTCGTTTTCTCTGTAGTATTCCAGAGCAGTTACAATCTTGAACGTACTTCCCGGCGGATACATACCTTGCGTCGCACGATTCAAAAGCACGCTGCTAGATTCATCCTGCACAAGGTCTTCCCATATGGTTGCGATTTCATTCGGATCATAATCCGGTTTTGATACCATGGCAAGAATCTTTCCGGTGGACGGTTCTGTCATCACAATCACCCCGGAATATACTCCAAGCGCCTCATACGCTTTCTGCTGAAGCGAAACATCCAGTGTTGTAATCACACTGTCTCCGATATTTTTCTCTGCATTGAGTTCGTTTTGAATCTTATTCGAAAGCGAAGCATGTGAGGTAATCATTTTCATATTTTCAGAGTATTCAATTCCGGTCTTTCCCTTTGTCGAATAACCAACCACATGGGCAAACAGATTGGCATACGGATAGTATCTCTGTTCCGTACCATCCTCAGCCACCATTGTTTTAGCAAGTACATCACCATCCGCAGAATATATTGTTCCGCGAATGTTCTGGCTGGCCAGAAGTTCCTGTCTAGGATTAAAGGAATTGTTAATCGCCTCTTCTTTTTCATGCAGCATGTAATCAATAATATTCCAAATCATCGCCAACATAAGACCAACAACACAGACACTTACCGCGATGATTTCACCATTGTGCATTCCGTTATTCTTCTTCACCTTGTTCGATGGTTTTTCTTTGTTTTGCTTTTTTAGCATTTCTTATTCCTTCCTGCTCTCTGACACAATACAATCCCTGTACGATGCAGAACATAATAATCGTTGCAAGTACACTGCTTCCTCCATAGCTGACAAGCGGAAGCGTCACTCCGGTAAGCGGAATAAATCTTGTTCCTCCGCCGATTGTGAGAAATACCTGCGTAATGTAAACCATTCCGATGCCGACTGCTATATAGCGGTAGAATTCTTCTTTCAGTCGCATCGCAATGAGCATGATCGTAAGAAAACAACTGACACAGATCAGTATCATACAGATGGCAAATATCACTCCAAGTTCTTCTGCAATTGCCGAAAAAATGAAGTCCTGTTCCACATATGGTATCGCTGTTGGATTTCCCTGATAAATCCCCATACCGTACCAGCCTCCGGTTCCGATTGCGAACAAAGACTGCGTGATCTGATATCCCTCATCCACAATGTGGCTCCACGGATCTTTCCATGCAATCACACGTACCTGAATGTGGTCAAACAGACTAAACGCTGCAAATGCAGCAAGTGCCCCTGCTGCTCCTCCCGCCAGAATGTAATATATTTTCCGAGTCGCCACATAGAGCATCACCAGATAGGTCACAAAAAATATGAGCGCACTACCCAGATCTTTTGAAAAAACAAGAGTCAGTACATGCAATGCCGCAATCACTGTTGTAATTACAACCTGCAGAAATACTTTTGACTGTTTAAACATTCCTGCAACAAAAAATACAAACAATATCTTCACAAACTCCGACGGCTGGAAGGACACCCCTGCGATGGAATAGGATAGTTTTGCCCCATGTGTCACCGCACCGAGCACCGCTACCGCCACCAGAAGCAATAGTCCCAGCATTCCGTAAATCCATGTCAGATGCTTTAAAAACCGCATCTTTTTAATCAGGTAAGGGATGAACAGCCCGACGATAAGCGAAACCGTAACAATCGCAAACTGTTTGATTGATTTTTCGTAGGATATGCGCGTTAAAATCAAAAATCCAACGGTCAAGAGCATACATACATTGTTGATGATAAGCCTGTGCACCTCCGGATAAATCACACGATACAGCGCAATGGTTGCAAACAGCAGAATCTGCTGAAATCCGTAAAAAATAATATACGAAATGTCCCCTGTCTCCAGGCAGATGGCTGCAAATCCCAGAAAATGCACCATAAACATGCTTATAATTTGAAGTGCATATACCCAGCCCTTATCCTCATCTTCTTTTTCAGACATACCGAAAAAACACAGCAACGTATAAACTGCCATGAAAAATACAATCACGTATTTAGATAAGTCCGATATTACATGTGCCATTTTTTATCACTCCACACTTTTTATAAAATGTCCTTTTGTAAATTCCCGTACATAACTTTCCAATTGTCCGCCGTCCGGATTTTCCCAAGCATCCAGCACCTTTTTGGTCTGCGATGCATTTTCAATCGAAAACATGAGCATGATACCGGAAAGCGGCATCGTCGAAATTTTATCTGCTTCCTTATGCAGGGAAAGCGGGACCGAATTATATATGGTATTTTCACATCTGTCACAATGCGTTACTACGATTCTGTCCTTTTTATGACGGTCGGTAAGTATCACTTCTTCCCGTCCTTTTCCTTGTCTGCAGGCACCATTGGTCTTTAAAAGACATCCGGCCGTCTCCATGACCGGAATATATCCGTACACCGGCAAAACAAATCGGTGACTGCGCGCTTTTTTTGCTTGCACTAGCTGCATAATTTCCTGTCTGTGCAATTCAAACGGTAATATATGCTCCGTAATCCCCTCACCCGCTAAAAACTCTGCGGTCCTTGCATTAAACACATACAATCCGGCGTCGCTTACCATCTTTTTATCCGGATATGTTTCTTTGATATACTCCAAACTTTCCGGATTTCCCACACAAAATCCATCCGGCTGCAGCTTATCAATTATAACACGTTTTTCGTCTATAATTTTTATGGTATTTCGTCTGCATACATGCGGAAAGGTCAGAAAGATTTCCACGCCGCGTTCTTTCCAGTTCCTGCACATATCCAAAAGTTCTTCTGCGCTCGCATCTTCCCGGGACAAAGTCGTCAGTAAATCTGTCGACATATAGATTCTGCATATCTTTTTTCCGCCCTGAAGTGCCTTTAACTGCTCGCGTGTGCGCACCTGTACGTGTATCTGCTCAAGACCTCTCTGATCTATTTTCAATCGCTCTGATTCCGGCTCTGTCACAACCGTTTTCTCTAACGCATCAGCTCCGGATACAGATCTGCGATGATCCCTAAGCAGTTCATCTGTCAGTTGTGTCAGCGCATCTCGTCTTAGCTCATTAAGTACTTTTTTCGAAAGAAACAAATCCCCCTCCAATTCAACCGTCAGCTGACTGAATAAAAATGGTGTATTTCCTGTTTTGGATAATTGTTTCTTCACTTCTTCTGCTGTGGCCGGACATTTTTGTGCTTTGGATGCCTCTTGCCCATATACAACCACCGCTGTTTCCGGTGCATCTTCTTTGTATACGGTAAAGCAGATTGGAACTCCTGCCTGCGCACTGAAATACCCGGTCAGATTCAGCTTCAGTTCATCCGGTTCCTTCGCCGCTTCCGGTGCATCTGAAGTTTCTTTTGCCGATTCAAACGACTGATATCCCGGCTTATCCAGCGTCACAAGTTCCCTGCCATTCTGCATAAAATAGTATCCCGGCTGAATGCTTCCACGACTGAATCTGCTGCGAAGCAGACTCATATCTTCTTTATTCACGCGGTATCGCTCCGGCGCCGATCTGTACAAATCAATATATTTTCGATACATTCCTGTCACGAACTCCACGTACTCCGGTGTTTTCATGCGGCCTTCAATTTTAAAACTGTCAATACCTGCCTCGATCAGTTTCGGTAAAACTTCAAGTGTACACAAATCTTTCAGACTAAGCTGATACATCTCATTCTCACGATTTAAGCGTTTCCCATCATACTTTACTGCATACGGAAGCCTGCACGGACCTGCACATCTGCCTCTGTTTCCGCTCCTCTCTCCCAGCATGCTCGAAAACAGACACTGTCCGGAATAGCCGTAACACATGGCGCCATGAACAAAAGTTTCTATTTCAAGACCTGTCTTTTCTTTTATTTCCACAATCTCCGAAAGAGACAATTCTCTCGCCGGTACGACGCGCGACACCCCATATTTTTTCAGCATTTTCGCTCCGTGAGCACCGGTTATGGTCATTTGTGTGCTGGCGTGAAGCTCCAGTCCCGGAAATGTTTCTGCGACACAGCTCAAAGCGCCAAAATCCTGCAGGATAACTCCGTCCAGCCCTTCCTCATAAAACGGGCGCAAAAAAGAAGTCAGTCCGTCGATTTCCGATTCTTTCATCAGTGTATTGACTGTCAGGTAAACCTTTTTTCCATGGAGATGTGCAAGCTGCATGCATTCAATCAGATCTTCTGTTTCAAAATTTCCCGCATATGCTCTTGCACCATATCTTTTTCCGCCGACATAAATGGCATCCGCGCCCGCCATAAGCGCAACCTTAAAGCATTCTTTATCTCCTGCCGGTGCCAGTAATTCTACCATCCTGCTTCCCCTTTCTTCCGTTCTTGTATTCATAGAAAAAGCTGCCGCAAGGCAGCTTTCTTTTAATTGTTATCTCTCTTTACCGTCTGCATCGCCTTCAGTGCTTTTTCTGCACTTTCCAGCTTGATCTGTGTTGCAATCAGTTCATGTTTAATATCATAAAGCTCTTTTTCTTTGGCAGCAATTTCTTCTTCCAAAGATTTGTATTTTTTCTTAGCTTTAAAATAATCATCCGCAATGTTAAGCTCCAGTAACACTGCCTGTGTGTCCATGGACTGTCTGCGAAAACCTTCAATCTTATTGTATTCACTGATCTTATTATTAATATAAAGGGCAACCTTCTGCAGATATTCCTCGCTCTCATATCCGCTGAGTGTATAAACTTTGCCTCCGATTAAAACTTCTGTATCTGTTTTCGCTGTCATTGGTACACACCTTTCAAAAAACTTTCTCTAACAGATATTATAACAAATTCTATAGAGAAAACAATGTTTTTTTATCGCCGTTTTATTCTTCCGGTACCCGTCGCCCGAAATGACGATACGCTGCAGGTGTCACCACTCTTCCGCGCGGCGTACGGTTAATCAGACCATTCAATATCAGATACGGTTCATATACATCCTCAACGGTTCCTGCATCCTCTCCGGTAGCTGCCGCAAGCGTATCAAGCCCGACCGGTCCTCCGTCAAATTTGTCAATCATGGTCAAAATGATATTTTGATCCACATGGTCAAGTCCCAGTTTATCTACTCCCAAAAGATCCAGTGCTGTATCCGCAACCTCTTTGGTAATTACACCATCATACTTTACCTGCGCAAAATCACGCACACGCTTTAAAATACGGTTGGCAAGACGAGGTGTCCCGCGACTTCTTCGAGCCAGTTCATACGCACCTTTTTCCTCGATTTCTACTTTTAGTACATCTGCAGAATGCAGAATAATCTGCTTGAGTTCTTCAATGGTATAAAATTCTAATTTGTGAATTACGCCAAAACGGTCACGGAGCGGTGCTGTCAAAAGTCCCGCTCTTGTCGTTGCACCCACCAGAGTAAACTTAGGCAGATCCAAACGGATGGAACGCGCACTTGTACCCTTTCCGATCATAATGTCTATCGCATAATCTTCCATGGCAGGGTAAAGCACCTCTTCCACCTGGCGGTTTAAACGATGAATTTCATCGACAAAAAGAACATCTCCCTCCTGAAGATTGTTCAAAATTGCCGCCATCTCTCCCGGCTTCTCAATCGCCGGTCCGCTGGTCACCTTGATATTTACGCCCATCTCATTGGCAATAATTCCTGCAAGTGTCGTTTTACCAAGTCCCGGTGGGCCGTAAAGCAGCACATGATCGAGCGCATCTTCTCTGCGCTTTGCCGCTTCTATATATATTTTTAATGTTTCTTTTGCTTTCTGCTGTCCGATATAACTATCCAAAAGCTGCGGACGAAGTGTATCTTCCACCTTGACATCTTCTGGCGTCAGATTGGTTTCAATCATTCTGGGAGCCATAATCCACCTCAGTTTCTATATATTCTGTGTCATATTTTATAATAAATAGCGCAGGGAAGCCTTTAAAATCTCTTCCACCGACATCTCCTCCGTCGGATTTACCTGTTTTACGGCGCGTGCCGCATCGCTTCCGCTGTAGCCAAGGGCAGTCAGCGCATCAATTGCATCCTTCCGTTTACCTGCAAATTCAGACATTGTATGATCCGGCGCCTGCCCGATCTGTGAAAGCAGGGCATCCGCGCTGTTATCTTCCAGACTGACTTTATCTTTAAGTTCCAAAACCACACGTTCTGCGGTCTTTTTCCCGATTCCCGGTGCTTTTGCAATGGACTTTACATCACCGGAATATATGGCAAAGCGAAGGTCATCCGCACTTAGCACGGAAAGGATGGACAGTCCGCCTTTTGGTCCGATTCCGCTGACGGAAATCAGTTTTTTAAACAACTCCAGTTCGTCCTTATTCCGGAAACCGTATAACGTAAACGAATCTTCTTTTACATTGGTATACGTATATATCTTCATCTCGCTGCCATAGGACGGAAGCTGACATAAAAAGTCTCCGCTTATATAGATACGGATTCCCATTCCTCCGACATCTAAAATGACGGACGTTTCTTCTATTTCTTCCAAAGTGCCTTTTACATATCCTATCATACAATACCTCTTTTATATATCATCTCTGCTAAAATCCCGTTACACAGACCAGTCACTACTCCGGCCGCCAAAAGTACCGGAAGATATGCCATGACGGAAATCCCCGATACCAGAAATGCCGCCACCAAAATCTGACCGATATTGTGGAACACTCCGCCGAGAATACTAACCGCCTTCATCGGAAACAGCGTACTCTTTTTTGCAAGTAACATGACCGCAAAACTGACAGCCGCTCCTGCAAGACTGTACAAAATACCGAACATATTCCCAAATAAAAATCCCGACAGCATGATGCGCGCCGCATTGACAAGCACTGCTTCCTTTACCCCATAGGTATACAAAACAAGCAAAATCAATGTATTTGGCAGGCCAAGCTTGGCGCCGGGCACCACAAGCGGAACCGGTATCACGCTCTCAATATAAGAAAACATAAGAGAAAGCGCTATAAGCAGCCCGAGAACTGCTGTTTTTCTAGTTGGTGACTGCATCTATCTCACTCTTTCCTTCTGTTTTTAACCGGATGACAACACGATGCGGAAGGCATACTATCTGTCCTCCTGCTCTCCCTATCGGCTGTGTGTGTACGCAGACCTGATTCTCACAATCCGCCTCGCTGACATAAGCCCGTCCGTCCCGGATGGTAAGCACATTATACCCATGCTCAGTTTCCACGCGGATCTCTGCATCTTCTCCCAGAAAGTAGCTCCCCCGCTCCCTGCCGTCTACCAGAACCACCACCTGATCGGAATCGAGCAAAAATGCCTGCGAAATGATAAACAGCAAAAGCGCGACTGCAAGAACTGCGCCGGCGAGAATCCATGTTATGTTTTTCTTATATTTATCAGAAAGTTTCATTGTTTTACCAAGCCTTTCTTCGAACACATGTTCATTATACGCTATATGAAGACAAAATACAATCTTTAATTGTTATTTTTCTCAAATAAACATAAAAAAATGTTGCTTTTGAGCACAAATTTACACCTAATGAGCGGTCCGATTCTTTTTTGGGTCTGTGCCGCTTGATTTTGATTCTATTACCCAAAATGACTCTTAAATTTCGCTAAATTCTACGGATTGGGTCTGTGAAAAACTTTATACAATCTTTACCCAGAGAATTGTAAAAAATATGGGTCCGGAAAGGCGTTTTTGAGCACCATGACCCAATCAAGTTTTTTGCTCCTTTCATAGACCTCTGTGATTTACTTCCCATAAAAAAGGAGTGTCGGTAACCAAGATGTTTTCCTTTCCAAACGCTCTTGTTTGCAACACTCCTCTAATTTTATATTTTTATTACTTATTTTACTTTTACATAAATGGTCTTAGTTGCTTTCTTAAATACTCCTTTTACACGTGCTGCTGAAATCGTAATCTTATAGGTTCCCTTCCGTCTATTATAACGGCAATCCCATCAATACCGTTTATCGTGTCGTTCCTTTCAAAGATATGTAACTTGGTTACTGTTTATCCTGCCAATAGAGACTGATATACTCTTTCGCTTCGTCTTCTGTGATTCCGCATTCCTGCATAAGCGCCTCTATTGTCTTTTCTTTTGTCTGGTTTAGTTTTTGATAGGTAAGAATGATTCCCTGCTGTAATCCCTGTTGTAGTCCCTGTTGAACGCCTGCACGTACTCCATCCGTATAACTATTATCTTTTTCATGGTCGATGATTTCCTGTAAGGTCATATAACGATCCTCCGTTTCACGGCTTTCCTTGATGCCTCCGACAATTTTCTGTATTTCCTTAAGTTCCTGGTCAACTGCATTGTCCTGCGTGGTCTCTTCAAAATACGTAAGAAGATCCTTTAGTTCTTTAGAACCGCCGTTTTTTCCTTTTGTATACAGAAAAAATTTAAGTACACCATCATTATATACCAGTTTATTATTTTCTACCACCATGTTTTTCACCGTATAAAGCATACGGTCATCTCCAAACGGATCGTATGGCAGAATCCAGATCATGATAAGTTCCGGGAGTTGTTTAAACTTTGAACCGGTCGGCAGTTCTTTGGCATCTGCTTTTGCCTGATAAAAACGATTGCGTTTCGGCAAGTCATCTTCATAAATGTTGGGCTCGATGTCATAAAGACGCACCACATTTGCACCATCTTTATCAGGCTCATTTTCCCGCACCCAAAGATCCATGCGTATTCCTCTTGTCCAAAGGTCCATCCCTTGAAACTGCTTCTGGTTCTCCACCGTTATTTCCTGCAGTTCATGCCCCATAACGCGTTTTACAATCGTTCGCGCAATCTTGGCTGCATCCTCCGGTTTTTCTGTAGACACATCAAATAAAAATGCGTCCATCATGTTCAGCTCTTCTAATTTTTTCTTTCGATGAGTTTGTTCCTGATATGGAACATTGCTTTGATTTGAATTGTATATCATAAGATTTGTCCTTTCCCGTGTGAAAGGAACGACACTGGAATCATCATATCTATTTCCGCATCCTTTGTCAATAAAAAAGGAAGCACTGCTCCTTTGCAATACTTCCCTTTCAATTCTTATTTATTATTAATATAATTCACAAGTCCCTGTGCAGCAATGATTTTCTGCATAAACGGCGGGAACGCCTGTCCCTTGAACTCTGTTCCTTTTGTCTTGTTGTAAATCATACCTGTGTCAAAGTTTACTTCAACCACATCACCGGCATCAATATTTGCTACTGCCTGCGGACACTCGATAATCGGAAGTCCGATGTTGATGGCATTGCGGTAAAAAATACGGGCAAATGTCTCTGCGATGACACAGCTGACACCTGCAGCCTTGATGGCAATCGGTGCATGCTCACGTGAGGATCCGCAACCGAAGTTCTTTTCCCCGACGATGATATCGCCTTTCTTTACATTTTTTATAAATTCTGTATCAATATCTTCCATGCAATGCATTGCAAGCTCCGCCGGATCGGAAGAGTTTAAGTATCTTGCCGGAATAATGACATCTGTATCTACGTTATCACCGTATTTAAAAACGGTACCTACTGCATTTTCCATATCTGTTTTCCCTTTCTGCGTTTATTCTAAATCAAGCGGACCTGCGATTGTTCCTGTAATCGCACTTGCTGCAGCAACTGCAGGAGACGCAAGATAAATTTCACTTGTCACATGTCCCATACGTCCGACAAAGTTACGGTTTGTTGTGGACACACATCTCTCATTTTCAGCAAGGATACCCATGTATCCGCCCAGACAAGGTCCGCAAGTCGGTGTACTTACAATACCACCGGCTTCGATGAAGATTTTAAGAAGTCCCTCTTCCATTGCCTGAAGGTAAATTGCCTGTGTTGCAGGAATTACGATAAGGCGCATTCCTTTTGCCACTTTGCGTCCTTTTAATACTTCTGCCGCCTGACGAAGGTCATCAAGACGTCCGTTTGTACAAGAACCAATCACAACCTGATCAATCTTGATGTTTTTATCAATCTCGTCAATGGTATGTGTGTTTTCCGGAAGATGCGGGAACGCAACCGTTGATTTTAACGTGCTTAAATCAATTGTGTATTCTTCATCATAAACAGCATCTTCATCTGCTTCATATACCTTGAACTCTCTGGTAGAATGCTCTTTCATATAAGCAATTGCTTTGTCATCCACAGGGAAAATACCATTTTTTCCGCCTGCTTCAATCGCCATATTTGCAATAGTGAAACGGTCATCCATAGAAAGATTTGCAACACCGTCACCGACAAATTCCATTGATTTGTAAAGCGCACCATCAACACCGATCATACCGATAATGTGAAGGATGATATCTTTTCCGCTCACATATTTCGGAAGTTTTCCTGTCAGGTTAAATTTAATCGCGCCCGGAACTTTAAACCATGCTTTTCCTGTCGCCATACCTGCAGCCATATCTGTACTTCCCACACCGGTAGAGAACGCACCGAGTGCTCCGTATGTACATGTATGAGAGTCAGCACCGATGATTACATCACCTGCTACGGTCAGACCTTTTTCCGGAAGGAGCGCATGCTCAATTCCCATCTGGCCAACCTCAAAATAGTTTGTAATTTCATTGCGATATGCAAATTCGCGCACGCATTTGCAATGCTCTGCAGATTTAATATCTTTATTCGGAACAAAATGATCCGGTACAAGCGCAATCTTATCTTTGTTAAAAACGCCGTCCACTTTCATTTTACTCATTTCTTTAATTGCCACCGGACTTGTAATGTCATTTCCGAGAACCAGATCAAGATCGGCCTCGATGAGCTGACCGGCTTCTACATATTCAAGACCTGCATGTGCAGCAAGAATCTTCTGTGTCATTGTCATTCCCATTGACGTAAACCTCCTATTACTTCTATGCTACGAGTATAGCAAATTTTAATCTATAAATAAAATACATATTGTTTATATTTACTATGAATTTTAATTATGATATCCTATAACTATTATAACATTTGATTCGATAATTTGCCCTGTGTGTCAACGATTGCACAGAGAAAGGACTCTTAATTATGGATACAAACTTAAATTTATATTACATTTTCTATACTGTGGCACAGCATAAAAATATATCCGGTGCTGCCAAGCAGCTTTATATCAGTCAGCCCGCCATCAGCAAGGCCATTTCCAAACTCGAACAAAGTCTCGAGGTTCAGCTCTTTCACCGTTCTTCGCGCGGTGTAACGCTTACAATGGAAGGCGAGCTTTTGTACGAGCAGGTCCGCGCCGCTTTTTCTGCCATCCGCCACGGCGAGGAACAGATTAAGCGTGTAAATGAACTGGGTGTTTCGCAGCTTTCCATCGGTGTCAGCATTACTTTGTGTAAATATGTCCTTCTGCCGTATCTGCAGCAGTTTATCAAGGACAACCCGCACATCAAAGTAACGATTACCTGTCATCCATCGTTGGAAACCATCCGCGATATTGATAATTCCGTGACTGATATCGGTATTGTCGGAATTCCGAGTCAGCCAGGAAATCTCACCTATATTCCGTTCCGGGAGATTCAGGATACCTTTGTCACTACGGACCGTTATCTTGAAAATCTTCGTATCCGCGAAGGAAACGAAAAGGGGACCATCTTAAACAATGCTACTTTTATGATGCTCGACAAGGACAATATTTCCCGCAAATATGTGGATATGTATTTGTCATCCAATCAGATTTCCATGAGTAACATCATCGAAATCAACACGATGGACCTTCTGATTGAGCTTGCCCGGATTGATCTTGGAATCGCCTGTGTTATTAAGGATTTTGTCACGGACGATCTTGCACAGGGTACCCTAAAAGAATTATCTTTCCGGCGCACAATTCCGAAACGCAAGATTGGTCTTGTGTACAAGGACGACACCATTATGTCGGACGCAATGAAAAAATTCATTTCCTATTTTATGGATCAAACAGGAAATGAATCTTTGATTTCATCTATATAATTTTGACTATTGCGTTTGCAGTAAACTTATTCGTTCTCAAATAAAGGAGTGGAGAAATAACGCTCAGCTGTATCCGGCAGGACTGTTACGACAGTCTTGCCTTTTCCTAATTTCTTGGCAAGTTTCAATGCAGCAGCCACATTGGTTCCGCTGCTGATTCCGCACATCAGCCCCTCAAGTCTTGCAAGATCTTTTGCCGTCTGAAGTGCTTCCTCATCCGAAACAATATATACGTCGTCGTAAATTTCCTGATTCAAGTTCTTAGGAATCAATCCATCACCGATTCCCATCTGTAAATGAGTTCCGATGGTTCCGCCCGCAAGGATGGCCGCATTTTCCGGTTCTACGGCCCAGATTACCACATCCGGATTCTGTCTTTTTAACACTTCACCGACACCGCTGATGGTTCCGCCGGTACCGATGCCGGAACAGAATCCGTCTACCGGTCCTGCCACCTGTTCCAGAATCTCAAGTCCTGTATGGTGTTTGTGAACCAGTGGATTTGCCGGATTTTCAAACTGTTGCGGAACATAGACATTCGGATCTTCGTCTGCCATCTTGTAAGCCAGTTTCATACATTCATCAATACAGTCACCGATATTTCCGGCGTCATGTACCAGAATCACTTCCGCGCCGTAATGTCTGACAAGTTTTCTTCGTTCTTCACTTACGGAATCCGGCATAATAATCACCGTCTTATATCCTTTTACCGCTCCGATCAGTGCCAGTCCGATTCCCTGGTTTCCGCTGGTCGGTTCCACAATGATGGTATCTTTATGAATGATACCGTCTTTTTCTGCTTTTTTAATCATGTTGTAAGCGGTTCTGGTCTTGATAGAACCACCAACATTGAGTCCTTCAAATTTCACAAGAACTTCTGCACCTTCCGGGTCTGCCATTTTATTCAGACGAATGAGCGGTGTCTGTCCCATGCATTGCAGTACATTATCATAAATCATCTTTATTACCTCTTGTTTTTATTATCTTATGTAGTTTTTCTTATTGTGTATCCTGCATTTCGTTTTCTGTTCTATATTTATTGCCAAACACTTATAAAACTCACAAATAAGAGTATACCACGATTTCACAAAAAAAGAACTCCTTTTTTCAAGAAGTTCTTTTTCTTTTATGCTCTCACGTCAAATCTTCCGGTCATTTCTTCACGCGCTTCTTTAAAAAGATGCTCAAAATCTTTCTTTTTTTCTTTCTTGTCTTTCTCTGTCGGTCGTTCGCGTTTGGTTCTTCCGTTCATGGATGTAATAATCACAATAGAGTCAACCTTTAATATACCGTAATCTCCGTATCCGACAATCCCTCCCTGGATGTATATTTGTTTGGTTTCATTAAATATATCGACATGATATTATAGTCTCTTAATAGCTATTACATATATTCTGAGTTCTCTGAGCTTTACTGCCGGTCCTGCGGGGGAAAGGCAGCTACTCTGTTTTGTGTTTGACCGGCGGCTCCGCGGGGGAATTTAGCCGACCTCATTGCATCTCGTGGTGGGAATTTAGTCGGTTCTATCCCCCGCGGGTATTAGCTCTAAAAAAACTGCTCCAATACCCAGTGTTTGCCAAAATCCTGGGTATTGAAGGCACTTTCGAAGTTCCAATACCCAAAAATGCCTCAAAACTCACTCTTTTTGGGTATTAGAGCGCTATTTTGATATCCAATACCCTTCCGGTTCCGCCAACAACATAAAAATCCCCCATGCTCAAGCAAGCAAGGGGGATATGTAGTACAAAATTAGTTGTCGATGAATTTCTCTTCGCCGTTCCAGCTGTAAAGTTTACGAACTTCTTCGCCGACTTTCTCTGCCGGATGCTCAGCTGCAAGCTTTCTCATAGCTTTGAAGTGAACCTGACGTCCTGAGTTAGACATATCAAGTAAGAATTCTTTTGCGAAAGAACCATCCTGGATGTCCGAAAGAACTTTCTTCATCGCTTTCTTTGTCTCATCTGTGATGATCTTCGGTCCTGTGATGTAATCACCGTACTCAGCTGTGTTAGAGATAGAATATCTCATTCCTGCGAAACCTGACTGGTAGATAAGGTCTACAATCAGTTTCATCTCATGGATACACTCAAAGTATGCATTTCTTGGGTCATAACCGGCTTCTGTTAATGTTTCGAAACCAGCCTGCATAAGTGCACAAACACCACCGCAAAGAACTGCCTGCTCTCCGAAAAGGTCTGTTTCTGTCTCTGTACGGAATGTTGTCTCTAAAACTCCGGCTCTTGCTCCACCGATTGCCTGTGCGTAAGCAAGTGCTTTCTCAAGAGCTTTTCCTGTTGCATCCTGATGAACAGCTACTAAACAAGGAACACCTTTTCCTACCTGGTACTCGCTACGAACTGTGTGTCCAGGTCCTTTTGGTGCGATCATTGTAACGTCAACGTCAGCCGGCGGTGTGATACATCCGAAGTGAATGTTGAAACCGTGAGCGAACATTAACATATTTCCTGCTTCAAGGTTTGGCTCGATGTCGTTTTTGTACATATCAGCCTGTAATTCATCATTGATAAGAATCATGATAACATCAGCTTTTTTTGCTGCTTCTGCTGCTGTGTAAACTTCAAATCCCTGAGCCTCAGCTTTTGCCCAAGATTTAGAACCTTCGTAAAGACCGATGATTACGTTGCATCCTGACTCTTTTGCATTTAATGCATGAGCATGACCCTGGCTACCGTAACCGATAACTGCGATTGTTTTTCCTTCTAATGCTGCAAGATTACAATCTTCCTGATAATAAATTTTAGCTTCCTGTGACATTTTTATTTCCTCCTAAAATGTTTGTTTCTTTATAGATAGCTGCCCTTCGCAGCATTACCTTACTCTTTGTCTAAATAAATAACCCCTTCGGTTCCTCGGCCCAGACCTGCAATACCGGTTCTGGCAAGTTCAAGAATCTCATATCCGTCAAGTAATTTAAGGAATGCATCAATTTTTTCCTGCTTTCCTGTCAACTCAACCATAAGAGAATCTACTGCAACGTCAACAATATTGGCACGATAGACATTCGCAAGTGCAATTACACCCTGTCGCTGCATTTCATCGACTCTTACCTTTACCATCGCAAGTTCTCTGTAAACGCTGCAATCCGGTTTTAATTCCTTGATATCGCGTACATCTACAAGTTTTGCCACCTGCTTTTCAATCTGATCAAGAATTGCATCATCACCGCTGGCAACAATTGTAATTCGCGAGTAACGCGGATCCGCTGTCGTACCGGCTGTAATACTCTCAATATTGTAACCTCTTCGGCTGAACAGTCCCGAAATACGACTAAGCACACCCGAGGTGTTGTCTGCTAAAATCTGAAATACCTTTTTCTGCATTGGTTTTCATACCCTTTCTGTATTGCTTTATCAGCATTGTATCAGTTGTCTATGTGCTTTGTCAACGTATGACATTGTTTCATGTGTATCATAACCCAGGGTTATTACGCATGTGATTATTATTCGTTTTCAGAACATTTCATAAGTGCGAGCGTTCCTGTTCTTGCACATTCAACCACACTGATGGAATTCATCATCTGAATCAGAAGTTTAATACGCTCCGGCGTGTCACAAATCTGAATCATCATATAACTCTTGGACATATCGACAATCTCTGCTTTCAGGATATCACAGATTTCCATGATGTCCTTGCGATTGGTGCGGTTGTACTTTACTTTCATGAGCATCAGTTCTCTTGAGATACTCTGCTCTTCTTTGAACGTACGTACTTTGATAATATCCAGTTTTTTGTTGAGCTGCTTTTCAATCTGCTCAAGCGTTCTCTGGTTACCGCTGCTGACAATGGTCATACAGGATACATCCGGGTGATCTGTCTCTCCCACCGCCAGAGAATCAATATTGAAACATCTTCTGGAAAACAGTCCTGCGACTTTACACAGAACACCGGATCTGTTTTCCACTGAAATGGAATAAATCTTTTTCATTGTTTTCTCCTCCTTATACCAGATCCATCGGGTCAATGAGGCATTCCATCAGACACGCTTTGTCTTCTTTTAAGAACGCATCAATCTGCTGCTCCATGTCTTTTCCGTCCTTTACAAGGAAGTAAGGCATATCATAAGCGGCTGCGATAGAAGAAAGATCCGGACTGCCTGTCAGATCAACTACGGAATACTTGTCCTCGTAGGTAAAATGCTGATACTGACGTACCATTCCGAGGAAATTGTTGCGAAGAACAATAATCTTTGATTTAATACCGTGCTGACGCATGGTTGCAAGTTCCATCATGGACATCTGGAAGGAACCGTCTCCGCAGACTGCGACAACTTCTCTTTCCGGCATACTGTATTTTGCACCCATTGCCGCCGGAATCGAATATCCCATCGTTCCCATTCCGCCTGATGTCAGGAAATCACCCTGTTTTACAATGTGATAGCCGCAGGACCAGATCTGATTCTGTCCGACGTCAGCCACATAAACTGCCGTATCCGGAAGTTTACGCGAAAGCATCTGGATAAATGCCGCAGGATCGACAAACGCATCGGAAACGCAGCGCTTTTTCTCCATCGTTTTTGCATATTCATCTAAGGTCTCTTTCCACTGTACGTAGTCACCTTTCACCTCCTGCTCAAGCAAATCTTCAAAAATAGATTTGCAGTCACCTACAAGAGGAATATGAGGACCGACATTTTTACCGATTTCTGCCGGGTCAACATCAATATGGATCAAAAGCTTATTGTTGATAATAAGGTCCGGCTGACTGATGGCACGATCTGCCACACGTGCTCCCACCATGATCAGAAGATCACAATCATTCATTGCGCGGTTCGCATACGGTTTTCCGTTATTTCCGACCATACCGTAATACATCTCATCTTCCGTCGGCATTACTCCGATTCCCATCATTGTGGAAACCACCGGAATGTTGAATTTATGTGAGAATTCAAGCAGTTCTTTGCGCGCATCTGCAAGAAGAACTCCTCCGCCCGCACATATCAGCGGACGTTTTGCCTCTGCAAGCTCTTTTACTACTTTTTTAATCTGCGCCATGTTACCTTTTACGGTCGGCTTATAAGTACGCAGTTTTACTTCTTCCGGATATTTAAATTTATTGATGGTCGCATTCTGTACATCAATCGGTACGTCTATAAGTACCGGTCCTTTACGTCCGGTTGTTGCAATATGAAATGCCTCCTTGAAAATACGTGGAATATCATCTACATCACGCACAAGATAGCTGTATTTTACAAAGCTTTCCACTGCTCCCGTGATGTCTGCCTCCTGGAACACGTCACTTCCGAGAAGCTCGCTGTGCACCTGTCCTGTAATACAGATCATCGGAATGGAATCTGCAAACGCGGTTGCGATACCTGTGATAAGATTGGTAGCTCCCGGTCCGCTTGTCACGGCACAAACACCGACTTTTCCGGACACGCGGTAATATCCGCTCGCCGCATGCGCTGCATTCTGCTCCGTACGTACCAGTACACTTTCAATCTCTGAATCTAAAATACTATTATAAAACGGGCAAATTGCTACACCCGGATATCCGAATACGGAAGTTACACCTTCCATCTCCAGACATTTTACCATTGCATCTGCTCCTAACATAAGTCACCTCTGTCTATTTCATTTCTTATATTTCAGTTAATCGGGTTGCTACTTTTACAGCCTCCGATGCATCCTTTGCATAGCCGTCGGCTCCGATCTCATCCGCATATTCCTGCGTGATTACCGCACCGCCTACCATAAAGCGGGCACCGCATCCTTTCTGCTTTGCATAGTCAATAATCAGTTTCATCTGCTGCATCGTTGTTGTCATAAGGGCTGATAAACCTATCATCTTTGCATTCTCGGCAATGGCCGTTTCCACAATCACTTCTTTGGATACGTCTTTGCCGAGGTCAATGACTCGGAACCCGTAATTCTTGAGCATAAGGACGACAAGATTTTTACCTATGTCATGAATATCTCCCTCTACCGTCGCTAAAACAATCGTCGCTTTCGGCTCAGCATCCTTATTTTCAAGCAGCAGCGGTTCGATATGCTCCACTGCCATTTTCATCGCTTCTGCACCTGCAATCAGCTGTGGCAGGAAATAAATTCCTTTGTCAAACAGATCACCCACATCATTGATTGCCCGAAGAAGCGTTTCATCCAGAAGTTCCTTGGGTTTGACACCGCTGTCCAAACAACTTTGTGTCAGCTCCACAATCTGTTTTCTGTTTCCTTTCAGCACCGCCTGATACACCTTTTCCTGCGGAGAAAGACTCTCTGTTTTGACCGGCATAGCCCCACTCTCTTGTCCCGGGGTATTCTCCTGTCGCTGTTTGCGGTCATTCATCGTAGTAATATATCGAAGATCTGCCTCCTCTTTTCCTAAAAGCAGATCACTTGCCAGCATACTGGCGGTAAGCAAATCCTGATTCGGATTTGCAATTGCCATCGTAAGACCATTTGCAATCGCCATCGTAAGGAAGGTTGCATTGATATAACCTCGCTCCGGAAGTCCGAACGAAATATTTGAAAGGCCGCAGACAGTCGCAAGCCCCAGGCTCTTACAATAACGAATCGTTTCCAGTGTTTCCAGTGCCGCCTTCGGATTGGCTCCGACGGTGGTCACAAGACCATCCACGATGATGTCTTCCTTTTTCATGCCAAGCTCAAGTGCCCGGTCCATGATCTTATGTATGATTTCTTTCTTTTCCTCCAAAGACTTCGGAAGTCCCTCGTCAGAAAGAGGAAGAAGAATAAACATTGCTCCGTATTTTTTTGCAAGCGGTAACAATTTTTCAAACTTTTCCGTCTCATAGGAAATGGAATTGATCAGTGCTCTACCCGGATAACGGCGAAGCGCACTTTCCTGCACCTCCACATAAGAAGAGTCAATGCAAAGCGGAAGACTTGTCAGCATGGACACTTCCTCCATCACCTGAAGAAGCGTTGTCTTTTCATCAATTCCGCTCATACCCATGTTAATATCAAGCACCTGTGCTCCTGCCTCTTCCTGTGCGGTCACAAACTGCTCTACCATGGAATGGTCTCCGTTTCGAATAAGCTCCTGAAATTTTTTCTTACCGGTCGGATTGATTCGTTCTCCCACCAGAATAAATTTATCATCAAGGCCGAAACTAAGTGTTTTTCTTTCACTTGCCAGATGTCTGTGTCCGGCCATGCTTCCCATCTTATCTTTGTATGTTTCAAAAAGCTCTGCGGTCTCTTTGACAAGCATCGCAATGTGCTCCGGTGTCGTTCCGCAGCATCCGCCCATAATCGTTGCTCCGGCCGCTGCAAGTGCCTTCATCTGCTCTCCAAAGCTTTCCGCATCCATGTCATAAACAGTTTTTCCATCTGCTGACAGCGCCGGAAGTCCTGCGTTTGGCTTTGCAATCACCGGAACCTGCGCCACATCATGCATCCGCGAAACCACTTCTGCCATTTCCTTAGGTCCTGTACTGCAGTTTACACCGACTGCATCTGCACCGAGGGACTGAAGCACTACCATTGCCGTCACCGGATCGGTTCCGAACAAGGTTTTTCCGTCTGCCTCAAAAGTAAGCGTTACCATCACCGGCAGCTCACAGGTCTCTTTCGCTGCAATGAGCGCTGCTCTTGCCTCCTGCAGACTCATCATCGTCTCCACTACCAAAAGATCAGCCCCTGCATCAGCCAATGCCGAAATCTGCTCTTTATATACATCAATCAGCTGTTCAAAATCCAGCGTTCCGATCGGTGCAAGCTGCTGACCGGTCATTGTAATATCACCCGCTACCAGCGCTTTTCCGCCGGCCGCTTCTTTGGAAAGAGCCACCAGCTTATGATTGATTTCGGAAACCGAATCCTGCAATCCGTATTCTGCCAGCTTCATACGGTTTGAAGTAAAGGTCGGTGCATAAAGAATGTTGGTCCCGGCCTCCACATAGGCTTTTTGCAGATCTATCAAAGCCTCCGGATGCTCCAATATCCAGGATTCCGGACAAACTCCGGGCACAAGTCCCTTTTCCTGCAGATTGGAACCTGTCGCACCATCTAAATAAATATATTGCTTTTTACACAAATCCTTAAATTCTGTTTTTGTCATATTTTCCCTTTCCAGGTTTTACTCATATCCATATTCCCACTATAAAATTTCAAGCAAATGCTTAAAATAGTCAGGCAGGGGTGCACTTGTCTCAATGTACTGCCCGCTGACCGGATGTACAAATCCGAGAATCATTGCATGAAGACACTGCCCCTGACATTTGTATTTGGAAGACGCTTTCCCATACACTTCATCTCCAAGGAGCGGATGCCCTTTTGACGCCATATGCACGCGAATCTGATGCGTGCGTCCGGTTTCAAGCTGACATTCAATATACGTATGCTGCTTAAAACGCTCCAAAACACGAAAATGCGTCACCGCTTCTTTTCCGTCCGGGGTCACTGCCATCTTTTTGCGGTCCTTTTTATCACGGCCGATCGGACCGCAGACCGTTCCCTCATCTTCTTTGATTACACCGCATACGATCGCCCGATACCTGCGACAGATGCTGTGGTCTTTGAGCTGCGCCGCTATATCATTGTGCGCGCGGTCATTTTTACAAATCAGAATGGAGCCCGTGGTATCCATATCAATGCGATGGACAATTCCGGGTCTTAATACACCGTTGATTCCGGACAGGTTATCCTTGCAGTGATACATCACGGCATTGACCAGCGTTCCGCTGTAATGTCCCGCCGCCGGATGCACCACCATCCCTTTCGGCTTGTCCACCACCAACACGTCATCATCCTCATACAGAATCGAAAGCGGAATGTTTTCCGGCTCAATTTCAGGTTCTACGGCCGGCGGAATGCAAAATTCCACGCGGTCATTTTCTTTCACCTTATAATTGGCCTTTACCGTTTTTCCGTTTACCGCTACTTTTTCGTCTTTGAGAAGTTTCTGGAGAAACGATCGCGACAGCGTATCCATACACTGCGCCAACACCTTATCAATCCGTTCCTCTTCCATTTCACTTGTTATTTCAAGCACTATCTTTTCTTCGTTCACAAACTTTGCCTCTGTTTACTTCGAATCACGGTACGTTGCTTTTTTCTGAATACTCAGCGAAATAAAGTTCAAATCCTCCTCTTTGCAGAAAAACAGGAGCATAATCAAAAACAGCGCCGTTCCGACCGTTACATAAATATCTGCCACATTAAAAATCGGAAAATCAATCAGACTGAAATAGAAAAAATCCACCACATAATCAAGCCTAAGCCGGTCAATCATATTTCCGATTCCGCCGGCTGCAATCATCACAAGAAACACATGCCAAGGACGATATTTTTTCTCCATCGGTGCCTTAATCAGCACAAAGAGAATTGCCGTCATCATGACCACTGCAGCAAACACAAAAAATACCTGCCCGTTTTGAAGCATTCCAAAGGCCGCACCTCTGTTTTCCAGATACTGCAGTTCAAACACGCCGTCAATGAGTTTCAAAGCCGGCTGTCCCTTCAACCTGTCGATGGCCATATACTTCGTTATCTGATCTACGATAACCAACACTGCAAATACCAGAAAATCCCAAATCAGCTGTATGATTTTTTTCTTTTTTGATAATTTACTATTCATACTTTTCCTCGTCGCTTACATAAATCTCCTGAATACCCATCAAAAGTTCTTCCTCTGTTACTGTCGTATCGATGTAAGCTTTTCCGATTTTTTTCAAAAGGACAAATTTGAGTTTGTCGCCTTCCATCTTTTTATCACTTTTTGTCAGACGAACAATTTCCTGCGGATCAATATCTTCTATTGTGATCGGCAGATTAAACGGAACAAACATATCCCTGATTTCATAATATTCATCAAATGTCAAAAGTTCTCTTTTATATGCAATAAAAGAAGCTGCCACCATACCGAGCGCTATGCATTCCCCATGCAGAAGTTCAAAATTCTTGGCTTTTTCAATTGCATGACCGATGGTGTGTCCGAAATTAAGGAGTGCACGGTCGCCTTTTTCTTCCGGATCCTTTTCCACCACCTGGCGTTTGATATTACAACAGTTATAGACCATAGTCCGGATTACTTCCGGATCCTTTTCATAGACTTCATACAGATTGTTGATGATCCAGCCATAAAACATACCATCTTTGATCAGTGCTGACTTAAGCACCTCACCCATTCCGGAATAAAACTGTCGTTCCGGAAGCGTTGACAGGGTACTCAGATTCATGTACACAAGTTTTGGCATATAAAATGCTCCGACCATGTTTTTATACTTTGAAAAATCAACACCTGTTTTTCCGCCGATACTGCTGTCTACCTGGGAAAGCAAAGTCGTCGGAATCTGCACAAAGGAAACACCGCGAAGATAAGTCGATGCCGTAAAGCCTGTCAAATCACCGACAACGCCTCCGCCGAGAGCTACCAGCATATCCTTGCGGTCAAAACGCTTCTCAATCAAAAACTCATATAATCCGCGAACCGTATCCAGATTCTTATTTTCTTCTCCGGCCGGGAACGCATATACCTCGCAGGAAGCACATACTTTTTCAAGTTCGCTCTTTACCACCTGTGCATAAATAGGCTCCACGTTGGAATCCGTAACGATACAAACCTTTCCGGTTGTTAATTCATATTCTTTCCAAACTTCGGAAAGTTTGTCAAAATTATCTTCAAATACGATCGGATAGCAGAATTTCTTATCCTTGCTGACCGGCATTACATTGCTTTCTATTTCTGTAATCAAAATTTTTCCTCCTTATGACCGAACAAAACTTCCTGCCGACGGACAGGAAGTTTTGCAGATATCTCATATGTATTGTCTTTATAATATTAATCTGCGATTATAATTCAGCGTCCATGGAGGAAATGTCTAATGCTCCTCCTGCCAGATAGTCCTGAAAATCGCCCGAAATATCAACACTCTTCGGAGTGATGATGAAAATATAATGTGAAATTTTCTGCAAATTACCTGAAATCGCATAGCAGGAACCGGATGTAAAATCAATAATTCTCTGTGCGATATCCACATCAAGACCTTCCATATTAAGGACTACGGTTCTATTTGCAAGAAGTGTTTCTGTAATCTCTCTTGCATCATCCACTGTTGTCGGTTTAATCACACAAACTTCCATTCCACTCACCCCTCTTCTAGGCTGTTGCTTCATCGGTGTCACTTTTGCTGCCGGTTTTGCTTTCGGCGCTTCATCCAGATATTCGTCTTCCTCCTGTTTTGCAAAGACCTTTTTCTTAGGTTTTTCCTCTACATAATCATCTTCTACATCATATCCGTCGTCTTCATAATCATCTTCATAATCGTCCGGATTTAATTTCATTGTGCTGACAAGCTTATCTAATATCATGGTCATTCTCCTTACACATTTGTAATTTTAAGGCCGTAATCTCTTTCACCGAAAATACTTGTCCCGACGCGGACATACGTGGCGCCTTCTTCTACAGCAACCAAATAGTCACCGCTCATTCCCATGGAAAGAGAACCCATAGATATATTATCAATGTTTTTATGCATTATGTCAACAGATAATTGCTTTAATTTTCGGAAATACTGTCGATTTTCCTCCGCATTTTCAACATATGGCGCAATCGTCATAAGCCCCTTGACACAAATCCCCGGCAAAACCGAAATCTGTCTGATAAGCTCTGCCGTCTCATCGGTTTTTAACCCAAATTTTGTCTCTTCCTGCGCCACATTAACTTCGATCAGAATATTTACCGTCACATTCTTTTTACATGCTTCCTTACTGATCTCCTCCGCCAGACGCAGGGAATCTACGCTGTGGATCAGAAAAACCTTATCCACAATGTATTTCACCTTATTGCGCTGCAAATGTCCAATCATATGCCAGCGGATATCTTTTGGCAATGTCTCATACTTTTCCACCAGCTCCTGAACCTTATTTTCCCCAAAATCCCGACATCCATGTTCATACAGCTGCGCAAGCATGGAAACCGGCTTGGTTTTACTGACTGCAATCAGCTCAACTTCCGCTCTTTCCCGTCCGGCTTTTTCGCAAGCCGCATCGATGTTTTTTTGTATCTCATCATAATTTTGTGTAATCATAATCCCATTCCTTATTCATAGATAAAATCATCTGCACTGACTGTATCTGCATCCAGTACAATATAATCATACTCTGACAGGCCATACGATGTATTGGATTTTACAATCGAATATTCTTCGTTGGAATATAAAATCGTGATAGAGGTAAAATCCGCGTACCCTTTGTTAATATTGTACACACCAATCAGTGTTCCTACTTTATTGATCTCTAATTTCTGCGAAGAATCTGTTTTGCAAATATAATCTCCCGGCTTAAAATGATCCGTATCCACATAGTAAAACTCATCATCCGCATAATAAATCTTAGCTTCTACATTTTGCGTAACAAGCTTTCCTTCGTCGTTATAACTTTCACGCAAAAAGGTTCCCGTTGTTCCTTTTTTCGTGGATTCCTGGCGAAAATCAACCGGAATCAGATAAAACTCCTGCTCGGTAATTGCGCTGTTTGGAACCTTAAGTCCTTTTTCCTGACGATATAAGATTTCAAGGTCAATATACCGGTCCGTAGCAAACGTAATCATGGAATTGGTAAAATCCAGTTTCAAATAAGTTCCGTCCGGATTATCCAGCACCGACACTTTCGCCCAGGATGTATACTGATTTTTCAGAAATTTCACCTCTACGTATTCTTCTTCCAACAGTTCCTGCGCACGGCTTTTTTCCATCGGAATCACAATCGACCAGTCCTCGGACTGCAGTAATTTATATGCCTTATCCTGCTGGCTGACAAGCTGATTGGTCTCAAGCTGCACCTGCACCTTACGATCTTCTCCAAACATTTCTTTGTTTACAGACTCCGGCGCGATTCCCTCGTATCCGTCAATACCATAAACCACCACGCCACTGGCCGGGGCATACTGAAACGAAACATTTCCGGCAGAGTTTCCGAGAATCGAATGGATATTACCGAGCATATTGTAATTGGAAAGCTTCAGTGCCATCCCTTCCACTTGTCCTTTAAACTCATAAATCCGTTCAAACTCCTGCGGTGAAAACGCGTTCTGAAAATTCATCATATTGTTTTGAATATCGTTCAGATCCCGATCCGAAAACAAGACTTCTTCCTCACTTGCTTCCATCATTTCTGCAATCTTCCCGGAACTGTCCAGCGTATAAATCAGATCACCGCATGCAACATGCTCTGCTTCCCTTGCAAAAAAATTGATGTATCCGGTTCCGTTTGCCGTATACACCGTCTCGTCACGGAGCGCTATTCCTTCGTACACATTCGGAACACTCAAAGATCCTTCCACCACTTCATATCCGACAATGTGTTTGTCGTTGAAATACATAATGATACAAATAACCATATAGATAAACATCACGCCGAAAATAACAACCGTCGGTGTAATTTGAATCTTCTCTTTTTTATAATCACTGAATTTGGTAATGTTACTCTTTTTCCCAGCCAAAGTAATCTCCTCATAAAAAAGCCCCGGACAAAAATCCGAGGCCTTGTATTCGCTTTTATTATAAAGATACGATAACCTTTTCTTTTAATGCCTCAGGCAACTCCTCTTCATTCATTCCGACACTGAGTACAAAATCAACTCCGAAGGATTCACCGAATTTTTCAAGTTTATCGACAACCGGTGTAATATCTTTTCCGTCCAAATATGCAATCGTCAAAAAATTATCCAGGAACATCATCTGTAAATCATGATCCTGAGAAATGATACCACTGAGGAATCCAACAAATTCATCACTGGATGCAATCATGTAGTCTGATACATTGATCAGTCTGACTTTATTATTCAGTTCAAACATATGCTTGGTGTTCTTATCAAGGTATACAATATTACCGGTCGCATCAAGCACCTGCGTATTTACCTTTTCTAAAAGATGTTTTGTTTTTCCTTTACCTTTATTACCGACAATTAACTGAACCATATGTAAGCCCTCCTATTGTTATGTGTCATTTCGAAATTTGTGCACTTTGATGTTTTCAGGCACCCTTTCGATATTAAATATTATAAATTATATCCTAATAAAATACAACCATTTTCCACTTTTTTTATCGTTTCATGTCAAATTAAATTTCGCCGAGTAGCTCCGTCATTTCCTGATACAGATACTGTCTTTCGCTACAATTTAAAATCACGGAAACATACGGATTTCCGGCTGAATCTTTTGAAAGAAGAACCAGACAATTGCGGGCAGCTGCCGTTGTTCCTGTTTTTCCGCCGATTACGGTAACTCCTTCCGGCGGCGCATATTCACCGCGCAAAAACAGGTTGGTCGTGCTGCATGTGTATTCCTTCGGATTGCCTTCTGCATCGTGATAAATGGTTTCATATGTATCCTGATGAATAATCTGTGTAAACTCCTGATACTTCATCACTTCCTGAAAAATCAGATACATGTCGTAGGCACAGGAATAATGCCCATCCGCAGTCAGTCCATGCGGATTTTTAAAGCAGGAATTCGTTGCACCGAGTGCTTTGGCTTCCGCATTCATCATCGCGCAAAACGCTTCTTCACTGCCTGCAATATTTTCTGCAATCATGACCGCAACATCATTGGCCGATTGCATCAAAAGTGCATGCAGCGCCTGATCCATTGTCATCTTATCCCCCGGTTCCAATCCCAGAAGCGTCGCTCCACTCTCATTAATTTTTACATTTTCCGATGCTGTCAGCACCATGTCCAGTTCAGAATTTTTCAATGCCACAAGCGCTGTCAACACCTTCGTAAGGCTTGCAGGTGCAAGCTGCATATGCTCTTCTTTTGCATATACAACGCGCTTTTGATTCACATCACATAATACTCCGGATAATGCTTCCGACAAATTCACGGAATTAGATGATAATGTCATCTCGTCTGCCAGACACAAATCTGCTGCAAAGGCTTCTGCCTTCCCCGCCTCGCCTGCGGATGACCCGCTCTTTTCAAAGCGGTATGCACTTACATTTCCTGTCGGATTGTAAGACATCGCAAGACTATTTCCGCCGCATCCGGTCATCGTAATCACCGAAAGCAGACACACTACCATTATTCGTTTTGTTTTATTTATACATTTCACGCCACTCAAGGTCTCCTCTACTCAATGCTTTAATGAGAAGTTCCGCTGTTGCAAGATTCGTCGCAAGCGGAATGTTATGCATATCACAAAGACGCACAAGATTATCCACATCCGGCTCATGAATTTTCTGTGTATACGGATCGCGAAGGAAAATCACAAGATCGACCTGATTATGTTCAATCTGGGCTCCGAGCTGCTGCTCACCGCCTAAATGTCCCGCCAGATACTTGTGAATAGTCAAATTGGTTACTTCCTCAATCAAACGACCGGTCGTTCCTGTCGCATACAATTCGTTTTTACTTAATATTCCTCTGTATGCGATACAGAAATTCTGCATCAGTTTCTTTTTTGCATCATGTGCAATCAGCGCAATCTTCATAAGCATACCCTCTCTTATGTGTATTTTCTGACACACTGCAATCTGACATTTAATACAACCCCCATACCGATGTACAAACTCAGCAGTGATGTCAACCCATAACTTACAAACGGCAACGGAATTCCGGTGTTCGGAAGAACGCCCGTCGCAACGGAAATATTGATAAAACTTTGAAAGCCGATCAGCGTTGCCATTCCGGACGCAATCAGCATTCCTGCAAGATCTTTCGCCTTTCGTGCAATCATGAGACACTCCATTGTTATGAGAAGCAAAAGCACAATCACCGTACAGCCTCCCATAAACCCAAGCTCTTCTCCAACTATAGCGAAAATAAAATCCGTCTGCGGTTCCGAAATAAAATTACCGTTTTTTACGGAACTGATTTCATTATTATTCAGTCCCTTGCCAAACAATTCTCCGCTTCCGATCGCGATTTTTGAGTTATCCTGCTGATAGCCCTGCGTCGTCGAATATTCATCCGGATTCAACCATGCAAGAATTCGTGTCTGCTGATAGTCCTTAATCAATTCCTGATCCGGTTGCAATACAATTGCCAGAAATATGATTGCCGCCGGTATGATAACTACCAGCACTCCGAATATGATCTTATAACTCAACCCACCAATGAAAAGAAGCGAGCAAAACAACAGTCCAATCATAATACTGGTCGACAGATCCGGTTGCTCAAGTATCAGCCAAAGCGGCGGAAGAAGCAACACTACCATTGTCAAAATCGTCTTGAAAGAACTGATGCTCTCCTTATGTTTCATAATAAACTGTGCATAAAATAAAATCAACATAATTTTGGCAGTTTCCGAAGGTTGAAATCGAATTCCGGCGATGGAAACCCAGCGCTGCGCATTGTTGGTCTCTTCTCCGAAAAACTCAACCAAAAGCAGCAAAATCACATTGGCCACATAGATGACCCAGTGGAACCTTAGAAACGCCGAATAATCAAATAACGATATGACAATCATTAAGAATAATCCTGTAATAAATCCGAGTATCTGCTTGGACTGAAAGGACTCATTCGCACTTCCTATGACCATAATACCGATCACCGTCAGGGCCACCAGCATGAGTATTAACTTAAAATCATAATCTCTGACACGATATCTCTTTAGCATATTATCACCAAAATACGTTTATTTTTCGTTTACTTACTTCTATTTCCATCCTGCCCGGTTCAATCTGTATGTACCTCGACAAAACCTTTGCAATGTCCTGTTTGATCAGTTCCATCATTTCCGGAGAACAATTGAACCGATCGGAAATCAGAAGAATCTTCAGTCTGTCTTTTGCAATATCTTTCGATCTTTTCTTGTGAAACAAACCTTTTATACTCATATTCTTCCCCTCCTTTAATTTTTCTGAAATATTCCGGCAAAACGGAACCAGACAGATTTTTCTTTTTCGGGGTCAAATATCGGAACCTCTTCTCCTAATATTCTGTTACATATATTCATATAGGCTCTTCCTGCAATGCTGTCTCCGCACACCAGCGGCTCTCCATGGTTTGTCGAAACGACCACGGCTTCATCGTCATATACAGCACCAATCAGATCCACCGACAGAATGTCGACTACATCTCCCACACTCATCATGTCGCCGCGTCTTATCATATCGCTGCGAAGACGGTTAACTACCAGATCCACTCTTCCGACTTCGTATGCTTGAAGGAGACCTATAATACGGTCCGCGTCACGTATCGCAGACACCTCCGGAGTTGTAACCACAATCGCTCTGTCCGCGCCTGCAATCGCATTCTGAAATCCACGTTCGATTCCGGCCGGACAATCTAAAAGTATATAATCAAACTGTTCCTTGAGCTGCTGGGTAAGCTTACGCATCTGCTCCGGATTTACCGCTGTCTTATCTCTTGTCTGTGCACATGGCAGAAGATAAAGTCCCGGATATCTCTTATCCTTAATCAGCGCCTGTTTGACTCTGCAATTCCCCTCTACCACATCTACCAGATTGTAAACAATACGGTTTTCCAGTCCCATCACAACATCAAGATTCCGAAGACCGATATCCGTATCAATCAGTACTACTTTCTTCCCCAAATAGGCAAGTCCCGTTCCTATGTTTGCGGTCGTTGTAGTTTTTCCTACGCCGCCTTTTCCGGATGTAATGACAATTACTTCACTCATAATCATTCCTCAACTTTCATGAAATATTTGTCCCCTGCACCGCTTATGAAAGCGACTGCAGTAATTCTTCCGTAATGTTTAGATCCTCAAAAACGATCTCTTCGCCTTTTTTGTATGCTATCTGGGAAGCCGCCTGTTTTTTACGTCCCCAGAATCCTTTTTCTTTTGTTTTTCCTTTTACATCTCCGATGCGCACAGTCTCAGGATTCATGCCAAGCGCTGCAACAAAATGCGTTCCTCCGTCCGCGCCTGCATAAACACTTCCTTCCAGATTTCCGAGTACAATAACATCCTTTTTTGATACCACGCAGCTCCCCTTTTGTACACTTCCGAGGATAATAATACTCTGCTCTGTCTCAAGAATCGCTTTCCCGGAAAGATTTCCTCTGTAAAACTGCGCCGTATCCTCTCCCAGAATCTGTTCCACGGCACCGACCGCACGATCAAATGCTTTCTCACTTTTGTCTGATACCACACAGACGATATTGACTGTACTTGTTTCTTTTATCTTGTCCAGTATTGCATTTTCTTCCTCGATGGTATTTTCCCTGCCTTCAAAAGTAACTGCAAGCTTCGCTTTCCCGAAAAATCTCTCAGAATCTTTGAACTTGTCCTCGATTTCTTCCAAGACTTCTTCTAACTCTGCATCTTCTTCGATTACGATCTTGATTCCTTTTGTATAACTTTTCAGCCTGACCTTTTCCTTCATCTTATCTTCCTTCTTATATTCTGTTCTAGTCACCGGTCACCTGGGTCGCGTTTTCATCTTCTGCCGTTCCTGTAATCAGTGCATCTTCTTCCTCAAGGTCAAAGTAATACATGATTACGTCTTTCGTCATCTGTGCAGCATTATCGGAAGCGTATCCATAAGCGATACGCGTGGCAATGGCAATTTCCGGCGCTTCATATGGTGCATAACACACAAAAAGCGCATGATTCGGACGTTTTTTATTTTCTTGTGCCGTACCGGTTTTTCCGGCCACATTTATCGTAACATTTTCAAAATATGCTTTATCCTGAACCACCTGACGCATTCCGGAATGGATTGCATTCCATGTAGTCTGTGACAAATCCACTTTATTACGAAGCTGCGGCGAGAAATCCTCTAAAATATTTCCTTCTGAATCCGTCGTTTTGTCAATCAGGCTGAGATTGTAGCAATTTCCGTTATTGGCAACGGTCGTAACATAACGGGCGAGGCCGACCGTCGAATAGTTGTTGTTACCCTGTCCGATGGCAGAACGAATCGCATCAAAATCTGAAACCTTCGGAGCACTCTCTGAAATCTCAATTCCCGTCTTTTCGGACAAACCAAACTGATCCGCATAATATCCCAGTTTTGACAGACCCGTTTCGCTGTCATAAACCCCGTCCAGACGGCTGAGACGATATCCTGCTTCATAGAAATAACAGTTACAGGAATTTCCGATGGCTCCGGAAATTCCAAGCGGTCCATGTGCACTCGGCGAAATCCAGCATTTTGCAACCGGCTTAATCGTATCCCAGATTCCGCGACATACGATTTGTTCTGACGGACCAACTACTCCTTCTTCTAATGCCGTCGCCGCTGATACCATCTTAAATGTCGATCCGGGCGCAGAAAGCTGCTGCGTTGCATAATTCCACATTGGCTGGGACAAATCGTTATATATACGATTATAATAATCCGAATCAATGGAATTGGTTAACCGATTATTGTCATATCCCGGATAGGTCACCAGAGCCCGCACTTCTCCTGTTGCAGTATCCGTCACCACGCAGGAACCGGAACATGGATCAAGTGCCAGCTGCGCCGGTGTAATATCAAGATTCTTGATTTTATCCATTATAAATGAATATGCGCTCTTGCTTCCGCTTTGAAGCGCCTGCCATTCTTCATCGGTTCCGTCTATCACATTTTGTTCAAACAACAGCATACACACCTGTTTCCCCGTAATGCGGTCATCCAGCAACATGTATTTATACAGACGTTTGTTAAAATACGAATCAAGCACAATATGCTCCGCAATATAATCTACCAGTTTCAGATATATTTCTTCCGAATCCGAATACTTTGACTGCAGGTCAAGCTGCGCAATATCAATCCAGCCCTTAGAAATCAGATAATTTAAATATTCTTTCAGACTGATCACTTCATCTTTTTTCCACGCCAGATACGTCTCATCTTCTTTATCAATTTCCGCTGTCTTAATAACATTTGCATCTTCCAGCATGGAGACAATTGCAAGCTGATACACCTGATACTCAAGAGACATTTTATCGTAAGGAGTGGCCGTCACAGTCAGCTCTTCCCGAAGTTTCGCAACAACCTCACCCTGTTTTTGTTCAAAAATCTGCTGCACAGCCTGTTCCGTCTCCTTAGCGCTTTCCTCGGTAAAATGGCCGATATCAATCACACTATTATTAAACAATGCAAAATACACATCATAAATCGGGATTTTAATCTTTGCTGCGGAAGCATTTTCATCCGGAATATACTCTTTTATATTCTGAATATTAGAAACAAGGATACCGGCAATCTTCTGCTCGAGAAGATTGTAAACTGCCTTTTGCAGATTCTTATCAATCGTCAGATAGACATCATTTCCTGCAGCAGGCTCTTTTCGGTCACTTGTCTCAATTACTTTTCCGACATTGTCCACATATACAACTTCAGTTCCTTTTGATCCCTGCAGTGTTTCCTCCATATACTGTTCAATGCCCGCTTTCCCGACAATATCCGTCAGCGAATATTTTTTATTCTTCTCGGACAAGTCCTCATATTCCTCATTGGATATTTTCCCTATGTAACCAATAAGATGGGAAAAGTATACGCTGTCAACATATTTGCGGACTGTATCCTCTGTTACGGACACACCGTCCAGAATCTGACTGTTTTCCATCACCATGGCTACGGTCTCCTGTGAAACATCCTTGGCTACCGTTGTCGCTATATATTTCTGATATCCGTTCAGACTCATTGCATAGCGGATGGTCACAATCTGCAGAAGTTTTTCCTTGGTATAACCGCTCCCGACAATAAATCCCGAATCTTTATCATCCGGATCCATATACTGTCCGACCTCAAATTTCTTAGGTCCTGCGAGATACTGGATTACCTCGTCCGCCGAAGATGTCCTCTGGGCATACGTCAGTTTATCCACATAAGCCTGTCCATAGACATCCGCCAAAAAACGGAGAAGCTGTGATCCCTCTACCGTAAATACAAAATTATTATTTTCATCCAAAACAATGTCAAAATCATTTTCGATCCGGTCTCCGCCCGAATGAATCATATCAATCAGCGTAGCGATTGTATCGTTCAGTCTCTTATTTTTTCCGCTCCCGGACTCGTACACGTCTTCAATAGTAACCGAATAGGCCAACTCATTGTAGGCGAGCAGTTCTCCGTTTTTGTCAAAAATATTTCCTCGCGTACTCGGAATCGTTCTTTCTTTGCGGATCGTTAGTTTAAAATTATTCAGATACTCACTTCCGTGTACAATCTGCAGATCAAACAAACGATATACAAGAACACCAAATAGCGCAAAAAACACAAGAATCAGAACAAAAATTCTGGATGTTATCATATTAAGAACAGATTCTTTGATCGATCTAAGCAAAACTATCCTCGCTCCTTTTTTCCTGCTGTTCTAATTTTCCTGTTACATACCGAATAAATGGATATAACATCAGCGTTATCACTATGGTATATACCACTTCCGGTATCATAATCGTTTTTAAATAGTGTATAAAGTGAAATCTTCCCCTGAGCAAAAAAAGCAGCACATAATAGGTAAGCCCAAACACAAGATCACTGGAGGTGATTAAAACCAGCGGAAGTTTAATATCATCTTTATAAAAGATTTGTTTGAAGTTACCGTTTATGTAACCGATATACATGTAAATAAGTGCATGGAAACAAAGCACATCCCCAAAAAAGATGTCATAAAGCAGCCCCGAAGTAAAACCGACGAAAAGACCACAGGTTCTTCCGCACATAAATCCAAACGCCGCCGTAATAATTATCAGCAGATTTGGGGAAATCCCACCAAATGATAACGTATGGAACAAGGTAGACTGAAGTACAAAACATACAATCACCATGACCGCTATAAAAATATTACGTTTCATATTTTATTCCTCTTGTGAATAATCCTTTTTCTGATCCAGAATGACAAGCACTTCTTCGAGATGTGCAAAATCCACTGCCGGAGTTAAATATCCGGAGCTGGTCAGATTATTTGCATCAGCACTGATCGTAGATATGTATCCGATCAAAATTCCCGGAAGATACTTGGTACTGATATGCGAAGTCACAACTTTATCGCCTTCTTTTACCTGCACATCACCGTTAATCAGCTTTGAAAACGTGATAACTCCCTGATTCATGGTTTCCAGATTCCCCTGTACCATACAGGAGTCTTCGGTGGAAAGTACCGTCGCACTGACATTGGAATTGTCATTGATAACAGAAACCACTTTCGACCATTCATTTCCAACCTCCGTAACACGTCCGACAAGGCCGCTTCCGGCCATGACATTCATATCCACTTCAATTCCGTCATCGCTTCCTTTATCGATGATAAAGGTATGGAACCAGTTACCGGATTCTTTGGCCACAACACGCGCACCGATCTTCTTATAATCCGCATATTCCTGATCAAGTTTATAAAGCTGACGCAGATTGTTCAGTTCATATTTATCCTGCTGAAGGGAGTTGTTTTCTATCGTAAGCGCATCCACCTGTTTCTGCAGCCTTTCATTTTCTGCCAGCACATCCTTTAAGGATTTCAGTTCCTCCGAGCGGTCAGACATCCAGCTTCCTACCCTGCTGACACCTGATTGAAACGGAATAATGACAGCTCCGGCAAAATTGCTAAGCGGAGCTGCAAAAAAATCAGTAAAAAATGTGATTGCCATAAACAGAATACAGATAACCGTCATGATCAGCAATAAGTATTTACTTGGAATCGTAAACTTCTGCCGTTTTCGTCTCATTATCTTCCTCCGTTACCCATTCCTTCAATAGAGTATGCTACTGTTTTATAATTATCTTCTTTGATGATCTTGGCAAGTCCGAGGGCAACACTTTCCACCGGTGTATCGGACACATTCACCTTAAGTCCTGTTCCGTTACTTATCATCTGACTTAAGTGCCCTACCTGACTGGCACCTCCTGTCAGATAAATACCCTGTCTGTAAATATCCGCTGCAAGTTCAGGCGGAGTTCTTTCGAGAATCACTTTTACATTATCAATAATGGTATTAAAATGCTCTATGAGACATTCCACAATCAGAGCCGTCGGAATCTCTCTTTCTACCGGAAGTCCGGTTACAATATCCCGGCCGTATACCACCGCACCTTTTCCTTCTTCCTCAAGCTGCGACAATGAAATTTTTACCTTTTCAGCTGTCTTTCCGCCGATAATCAGATTAAACTCTTTTCTTACTGCATTACGGATTGCATCGTCAAATTTCTGTCCGCCGACCTTAATCAGTTTGCTAAGTACAATACCTCCGAGTGACAAGATAGAAATCTCTGTTGTATCGTATCCGACATCGACAACTAAAACCCCCTGTGAGTTCTTAACATCAATTCCGAGTCCGAGGCCATCCGCAATTGCCTTCTCCACAACCATGACTTTTCTGGCTTTTACATTGGCGTTTTTGACAAGATCATAAAACGCTCTCTTTTCTACCTCCGTTACATCCGTCGGAACCGCAATAAAATAATCCGCCGGTTTCACCGAACCTTCACACAGATCGGTAATAAAACATTTGACAAGTGTCTGCATATTTTTAATGTCCGCAATCACACCGTTACAAAGTGGATAGGAAATATGAATATTTGCCGGTGCTTTCTCATACATATCAAAAGCGGCATCTCCATACGCGAACAGATAATCCTTGTTTTCAATCGCAATGATGTTTTTCTGACAAAAAACACTCTCATTCCCTTTTTCATAAATTTTAATGTTACAGGTACCTAAGTCAATACCATATGCACTCGAAGCCATTATAAAACTCCTTTCTCTCTTAAGCTTATGTACGTATTATCCCCGATAATAATATGGTCAAGCAGGGGGATTTCCATAATGGATGCTGCCTCTTTCAGGCTCTGTGTCAGCCGGATGTCTTCCCGGCTCGGAGACGGATCTCCGCTTGGATGATTGTGAAGCAGTATGACCGACGCCGCATTGCACAAAAGTGCCTGTCTGAAAATTTCTCTGGCTGACATAATCGAGCAGTTTAAATTGCCGATGGAAAGCCGGACATCCATAATTCGACTGTCTTTATTGTCCACAAACACCGCAATGCAGTGTTCCTGCTCCAGGTGGCGCATCTGCTCCATATAAGCCTGTGCGACCTCTCCCGGATGTCTGAAACAAACATCCTTTTTTACTTTTGCATTTGCAATGCGCGTAGATAACTCCGCGATTGCTTTGAGTTTGATTGCTTTTACTTCTCCGATTCCGACAATCTGTTTAAGCTGGTCAATCGTGACATGATGCAGTCCTTCAATACCGCGCTGCTTGCCGCAAAGATCTAAAACTCTGCACGCCAGTGTCACCGCATCCTCACCCCTTGTCCCGGTACGTAAAATAATGGCAAGGAGTTCTTCATCACTTAACGACTGTGCTCCGTATTTCAGAAATTTGTCGTAGGGAAGAAGCTGAATCTTTCCGTTTTCTTTCTTTTGATACATAGTCTGTCCATATCATCTTGTGCACAGACAAATCCTATAAAAAGCGATAAATAATAATCCCGATAACGATTCCGAGAATGCTGGCAACCGTAATCTTAATCGTCAGCCCGAACGTCAGGACCAAAATCCCGAGATCGAGCACAACCGGCGACGACAGACCGAAACTCTGCCCGTAATTCAGAAACGAATTCGGGAACAGAGAACCGACAAATCCTCCGATCACAATACCTGCCAGAATCATCAAAAAACAGGCCCAATTGTTTTTCCCTTTCATTTGTATCCTCCAGATTTCATTTGCAAAACACTAGATACATCTTAACACACCACAAAAAGTATGTATATAAAATTCGTGGTTTTTTTTTCGACTAAAAATCTGTTATTTTGAGTTTTGCCGGATCAATTACCCCGTCATCCTTCATGCTCTGCAGGGTTCTGAGCATTCCGTATTTTGCATGCGGGAAGGTAAGTCCCCCCTGCATATACACCGCATAAGGAGGCTTGATAGGACCATCCGCTGACAGTTCAATGGAAGATCCTGAAACAAAGGCTCCGGCCGCCATAATGACAGGTGCATCATACCCCGGCATATCCCAAGGCTCCGGAGTTACAAAACTATCCACCGGTGCCGCTGCCTGAATTCCTTTGCAAAATGAAATCACACCTTCCGGATTCCCGAAGGTAATCGCCTGAATAATATCAAAACGTTCTTCCGTCGCATTCGGAACCACATGATATCCGAGTCTTTCATAAATATTGGCCGCAAAAATGGCTCCCTTGAGCGCAGATGCCGTAACCGTCGGTGCTAAAAACAGTCCCTCATAGAAGGAAGAGAGCACTCCAAGAGACGCTCCCACCTCTTTTCCGAGTCCCGGTGAAGTCAGCCGGTATGCTGCGTTTTCCACGCATTCTTTTTTTCCTGCAATATATCCGCCGATCGGTGCCAGACCGCCGCCCGGATTTTTTATCAGGGATCCTACCACCATATCCGCTCCGACATCCGTCGGTTCTATGCGCTGTACAAATTCTCCGTAGCAGTTGTCAACCATACAGATGATTTCCGGCTTGATGTTTTTTATAAATGAAATCAGTTCTCCGATTCGTTCCACGGACAGGGTCTTTCTCGGCTCATACCCCTTGGATCTTTGGATGGTTACCATCTTTGTTTTTTCATTGATTGCATTTTTGATTCCGTCCCAGTCAAACTCACCGCCATCCAGAAGGTCTACCTGACGATAGCTGATTCCGTATTCACGCAGAGAACCTCTGGAAGGACGGATTCCGATTACCTCCTCCAGCGTATCATACGGTTTTCCGACCGGTGAAAGCAGTTCATCTCCCGGGCGCAGATTGCTCATCAGCGCAAGGGCAAGCGCATGCGTTCCGCAGGTAATCTGCGGACGTACCAGCGCATCTTCCGCATGAAACAGATTGGCATATACCTGCTCCAGCGTATCGCGACCGATGTCATTATAGCCATATCCGGTCGTTCCGAGCAGACACGCTTCGCTCACCTTTGCGTCCTGCATGGCTTTTACCACCTTAAGCTGATTATATTCCGCCGTTTCGTCGATTTTTGCGAACCTTTCTTTGCATTCCTCCAAAATCTTTTCCCCAAACGCAAGCACATCTGCGTCAATGGAAAGACCTTTGTATATATCCTGTAATTGTGTCATTTTTCTTCCTCCGAAATCTTTCTTTTTTTCAGTTCTGACAGCATGTAAGCAAGCAGTTTTTCATCTTCCGGTCCAAGTTGCTGTCTCGGTACCCAGACTACCTCTTTTTCTCTTTTAAACCAGGTAATCTGCCTCTTTGCAAAATGTCTGGTATCTCGCTTAATCAGGTAAATTGCTCTTTCCAGATCAATCTCCCCCTGCAGATAATCAATAATTTCCTTGTAGCCAAGTCCCTGCATGGCAGTACTTTCTCGCCTGCATCCCATAGCCTGCAACTGTTTTACTTCTTCTACCAGCCCTGCTTCCAGCATAAGATCCACCCTTTGGTCAATCCTCTCATATAATTTTGCGCGGTCATCATTCAGCACAAAATAGCAGAAATTATACGGGGATTCCTTGGCACGCTGCTCCTTATTGTGCTCCGAAATCTTTTCACCGGTCTGTCTGAAGTATTCAATGGCACGGATCACGCGTTTTACATTATTTTCATGGATTTCTTCCGCCGCCTGCGGATCCACTTCACGAAGCATTTCATGCAGCACATGTGCTCCCTGTGTTTTCGCCAGTTCCTCTAATTGTATTCTAAGGTCACTGTCCTCTTGTGACTGTGTAAAATCAATATCGTACAGAACCGCCTGAATATAAAAACCGGTTCCTCCGACAATGACGGGAATATGTCCTCTTTCGTAAATCTCCTGCATTTTGACTTTTGCCATCTGTAAAAACCGATAGACATCAAAATCCTCTGTCGGATTTAAAACATCAATCAAATGATGGACAACCCCATCCATCTCCTGTGGCATGATCTTTGCCGATCCAATGTCCATATATTTATAAACCTGCATAGAATCGGCGGAGATAATCTCTCCGCCTATCCGCTTTGCAAGCTCAATGGATAACTTTGTTTTGCCGACCGCTGTCGGTCCGGTCAATATAACCAACTTCTTCTTTTCTGTCATACTCTTACCTTTTAAACTTTTTCTCAAGTTCATATTTTGTCATGGAAATAATAGTCGGTCTGCCATGCGGGCAGTTAAACGGATTTTCGCAGGCAAGAAGTTCTTTCATCAGCTCTTCTGCTTCCTTTCGCGAAAGTGTCTGATTGCCTTTTACCGCTGCTTTACAGGACATACTTGCAATCTTGGAAAGCACCGCATCGGAATCTCCCTTAACCGGGAACTCCACAAGTTCATCCAGCACTGACAAAAACAGCTGTCGCTCGCTCAGACCGTAAAGATCGGTCGGAACGCTTCGCACCGCATAGGTATCTTCGCCAAACTCATCCATTTCAAAACCAAGGGCTGCAAACACATCCATATGTGTTGTAAGTACTGTCTTTTCCTTCGGCGTGAGGGAAACCACCATCGGCGGATTTAACGCCTGCATTGCAATTTCCTTTTCGCGGTACTGTTTCATCAGACGTTCATACATCACTTTTTCATGCGCTGCGTGCTGATCCACATAATAGAGTTTTTCCGGCAAAGCCAAAATCCAATACGTGTCAAACACTTGTCCGATAATCGCAAAATTTTCTATTTCCTGACGCGCCAGCGTTTCTTCATCAAAAAGTTTTAACTGCTGCGGTTCTTCTTTCGGCGGTTCTGCCTTCGGCAAATCTTCTTTGGAAATCTCCATCCGTTTCTCTTCCGGTGGCATAGCCATATATTTCCCCGTTTCTTTGACTACTCCGGTCATCGAAGTACCACCCACCGGCTGCGCCGTTCTCTGTTCTGACAAAAGACGTCTCTTTTCTTCAAACGGCTGAGGAATCATTGCCGTCAATGTCTTTTCCTGCTTTCTGTCTCCCTTTTTTTCCGGGTCCGGTGTCTGTTCTGCCGATGCGATAAATGTCCGTCCTGTCAGTGTCTCCTTTACTGCATCCCGGATAAAAGAAAGTACATATCCAGGTTCATTCATGCGGATATCCATTTTCGTCGGATGCACGTTGACATCGATCCTTGTCGGATCCATTTCAAAATGGAGCACCACAAACGGGTATTTATGCTGCATCAAAAATGTTTTATAGCCTTCTTCCACCGCGGAAGAAATCAAAGTACTTTTGATGTATCGTTTGTTTACAAAAAATATCTCATAACTGCGATTGGCACGATTCAAAATCGGTTTCCCCAAAAATCCGGTAATGCGGATTCCTTCTCCCCGGGCCTCAATCGGAATCATATGCTCTGTGACATCTTTTCCGTAAATGCGGTAAATAATCTCATCCGCTTTTCCGTTTCCGGACGTAAAAAATTTAGTTTGTCCGTTTACAATGAACTGAAAAGCAACATCCGGTACCGAAAGTGCCATATGCTGCATAAAATCAGCGATATATCCGCCTTCTGTCGCCGGAGTTTTTAAAAACTTCCGCCGTACCGGTGTATTAAAGAATATATTTCTTACCAGTATCGTCGTTCCGTTCGGAGCACCGATTTCTTCCGGCGGCTGCGCCTGCCCGCCGTTTATGCAGATTCGCGATCCGGTAAGTGCCTGCACGGTCTTGGTGATCAGTTCCACCTGACAGACTGCGGAAATACTGGAAAGCGCCTCTCCGCGAAATCCGAGACTCATCACGGTTTCCAAATCCTCCGCCTGGGTAATCTTACTCGTGGCGTGACGCAGGAACACTTTGGAAAGCTGGCTTTCATCGATTCCGCTTCCGTCATCAGTCACACGGATAAAACTGATACCGCCATCTTTTATCTCCACGGTAATATGCTTTGCACCCGCATCAATCGCATTTTCCACCAGTTCCTTTACCACGGAAGCAGGGCGTTCCACTACTTCCCCGGCTGCAATCTGATCGACTGTATTACTGTCCAGAATATGAATTTCATTCATCTGTATTACTCCATCTGTTCTTGATCATATTTTGAAGTTTATATAACGTATTGAGTGCATCAAGCGGTGTCAAGGTCTGAATATCAATGGATGCAAGTTCATCGATGACATCCGAATCTTTTACCGTATCAAATAATGACATCTGAGCCAGATCCACCTGATCGTATTTTTTAACCTTTGCCTTTTCGCTTTTGATATTTGTCTGTATGCTCTGTATTTTTTCCGTTACATCATTGTCGGAAAGCTGCTCCGCAATTTCTTTGGCGCGGTCAATGACCATGTCCGGTACTCCGGCCAGTTTTGCCACCTGAATACCGTAGCTTCGGTCTGCGCCGCCCTTTACGATTTTACGTAAAAATACAATGTCATCGCCTTTTTCCTTTACCGCTATGCAGTAATTGTTGACGTTATTCATCTTCCCTTCCAACTCGGTCAATTCATGATAATGCGTGGCAAACAGTGTCTTTGCTCCCAGAATCTTCCGGTTGCTGATATGTTCTACCACCGCCCAGGCAATGGAAAGACCGTCAAAGGTGGAGGTACCTCTTCCGATCTCATCTAAAATCAGCAGACTCTTAGACGTTGCATTTCGCAGAATATTTGCCACCTCATTCATTTCCACCATGAAAGTAGACTGTCCGCTTGCAAGGTCATCTGAAGCACCGACACGGGTAAAGATACGATCCACAATCCCGATCTTTGCACTCTTTGCCGGAACAAAGCTTCCAATCTGTGCCATCAGCACGATAAGCGCCGTCTGACGCATATAGGTGGACTTACCTGCCATATTCGGTCCTGTAATAATTGAAATCAGATGCTTGTCATTGTCAAGGAAGGTATCATTTGCGATAAACATATCGTTTTTAATCACTTTTTCGACTACCGGGTGACGTCCGTCTTTGATGTCAAGAATACCTCTGGTATTCAGTTTCGGACGCACATAGTTATTGCGCTCTGCCACATATGCCAGACTGCAGAACACATCAAGTGCTGCAATAGCCTTGGCCGTACGCTGGATTCGCTCCATATTGTCAGCAAGCGCATCCCGGATTTCACAAAACAAATCATATTCCAGACCGTAAAGCTTGTCCTCCGCATTTAAAATGGTATCCTCCATTTCTTTGAGCTTCGGCATGGTATATCGCTCGGCATTTGCCAGCGTCTGCTTACGGATATAATCCTCCGGTACCATATCTTTAAACGAGTTCGTTACCTCCAGGTAATAACCGAACACTTTGTTGTATTTGATCTTTAAATTTTTTATTCCGGTTCTTTGGCGCTCTGCCTCTTCCAGCTCTGCAAGCCATGCTTTTCCGTCTGTTTTTGCCTGACGGAAATGATCTACATCTTCGGAAAAACCGGCTTTGATAATTCCGCCTTCTTTCGACGAAATCGGTGCCTCCTCTTCAATCGCATCCTCAATCAGGCCGCAAAGATCTTCCAGTCCGTCTACATCTTCGCAGATATTCTGCAAAAGCTGCGACTCAAAATCTCCGAGTACCATACGAATCGGCGGAAGCATCTGCAGGGAATTGCGGAATGCAATCAGATCACGCGGATTTGCTGTCTTATAACTGATTTTTCCCAAAAGTCGTTCCAGATCATAAATCGGATTTAAATATTCTCTCAGTTCATCTCTCGATATGACATTCTTATTCAATTCTTCGATTGCATCCTGACGCATCACAATGTCCTCAAGATCAATCAGCGGCTGTTCTATGTAATTTCGCAGCGTTCTGGCTCCCATCGCGGTTCTGGTCTTATCAAGCACCCACAGAAGCGATCCTCGTTTCATTTTCTCACGAAGCGTCTCCGTCAGTTCCAGATTGCGCCTCGTCGAACTGTCAAGAAGCATATATTTGCTGGCCACATAAGGATTGAGCCTTGTAATATTGGAAATCCCGGTCTTTTGTGTCTCATAAAGATACTGCAGCACCGCACCGGCTGCAATCTGTCCTGCAGCAAAATCATCAATTCCAAGCGCAGTCATCGTGCTGACATGAAAATGTTTCATCAAAAGCTGTCTGCAGGTATCTTCGTCAAAATACCATGCATCCATTTTGTATATTGTAATCCCGAGGCGCTCCTTCAGATCATCGATCATATAGCCGCTCACAAGGAAATTTTCATTACAAATAATCTCCGACGGCATAAACTTCATAATTTCATCCTGAAGCTTATTCACGTCCGATACTTCCGTCACATGATAGTCCCCGGTCAATACATCCACCACAGAAACCCCGATTTTTTCATCCATATAGGCAACACACATAAGATAGTTATTTTTACTTTCCTCAAGTGATTGCATATTTAGATTTGTACCCGGAGTTACAATACGTGTAACCTCGCGCTTTACAAGTCCCTTGGCAAGCTTCGGATCTTCTACCTGTTCACAGATGGCGACCTTGTAGCCCTTGCTGACCAATTTGGTCAAATATCCTTCTGACGAATGCCACGGAACTCCGCACATCGGTGCACGCTCCTCCAGCCCGCAGTTTTTCCCCGTCAGCGTAATTTCCAGCTCCCTCGAGACAGTAACTGCATCCTCAAAGAACATTTCATAAAAATCACCTAAACGATAAAACAAAATACAGTCTTTGTACTGGGCTTTTGTTTCCATATACTGTTTCATCATCGGTGTTAATTCTGCCATATTTTCTCTCTTCTTTCTCTTGTCTTAGATTAAATACTTCGTCCGGTATAATAAAATCCGTGACATTCCTCCAGATATACTCTCTGCAGGGTTCCGACCAAAGAAGCATCTCCCTTAAAATGAACCATAGTGTTATTTGACATTCTTCCTGTTACAAGGCTGTCGTCGTGCTCGTTGATTTCTTCCACAAGCACTTCCACTTCCTGTCCGGTATACACAACCGTCCTGTTTTTGGATACTTCCTGCACGGTTTCAAGCACGCGGTTAAAATTGCGCTTAACCACGTCCTCCGGCACCTGATTTTCCATCGCTGCCGCCGGAGTTCCCGTACGTTTTGAATAGATAAATGTAAATGCATTATCATAACCGACTTTGCGAATCACATCGATGGTATCATCAACATCCGCATCCGTTTCTCCCGGAAATCCGACAATAATATCGGTCGTAAGGGAAATATCCGGTATTTCTCTGCGAATCTTAAGCGCAAGTTCCAGATACTGCTCTTTGGTATAGCGACGGTTCATCTGCTCCAAGATCCGTGTGGATCCTGACTGAAGAGGCAGATGGAGATGTCTGCATATCTTTTTCGAATCACGCATCACTTCAATCAGTTCATCTGACAAGTCCTTTGGATGCGATGTCATAAATCGGATCCGCTCAAGTCCTTCTATCTGCTCTATTTTCTGTAAAAGCTGTGCAAAACTGATTGGATTGTCCAGATTCTTTCCATAGGAATTTACGTTCTGGCCAAGCAGCATGATCTCTACCACGCCATCTGCCACCAGCATCTCTATCTCGCGGATAATATCCTCCGGACTGCGGCTGCGCTCACGGCCGCGCACATACGGAACAATGCAGTAACTACAGAAATTGTTGCATCCGAACATAATATTGATTCCTGATTTAAACGGATATTTTCGAACAATCGGAAGATCCTCCACGATTTTGTCGGTTGACTCCCAGATATCCACAATCATATCCTCACTTTCAAGCATATCGCAGACAAGCTCTGCAAATTTGAAAATATTGTGTGTTCCGAAAATCAGATCAACAAAACGGTAGCTTTTCTTAAGCTTTGCGATTACCGTTTCCTCCTGCATCATACATCCGCAAAGAGCAATCCGCATCTGTGGATTTTTCTTTTTATAATTGCTCAGCGCTCCGAGTCGTCCATACACTCTCTGGTTGGCATTGTCGCGCACGGTACAGGTATTATAGATGACAAAATCCGACTTTTCGTCGCTGCCGTTATCTACGTATCCGATTTCTTCCAAAATACCGGAAAGTTTTTCGGAATCCCTGGCATTCATCTGACACCCAAAGGTTGTCACGCAGAAGGTCGGTTTTCTGCCAAGGCGTGTTTCTAACTCCTGCACAAGTTTCTTCGCCTTTGCAATATAATAATACTGACGCTGCGGTTCCTCTGCCGGCGGTGTCATCGTCAGGTCAAAGCTTTGCATTTTTATTTCCAAATCTTCTTTCTTTATCATGTAAAAACCTCGTCATTATCTGATCTGGCCATCGCCCGAGATCGTATATTTATAGGAATTCAGTTCACGCAGTCCCATCGGTCCTCTTGCATGGAGTTTCTGCGTACTGATTCCGATTTCTGCACCGAAACCAAACTCAAATCCGTCCGTAAATCTTGTCGAAACATTCACGTAAACACAAGCTGCATCTACCTGCTGTTTAAACTTCGCAGCCGCCTTATCATCTTCGGTCACGATACACTCGGAATGCCCGGTATTATATTTGTTAATATGTGCAATTGCTTCCTCTACACTGTCAACTGTCTTTACAGAGAGAATATAGTCCAGATATTCTTTGCCAAAGTCTTCTTCTGTCGCACTTATAATTCCGTCGATTCCGTCCATGGCTTCCATCGCACGCTCGTCGGCACGGATTTCCACGGATTTTTCCTGCAATGCCTTTGCAAGCTGTGGCAAAAACGCATCTTTGATCTGACTATGTACCACCAGCGATTCACAGGCATTACATACTCCGATTCTCTGCGTCTTTGCATTCATGATAATGGCAATCGCCTTAGCCATATCCGCCTCTTTATCTACATATACATGGCAATTCCCCGTACCTGTTTCAATCACCGGAATTGTTGCATTTTCCACCACCGCACGGATAAGTCCTGCACCGCCGCGTGGAATGAGAACATCCACGTATTCTTTCATTTTCATAAATTCTGCCGTCACACTACGGTCTGTCGCTTCAATGAGCTGAATCATATCCGGATTGTGTCCGTTTTCACTCAACGTTTTGCGGATACAGTCTGTAATCGCCTTGTTAGAATACAGACAATCGGAACCGCCTTTTAAAATCACGGCATTTCCGGCCTTAAAGCAAAGACCGAACGCATCCGGTGTCACATTCGGACGGGATTCATAAATAATACCGATAACTCCCATCGGAACACTGACTTTTTCGATTACCATCTGATTCGGACGTGTAAAGGTTTCCAGCACCTGTCCGACCGGATCCGGAAGCTCTGCCACCTGACGGAGTCCTTCGGCAATTGCTTCTACCCTGTCCTCATTTAACATAAGGCGATCAAGCAGACCCGGATGCATATTGTTTTTGCGTCCGTTTTCCATATCTATCGCATTCTGCGTAATAATCGTCTGTGCATCCGCTACAATTGCATCTGCAATCTGATTGAGTAAAGCATTTTTGGTTTCTGTATCTAAAAGTGCCACCTCATATTTTGCACTTTTCGCACGTTTTCCGATTTCTGATAATTCCATATTTTCCATCCTTTCTCAGATCCTGATTGTCTCAAGTTCTGTCACAATACATTTCATTTTCCGGTCCGTTGCTTCCACCGGAATTCTACCTTTTTCCACTAATTGCAAAGAAAAGGCAACTGCCGCCGTCTCCCGGCAAAACACATCGCTTAAATATCTGTCATAAAAGCCTTTTCCGTAGCCGATCCGGTTCCCTTCACGGTCAAACACGGTCCCCGGAACCAGCATAAAGTCCTGCGGCATCGGGCTGTATTTTTTCTGTTCGTCCGGCAGTGGTTCCTGAATGCCTTTGTAGCCGCTCACAAGCTCGGTAAGCGCTTTTATTTCATAAAACTCCATAACCTCTCCGATGACGCGGGGACAAAACACACGTTTTCCCATGTGGATACATTCCTGTATCCAGGGCAGCGTGTCCGGCTCTGAGCCGTATCCTGCAAACATCAGTACCTGCTCTGCCGCGCGAAATTCCGGCAATTCCAATATGCCCTGAAAAATTGCTTCGCTCATCCGGGCTCTTTCACTTTCCGAAACTGCATCTCTGCGCGACAAAATCTCCTGTCTAATTTGCCTCTTTGTTTCCATACTTTTCTCCGAGATTAGTGATTGTTCCGTCTTCGTTTTGAATATCAATGTTGTTTAACTGATTCCGGAAATTTGCACGGACAATAGCAATGTATTCCTCGCGCAGCATCTTCTGCTCTTTCTTTTCCTCCTCGGTCAGACCTTCCGCCTGTGATTTATGATACAGTTCATTGATACGGTCAATTCTGGATTTTTCCATTTCATTCTCCTTTTATTTATGCATATTTTCTACATAGGTAATCAGGTCAAACGCCTCATCCTTATGTGCTTTAAACAAGGTTCCGTGCTCGCGGCCGTCCATAATGCGGTGCAGGATACGTATATCCGATGCATTTGCAATAACCATGTCCGCACCGGAACACGTTGCTATCTTAGCTGCGGACAACTTCGTATTCATTCCGCCGGTACCGACCTTACTTCCGGTACTTTCTTTTCCCATTCCCATAATATTCTCATCAATCTGGTCTACCACACTGATAAACTTTGCATCCGGATTTTGGTTCGGATCGTCCGTGTAAAGACCGTTGATATCCGACATCAGAATCAGCAAATCTGCACCGACAAGCGATGCTACGATTGCTGAAAGGGTATCATTGTCACCAAACTCGATTTCGTACGTTGCTACCGTATCATTTTCATTTACGACCGGAATCACACCGAGTTTTAACAGCTCGTTAAATGTATTTCTTGCATTAAATCGGTTCAGGTCATCTACGATAGTGTTTTTGGTCATAAGAATCTGTGCTGCCACCTGATTGTACTCTGCAAAAATCTTCTGGTAAGTCATCATCAGTCTTGCCTGACCAATCGCTGCACACGCCTGCTTTACCGCAATCGGATTGTCCTTTTTATCAATATGCACTGCTTTCTTACCTGCTGCGATTGCTCCGCTTGTCACAAGAATTACATCCTTCCCCTGATTGCGGAGATTGCAAAGTTCTCTTACCAGCACCTCTAATTTGATATAATCAAGGTCTCCTGTCTGCGCATGCTGCAAAGAGGAAGATCCGATCTTTACTACAATTCTCTGTTTGTCTTTTAAAAATTCTCTTGGATTCATTTTTTTATCTTCTTTCTGTTCTTTTTCTTATTTTGTCATGCTTACAGCCACTTTTTCTGCAATCAGCAGTCCGTCCATGGCCGCAGAGGTAATCCCTCCTGCATAGCCTGCACCTTCCCCGCAGGGATAAATGCCCTTTACCGACGCCTCACCCGTCTCGTCACGTACGATTTTTACGGGGGATGAGGTTCTGCTCTCAATACCTGCAAGCACTGTACCCGAGGCGTCGAACCGGCAAATGCTCTTTCCGAACGCTTCCATCGCTTCCAAAAACGCATCTTCCATCTGCGCCGGAAGAAGTCCTCGAAGATTAGCGCCTGCAAACCGGCCTTTCATACAAAGCGTAAGTCCCTGCACATCTTCCGTTGCTTTTCCCGCCTTATAATCTTCTAAAGTCTGCACCGGAATCTTTCCCTGTGCCAGCGTATAGGCCCTGTGTTCTAATTCCCTCTGAAATTCTACACCACCAAGCGGGCTTTTGTCACGAAAATCCTCGGGAGTAACCGAAATAATAATCGCACTGTTTGCCACCCTGCTGTCTCTGCTTCGGTAGCTCATCCCGTTGACCGCCAGTTTTTCCGGCTCACTTGACGCATTTACCACATAGCCTCCGGGACACATACAAAAGGAATAAACACCTCTCCCCGTAGATGTCTGTGCAGTCAGTTTATAAGACGCTGCGCCGAGCCTTTCCAGTGTTTCCGGACTCTGACTGCCATATTGTGCCAGATCGATTTCGGCCTGCTTATGTTGCACGCGATATCCCACGGCAAATGCCTTAGGCTGCATTTCCATCCGGTTTTTCAGCAGCATTTCAAACGTATCCCTCGCACTGTGTCCGATGGCAAGCACCACATGATCTGTCTCAATGCGCTCTTTCCCGTTTATGATAACTGCACTTATGTTTCCGTCTTTTGTCTCAAAATCCGTCACCTGACTTTGAAACTGCACCCGGCCTCCGGCCTCAATGATTGCATTTCGCAAATTACGCACCATATCAACCAACAAATCGGTTCCGACATGGGGCTTTTGTTTGTATACGATGTCATCCGGAGCCCCCATTGCCGCAAAAAGCTGCAACACTTCCCTACAGCGTCCGAATTTATCCTTTACCAGCGTATTTAGCTTTCCGTCTGAAAACGTACCCGCACCGCCTTCGCCAAACTGCACATTCGATCCGGGATCTAAGATGCCCGTCTCCCAGAAGCGTTCCACATCTTCCATACGCTCCTCCACACATTTTCCGCGTTCAAGCACTATGGGTGCAAACCCGTGCTTTGCCAGATAGTAGGCGCAAACCAGCCCCGCGGGCCCTGCACCGACGATCACCGGCGATTTTTCCGGGCGTTTTTCTGCTGTCACCGGAAAACGATAGTTTTTTGTCTCCGCAACCGTTATATCTTTTTGCCTGCAGCGAGCCAGAATCTTTTTTTCATTGTCGAGGTGCACATCCACCACCAGTGAATAATATAATTCCGGTTTTTTCCTCGCATCCAGAGACTCTTTCCGGATTTCCATTTTCCGGATTTCGTCCGGCTTTACCCGAAGCATACCCGCCACCTTACGGCGCACATCTTCTTCTGTATAATGAATATTTACTTTACATTGATTGACTCGTAACATGTTACTTCTCCAGCTGCACTGTGACATCCTGCAACATATCCGCTGCTCCATGCCCACTGCAGGTTATATCCTCCGCATCTTCCGTCGATATCCATGATCTCTCCTGCAAAATAGAGACCTTCTACCTTTTCGGACATCATCGTGTGCGGATTAATTTCGTTTGTATCCACACCGCCCATTGTTGCCTGCGCTGCCTCAAATCCGGGGTAGGAACAAACCTCCAGCGGAAACGCTTTTATGAGTGAAACCACCCTGCCAAGCTCCTTTTGGGATAATTTTCCCATCTCTTTGTCAAACGGGACCGAAGCCCGGCGAAATATGGCCTGACTTACTTTTTTATTTACGATTGCCGAAAACACTTCCGATGCCGGAATATTGTTATAAATAATTTTTAAATGATTCTCCATTTTATTTAACAGAAACTCGATATCCTCATGAGGAAGAAAATCAATGACTACTGCCACTTTCTTTTTCTGATCCAACGCTCTGATGGCCGCGTGACTGAACTGAAAAACCGGAATTCCGGACACATTGTCTTTATTTAGTTGCAGCTCTCCCTCTTCGGTCTGTATCAAAGTTCCGTCAACATACAAGGATACCTGTGCTCCGGCGCGCACACCGGCGAGTTCTTTCAAGCAAGCATCCTTACTACGCACATACGTCAGTACCGGCAAAGGTTTCACAATCCGGTGGCCGAGCATTTTTGCCAGTTTATATCCGCTGCCGTCCGACCCTGTCGCCGGCGCAGCATTTCCACCGCAGGCAAGAATCAGCTTATCAAATACAAATTTTTTCTCTCTACCGCCCAGATAAAATTTTCCATCTTTCTTTTGTATCGTATCTATGTAACACTCTGTCTCTATGCGGATGTTTAATACGTCTAATTGGAATCGAAGCACATTTAAAAGAGTGGATGCCTGACCGCTGTGCGGATAATAATAACCGTCTCTTTTGCAGGTGACCGCCATTCCGCAATCCTCAAAAAACAGAAGTGTTTTCTGATTGTCAAACACCTTTAGTGCAGGCTCCGCAAAAGAAGGATGATTGCCGTTATAATCACCCTTCGAAAGATTCTGGTTCGTGAAATTACACTTCCCGTTTCCTGTGGATAATATTTTTTTACCCACTCGCGCGGTATGTTCTATTATCGTGACCTGTGCCCCCGCACGGGCTGCTGTAATCGCAGCCATCATACCGGACGCGCCACCGCCGATTACTCCGATGCGCATGGTAGTTCCTTTCTGCTTCCTCCCCATTTCATCAGCTTGAATACGATTCAAGCAGATTATATAGTTCCTGTTCGGAAGCCACATTCTTTCCTTCTAAAATTTCCTGCTGGATTGTTTCCGGAAGATCAAACAACGAAATGTCTGTATACAAAATGACATGTCGACGCATACCATCATATACGGTTAACAGTCCCTCCTGTGCCAGAATGCATCCGTAAATCCCTTCGTTACCCGACACGGTCTGTACTACTTCTGCCTGCATCAGCTGTGCAGGCTGCTTTGCCGGCTCAGGCTGTGGCTCTTCTATACTTTCCACCCGTTTTCTCACACGAATTTCCTGTGGAGAAAAGGATAAAAGTTCCATAGACAAAAACCCGTCCTCCAGATCCTCCAAAGGGACACTCAGATTATAATCATCCAGCCACTCAACAAGCTGCTGTCGATTCATTCCGATGATTGCGGCCGGAAGAAGTTCCTGATAGACTTCCTGACGCCCTGTGGAAAGATCATATTCCGAGATGGTATAAATCGTGTCACACGTTACATGCTCCTGCACAGCAGAAGTTTGTGTACTTTCCGGTTGCCTTGTATTTTGTTCCAAAGCAACTTCTCCCGCGGACAAGAGATACTCCCTCATCAGAAGCTCACCTCCGCGGACTAATATATATCCTGCAAATAAAATATTTAATATAATACTGATACGATAAACAACCTTCATACCTACTCCTTACAGCTGTTAGTTCTTGTATCAGTATTTCCGATATTCTTTTTTTAATACTTACCAATCATTTTTGCCAGTGCAACGGGCAGTCCTGATGCAGGTACTTCTCTCCACTCATGCGCTTCAAACAAATGAAGAAATACGCACACCAGCACAAATACCAGATATGCTACTCCCATACTCAGAATCATCATCACTCCGGAAGGAACCATCGCTCCGAGCAGTGTATATATTCCAAATGCTGCCGCCGCAGCAATTACGGCTCCTATCAACGAAATTCCCAAACATTCAAACAAACGATTGTAGATACGTATTTTCTTTAACACCAGGAATCCTGTCAAAAGGAAAAACAAAAGGTTTGCCAAAACATATGCATATGCCACACACTCCTCCGGTGTCTGGCCGCTCCATGACAAAATGAACCAAAACCCGATTCCTGACACACCGAAAAGTCCTGCACACAAATTTCGTACATAAGGTTTTATCAAAACTGACATCGCCTGACGGAAAAAAATGCCAAACGCCACCAAAACAGCACAAACCATTCCGATACGTATTACCCCTGCAAGTGCTTCCTGTTCTACATCAAACAACGTCTCAGCAAGTAAAGATGCCAAGACTCCTCCAAACACTACCGGCAGTAGCGTCACATAGGATAACAATTTCATATAAAAACACATACGCTCTTTTGCGTGGTGATAATCTGCCTGTTTCATAATAGCCGTAAGCTGCTTTGTGAACGAAGCGCCAATCTGCCATGCCGGTAATGCTACCGGAAGAATAAGTACTACCATTCCCACATACAGCATACCTGCACCGCCCTGCGCCAGCCCACTCATATGCGCATAAACCACAAACAGAACAACGGCCAATATCACACCAATATGCTCAATAAACACACTCTTTATATAATTACTGAAAAAGTTCCATAAGATATCCTGTGTTGAATCTGTCTTATGTGCTTCATCATTTCGAACTCTTCGGCGAATCTCTTTTCCAAACACCGTACGCACCATAATCAAAAACATCGTTCCGAGGATTCCGCCGATCACCAGACCGAGTGCACCGCTACATGATGCATACGCATACAGGTAAGCATCCTGTCTCATCAGGGCAGAAACCTTCGTTCCATATTCCGTAAATGCGGGCTGCGTAAGAATTGTAACAATCAATGCCGTCAAAAAAGACAGCAAGTCCGCATAGATTCCCGGCATCGGATTCCCAACGCCCTCCATATACCCTCTGATTGAAAACATCACAATCCAAAACCAGATTGCGAGGGATATAATTCGAATCTGCAGACTACAAAGCTTCGTATGAAACAGCAGCGTACTAAGCTGCGGTGCTGCGAAAAAGAGGGTCGCTGACACAATCGTAGCCGTTATTAAAAGCATTCCTGTAATCACCCGATATACCTTCATCGCATTTCGGTAATTCCCATGATTAAACTGAAAATATATTAATCTTTTTTCAATTCCAAGCACTGCAATACCAAACAAAATATAGCATAGTATAAACAAGATATCTCCGTATGCATAAAAAGATACTCCGTTCATTCCCGTCTGATACGAGAGATACACCATTTTAATCACAAACACAAACAAGATGGTCCATGCTGCAATTCCCTTGACTCCGTTCTGCTTTATAAAATTTGATCTTTTGTTTTTTTCGCTCATATATTATCCTCTGATTTTCTCAGTCTCTGTCAATTCCCATGGAATGTAAAATCGCGTGTTGCCTTGCAAACATCTCTTTCTCTTCTTCTGCTTCCATATGGTCATAGCCCAATAAATGAAGCATACTGTGCGTCAATAAAAATGCGAATTCACGCAAAAGTGTATGTCCAAACTCCTCCGCCTGTGATCTTACCCGCTCCTCGTTTAAAATAATATCTCCGAGAACAAGCTCACCGCTGTCCGGATTGATATAGCAACTTTCATCCTCCCTGACAAGCGAAAAATCGGAAGGTGCATCATAATCTACTGCCGGAAACGACAGGACATCCGTTTCTTTATCAATCTGTCTGTATTCTCTGTTATATACCCGAATACCTTCCGCATCCGTAATCAAAAGGCTGATTTCGGCCTCGTATTCACATTTTTCGTATTTTAAAGCCTCACGCGCTACCCGCTCAAAGGTTTCTGCTATATCAAACGGGAACTCCGCCTGCGTTTCATTCTCAACGTAAAAAGTCATAATATAAGGTTTCCTCCATAAACATCGTACGAATCTGGCGAAGCTGATCCATGGTCAATTCACAATGATCCAGCAAACCGCTTCCTATCTGCTTCTTAAATACCACCGAAACAATCTGTTCATAGTCAAGTACCGCATTTTTATCCTTTTCAAACAAAAACATCACCGAAGAAACCATTGCATCCGCCAAAACCACAATTGCCGCCTCCTTTGAGCGAAGCACGGTATTCTTCCCGCCATATTCCTTTAAAAGTTGTACAAGCTGTGGCGGAAAATGATATTCTTTTGCAATCTCAAGGGCATTTTTCAGATTATTCGTTCCGCGCATCTTTCCGATTTTGTGATAATATCCGCCTGCCTTTGCAAGCATCTCATCTGCTCCGATTTTTCTGGCAAGTTTCTCACTGAAATACGCCGTATGCACTGCGTGATAGTACGCTCTCTGTGATGTATTTTTTAATTCTGTCAAAAGAGCAAATTCCGGATCATTAATTTCCTGATACTTATCTCTGTCCTTATGTAAAATATGATAACTGACATATTTCAGAACAAATGTCAAAAGTAAAAAACTGACAAAAATATTGATGGCCACATATAAAAATGCATCAAACTGAAGATGGCCGCTGAGCGCAAATTCCATCGTAAGAAGCGCCGCAAACACAAGTACCAGTCCCGTAAAAAGAGGAACTCCGAATACAAAATCGATATCCAGATAACTAAACAACGCTATTCCGATGATTCCGATGCAGACATAGGCAAAAAATACAACCGGATCTGCCCCCGTAAGCATCATCTGAAGATACAATAGAAGCAGATAAGATACAATTCCTGTCTGAAGTCCGGAAAACAGTACCAGCGTAACAGCCAGCGGTAAAAACAGCCATAGTTTGTCTATCAGAAAAACATTAAGCACCACAAGCAGTATTCCCACAACATAAACTGTCAAAAAACGCCCCGGGTGTTTTGCGTTGTTATAATAAAATCCATTTTTGCAAAACGCTGTCAAAACCACAAACATATATACCACCGATAAAAGTATCAGTCTGAGTTCATTCGTCACAAAAACATCATTCAGGCAATTGGACATAAAACAATACAAAAAATACACCAGGGAAGGAAGCAGTGCTGCCAGAAGTGTAACCGCAATCTCTTTAATACCTACGATTTCTCTGACCCGTTTCTCCTGTTTTTCTCGATTCTTTTTTTGTAACTTTTCTAGTTTCTTTTCTTTCATACTCTTCATAAGCCTTTACGATTTTTTGTACAAGTGGATGTCTTACTACATCCTTGCTCGTAAGATTACAAAATTCAATTTCATCAACCTTTGACAGTACCCTGACTGCAACATCCAGTCCGCTCGTCGTTCCGGCTGCCAGATCCTTTTGGGACGCATCCCCTGTTACAACAACTTTAGAGCCAAATCCGATACGCGTCAAAAACATTTTCATCTGTGCTTCGGTCGTATTCTGTGCCTCGTCAAGAATAATATAGGCATTGTCCAGTGTTCTGCCTCGCATATACGCAAGCGGTGCCACTTCGATCAGACCTTTTTCCGTATTTTTCTGGAAACTCTCCGCCCCCATAATCTGATATAATGCATCATAAAGAGGTCTTAAATACGGATCCACCTTGCTTTGCAGATCTCCGGGTAAAAAGCCGAGTTTTTCACCGGCCTCAATCGCGGGGCGGGTCAGAATGATGCGTTCCACTTCATTGTTCTTAAAAGCTGTGATTGCCATTGCCATGGCAAGATACGTTTTTCCGGTTCCGGCCGGACCAAGACCGAATACAATCATATGATCGCGCATCGCCTCAACATAGCGTTTTTGCCCCAGGGTCTTTGGCTTAATCGGTTTTCCCGCTACTGTATGACAAATACAGGTCCCGTCCATCGATGACAGATCAGGATCTTCTCCCTCCTGTGACAGTTCAAGCGCATAATTGACTCTCTGTTCCTCCAGCGGGTTTCCTTCTCTGATTGACTGTGCCAATGACAGAATCAGTTTTTCAGCTTTTTCTGCGTTCGCTTTTTCGCCTTTGATGCGAAGCACTCCCTCGCGGTCAAGTACCATCACTCCAAGCTGCTTTTCTATTTTAGCAATATGCGAATCATATTGTCCGAAAATACTTTGCATGACATCCATATCAAGTTCAAGCTGCAGTGTAAATTCACTCAATGTTTTTTTCTCCTGTTTGTTTCATTTCACTGATTATCTCAGGCTCCCCATCGGACATTTCCACCAAAATTTTCCCTCTTGCCCGCAAAGTGCGCCCATTCTTTTCTATTTTAACATTTTTTTCAACTATTTGAACCCCTTTTTGTTGTAAAGTTTCGCAAAATTTTTCAAATTCATAATTAAGCAGTGCTTCTCCTTCAGATTGTGTATAAACAAAGTCGTCATACCGATACTCCTGATACTTGATTTTCCCGTAATAAATCGGAAGATAAAAATCATTTAGCAGCTTTCCCTGTTTTAAATCCGTCACAATATCATACTGCTCATAGTCGGGAATTTTTGCAGACGAGAAACTGTTTTTATACACCCGAACATAATATGCCGCCTTTTCCTGTCCGGTATACACCTTTTTTTGATAATCCAGTTTCAAAGTCTTATGATATTTAAGTTCTGTTTCCAAACGCACATCCGCATCCGATCTGACATACATATACTCTTTTATCGTTTCATCATCGTTATAGACCGGTACTTCTCCTCCTACCAGAACGTCTCCCTTTTTCACCTCATCGCCGGGTTTCACCTTCGGGACTCCGTTTCTTGTAATAATCGAAACCACATTCCCCGAAACCGTTGCAAGTAAATTGCACGGCTCGTTTTGTACCGGCCGCTCTTCCACGCTTTGTTCGTTCTCTTTCACATACACAAACAGCCGGGTCCCCTCCATTTTGCAGGACGTCCAAATAATAAAAGGATACTCATCTCTTAGTGCCTTCTCTACCCTGTCAATATCAACTTCTCTTTTTAAGGATCCATACCCTACTCCCTGATCCTGCAAAAAAGAAAGAAGCATCTCCTGTGTCAGCCTCCCTTCATTTACCAGACGGATATCCCATAAAAACATTGAAACCAGATAAATACCTAAAACACAAAAAAGGAAGCCCCCGATAAATACTTTTCTTTTTTTCCACTTTTGCATATGAAAAGGCAGTCCTCTTTTTTCCAAAAGGACTACCTTTGTTTTTGTCTTTATAGCCATCGGTTTTAATCTAAAAAAATCTGCCACCGAAACATTCATTTCATATGCACCATCACCTGCTACAATATTCCAAAGTGATATATCATGCACGGAACACAGATTCAAAAAACGTTGCGGCACCGGCCCTGCTATACGTATCCTTACATATCCACGAAACAATCGAATGAACTTTACCATACAATCTTCCTTTACAAAAAAAGTATCTGTGAAAGAATCCCTTCCACCTTCATCTCGTCATTCGTATAATAGCTTACTTTGAGGTTTTTCCCGACAATTCGCACTCTGCAACGCCCTGTTGCTATCATTACCGCCTCCGATGTGCACTCCAAAATACCTTTGTAATTTTCGATATACACCTCTTCACGTCCCGTCAGGCCAATCAGTGCCTCTCCTTTGGCCAAATCCTTGGGAAGTTTCAGTGTGTCCGTAATGTGATTTTTTGCATCTTCAAATAATTTTGGTTTTCTCATATTTTACTATATGAGCGTCATCTATCTTTCATTCCAACCCGACGGAAGAATCACTTTTTTTATCAGCGGCTCCGTCTCTTTTTTTACATTTGTGATTGTATAAGCAGCAAGGAATCTTTCTGTTGCCTGCTCGCATTTTCCTTCGTCATTGGCATAAATCGTAGCCAGACTCTCGCCTTTTTCTACTTTATCACCGACTTTTTTATGCAGTATAAGCCCCACGGAAAGATCAATGGTACTTTCCTTCGTCTCTCTTCCACCGCCAAGAATCAAGGAACAGATTCCTATCTCGTCACATACAATTTTCTGAATATATCCCGCCTGCGGCGCCGGAATCTCCCTCTGCACTCTTGCCGTTTCAAACTTTTGCGGTTGATAGACATAGGACGGATCTCCTCCCTGCGCCTTCACAAACTCTGCCAGTTTTTCAAGTGCTTTTCCGTTTTCGATCACTTCTTTGAGCATCTTTTCAGCCTGCTTCTCATCTTCCGCTTTCCCGGCTGCCACAAGCATATAGCTTCCAAGGCAGAGACAAAGCTGCGTGAAATCCTGCGGTCCCTCACCGCGCAGAGTCGCAATCGCCTCCTGTACTTCAAGAATATTGCCTACCGCAAAGCCAAGCGGCTGATCCATATCGGAAATAACTGCAATCGTTTTTCTGCCCGCACCGTTTCCGATACGTGTCATCTCCTCTGCAAGCGCCACGGAATCCGTAAGTGTTTTCATAAATGCTCCGCTTCCGGTTTTGACATCAAGCACAATCGCATCTGCACCGGACGCCAGTTTTTTGCTCATAATGGAGCTTGCAATCAACGAAATCTGATCCACCGTAGCCGTCACATCTCGAAGTGCGTATAATTTTTTATCTGCCGGAGCCAAATCCTTGGTCTGCCCCATAATAGATATTCCGATTTCATTTACATTACGTTCAAAAGCATCAATCTCAATCTCTGTAGAAAACCCCGGAAAACTTTCCAGCTTGTCAATGGTTCCCCCTGTATGTCCGAGTCCGCGGCCGCTCATTTTAGCTACCTTCACACCACATGCAGCCACCATCGGTGTAAGTGCAAGTGATGTCTTATCTCCGACACCGCCGGTACTGTGTTTATCCACTTTCACTCCGGCAATTCCGGACAGATCAAGGGTATCGCCGCTTTCCGCCATCGCCATAGTAAGAGAAAGTGTCTCTTCCTCCGTCATTCCGTTAAAATAAATTGCCATCATCATTGCCGACATCTGATAATCCGGTATCTCTCCTGCTGTATAGGAATTTACCATGTATCTGATTTCCTCCTGCGACAATGCACCGCCGTTTCTTTTCTTCATAATCAAGTCATACATTCTCATTGCTATACCCTCCTTCTTTTTTCTATACCTTCTGTTTTACCTTCTTCCCTGTTTTGCAAATATCTTTCAAACAACATTTCTCACAAAACGGCGTCGTTCTCGCCGTGCAGATTTCTCTGCCGTGATCTACAAAGCGATGACACAGATCATTTCCTTCCTCCGGCGGAACAATCTTCCAAAGCGTCATTTCTACTTTTTTCGGGTCTTTTATATCATCCACGAGTCCTATACGGTTACATAGACGGATACAGTGCGTATCCGTAACAATGGCAGGTTTTTTGTATATATCGCCGAGTACCAGATTGGCACTTTTCCGTCCTACCCCCGGAAGTTTTAAAAGTTCCTCCATGGTATCCGGAACTATTCCGTGATATTCATCCCGCAGCATTTTCATGCAGGCACTGATATCTCTTGCTTTACTGTTTCCCAGTCCGCACGGGCGCACAATCTCTTCGATTTCTTTCACCGGTGCATCCGCCAGCGCATCCACATCCGGAAATTTTTGATACAAATCCTGTACCACCACATTGACCCGCGCATCCGTACACTGTGCAGCCAGACGCACGCTGACCAGCAGTTTCCAAGGCTCCTGATATTCCAAAGAACACCCTGTATCCGGATACTCTTTTTTCAGTCTTTCAATTACCTCTTTTGCAAGATCTTTTTTTCTCATATAGACTCCTTACTTATGATACGGCTCATGACTGATAATCCGATACGCTCTGTATATCTGTTCTAATAGTATAACACGCATGAGCTGATGTGGAAATGTCATCTTAGAAAAACTGAGTTTATAATCCGCGCGTGAAAGGACGCTCTGATGCAGTCCGAGAGACCCGCCGATAATCAACTGAATATGACTTGTCCCCTGCACTCCCAGTTTCTCAATCTTGTCTGCCAGCTGCACAGAATCCAGCTGTTTTCCTTCAATCGCCAGTGCCATCACATAGGCATCGTCGCGCACATGTTTCATAATACGCTCTGCTTCTTTTGCCTTAATCTGCGCTTCCTCCGTTTCGCTTGCTTTATCCGGCGTTTTTTCATCCGCCACTTCTACAATATCAAGTTTGCAATATTTCGAAAGGCGCTTAGAGTATTCCTCTATAGCGCCTCTGAAATACGATTCTTTTACTTTTCCAACCGTAATTATTGTAATTTTCATATCTGATTCCTTATGCATAAGTTATGCATCAAACTGTTTGCTGTACCAGTCATCTGCAAGTTTATCTGCGAGAGGGATATCCAGCTCTGAAAAATTGTCCAAAAGCTGCTTTTTGATATATCCCATACGCACAAAATAGAGCTGTGCCAGTGTTTCATCATCTGCTTCAAGATTTTCCGGAATATGCGTTGCACTATCCACCTGCTCCTTTTGCAGATTTGCCTCCAGAAATGCATTGACGTCATCTATCAGCGTCGTCTCTTTATCTGCTACACCAACATAACTTTTGTACATTTTAATGGAATTAATACCCATGACAAAGAACACAAGGAACAAAAATCCCATGACACCGGTAAACACAATTTTGCCCATACCATACATATGGAACGGAAGCACGCCCATCCATAAAAGTACCAGCATCACAATACCGAGCGAGCCAATAAACAAAAGAGCAAATGCACTGGATTTGCATTCTTCCGCTTTGGCTTTTTTGTCTACATAAGCACCGTTCTTTCTAAGATCCGGAGCCTTTTTCTTTCCGTCCTCTGCTTCATCCGCTGCTTCGCCTGTCATTTCCGAAGGATCTTCGTCTTCCTCCAACGCCTGCGCAGCCATAGCTTCCTGCTCCTGCAAGTTCCGAAGAAATTCCATAATCATGTTTTTGGCAGTCGGAATATCCTCTTTCGGAATCAGAAGTTCATGTACCTTTTCTTTTTCATCATAACGGGTAAATGCCCCTTCTATTCCGTTGGCTTTTAAAAACTGTGAAAGTTCTTGCATCTGGGCCTCTCCGCCGAACATCAACGGCTGTGGTCCATCATCCAGTGATTCAACCAGGTCTACACCACAATCACTACATTTTGTATATCCTTTTACGTATTCATTTCTACATACCGGACACCAAGGCATAATCTCGTTCTCCTTATTTATTGCTTAAATATTCATCGATACCTTTTGCAGCTTCTTTTCCTGCACCCATGGCAAGAATAACAGTTGCTGCACCTGTAACTGCATCACCACCGGCAAACACACCTTCTTTGGTGGTCTGTCCGTTTTCCTGCGCTACGATACATTTATATTTATTGATATCAAGTCCTTTTGTTGTAGAAGAAATAAGTGGGTTTGGTGAAGTACCGAGAGACATGATAACTGTGTCAACATCGATTACAAACTCAGATCCTTCAATCACAACCGGTCTTCTTCTTCCGGATGCATCCGGCTCACCGAGTTCCATTTTCACACATTTAATTCCGCTTACCCATCCATCTTCATTAGAAAGGATTTCTACCGGATTTGTAAGAAGGTCAAAAATGATACCTTCTTCTTTTGCATGATGTACTTCTTCCACACGCGCCGGAAGTTCTTCCTCAGAACGACGATATACGATATGTACCTCTGCTCCGAGACGAAGTGCTGTTCTGGCAGCGTCCATGGCAACGTTACCACCACCGACAACGGCTACTTTCTGTCCGCGCATAATCGGTGTAGAGGAATCTTCTTTGAACGCTTTCATAAGATTACTTCTTGTCAGGTATTCATTTGCAGAGAACACGCCGTTTGCCTGCTCGCCCGGAATCCCCATAAATTTCGGAAGTCCCGCGCCGGAACCGATAAATACAGCTTCAAAGCCTTCTTCCATTAATTCGTCGATTGTTGTAGACTTACCGATTACTACGTTTGTCTCAATCTTAACACCAAGAGATTTTACGTTTTCAATTTCTTTTGCAACTACATCTGTCTTCGGAAGACGGAATTCAGGAATACCATAAACAAGTACGCCGCCTGCTTCATGAAGTGCCTCGAAAATAGTTACGTCATATCCCATCTTAGCAAGATCGCCCGCACAGGTAAGACCTGCAGGACCGGAACCGATCACCGCCACTTTTTTATTTTTCTTTTCTGCTGATACAGCCGGTTTGATTCCGTTTTCTGAAGCCCAGTCAGCCACGAAACGTTCAAGTTTTCCGATAGAAACCGGTTCACCTTTGATACCACGGATACATTTTCCTTCACACTGGCTCTCCTGCGGACATACACGGCCGCAAACTGCCGGAAGTGCACTTGACTCACTGATTACCTGATAAGCAGCTTCGATATTTCCTTCTTTTACCTGCTCAATAAAGCCCGGAATGTTAATAGAAACAGGACAACCTTTTACGCACTGAGCGTTCTTACAGTTGATACATCTGCTTGCTTCTTCCATTGCTTCTTCTTTATTGTATCCTAAACATACTTCATCAAAATTCGTTGCACGAACCTTTGGATCCTGTTCTCTGACAGGTACTTTCTTTAATACGTCCATTATTTGTCACCTCCGCAGTGTCCGCATCCGCCGTGATGCGTATCACCTTCCTGCTGTTTTAATAAAGCTCTGCCTTCTGCTGTTTTGTACATCTGCTGACGTTTCATCGCCTGATCGAAATCAACGAGATGTCCGTCAAACTCAGGTCCGTCAACGCAGGCAAATTTCACTTCTCCGCCAACGGTCAAACGACAGGCACCGCACATACCGGTTCCGTCCACCATGATAGGGTTCATGGAAACGATGGTTTTGAGGTTTAATTCTTTTGTTGTCAAACATACAAATTTCATCATGATCATCGGTCCGATAGCAACACAGATATCGTACTGTTTGCCTTCTTTTTCCACGAGGTCTTTCAGCGTCGTTGTAACCATTCCGCTTCTTCCGTAAGAACCGTCATCCGTTGTCGGATATACATTGGCTGCAACTTTTTTCATATCTTCTTCATAAATAAGTAAATCTTTTGTCTTCGCACCGATGATAACATCTGCGTCTACACCGTTCTCATGAAGCCATTTTACCTGCGGATATACAGGTGCTGTTCCGAGACCTCCGGCAACAAAAATGATTTTCTTCTGTTTTAACTCTTCTAAATTTTCACTGCAGAACTCTGATGGCTGTCCGAGCGGTCCGACGAAATCGTGAAACGCATCTCCGGCTTTTAAATTTGCCATAGCCATAGTACCTGCACCGATTGTCTGTACTACGATTGTGATTGTTCCCTTTTCACGGTCATAATCACTGATGGTAAGCGGAATACGCTCTGAATCCTCATCTGTTCTGACAATGACAAACTGTCCCGGCAAACATGATTTTGCTGCTCTTTTTGCTTCAACTTCAAAAAGATAAATGTTTGTCGTAAGTTCCTGTGCTCTTACAATTTTATACATTTTTATCCTCCTCGTTTTACCGGACAACGTCCGGTTACATCTTTTTTATAGTAATGGAATTACTTTCAAATAGCAATCTTTTTTTTCGAATGATAACATAAATCATTCTCTCACTGTATTTTTCGCAGATCAAACATACCAAGTGCATTGCGCTGCGCACGGAAACTTTCACCCGTCGTCACGCTGACTGCATATACATCTCCTGTCTCCTGACTGACACCATCCGGCGAGATGTATACCTCATGTAAGAGATAATAATACAACTCGTTTGACATAATCACCGTCCCCGGCTTATATTGTCTTTTTCCATCCACACCGACAATGTGACCGTCTGAGTCCGCCAGAATTCCCTGCGTAATCAGGTTCTGTATCAGCATATTTGCCGCCTGCTCTCCGGTAAATGCCAATTCGATTTCAAATCGATACTGCGCATATGCTATTTCTCCCGGAATTCCGCTTTCATCATACATAACAAATGCAAACCGGCTGTCCCCGCGCGGAAGCGGAATCGCTCCGTCATACAGCGTACTCTCCAGTCCGGGATCGGAACCATCCGTGGTATAATACACCTGATAACTGTCATCCGGCACTTCCACTGTAATATACTGTGGCTGTGTATAGGTTCCTGACGCAAGACTGATCTTAGGAGCCTGTATCTTCTGCTCCTGGATATAGTACTGCGCCTCTATCACACTGCTGCATATGTTATAAGTGTTGACATACACCGCTTTTACGCTATATTTCCCAGAATGAAGCACAATCGGTGTAATATATTCCTTTCCGCGCTCCATTGGCTGTGAACCATCCAGGGTATAATAAATTTTTCCGGTTCCGGGTGCAATCAGCTTCAGTGCCAGTGCTTCCTCATAATTGCCCTGCTCTTCGCTCATCTGCGGAGGCGTGGCAATATAGTCAACATATTTGTCAAGCACCGACTGGTCTTTACACAAATTCAAAAGATCCGCAATCTTTTGATATTCCTTTTCCTTTTCATACAAAGGTATCAAAAGTTCATAGGCCGGTGCATATGCACTGTCTACTGCCAAAAGATCCTCGAGCATTTCTCTTGCATACTGCACATTCCCCATCCCGTCATACGCTCTTGCCATCAACATTTTGGCATCCGACGAGTTCGGTGCAATTTCCCGTGCCGTTTCTGCATGCTCCAGCATCTGCTCATAATCCGATGCACGGCTCATCTCCTCTGCCTTTTTTATATGATAGTCGTAAGACGACTGTTCCTGCATACGATATGTTATCACAATCACCGTCACCAAAAGCACAACTGCAAGCGCACATCCTATCATAAACAGCACAAAACGCTTACTGGCTTTTTTTTCGGGGTAATCTATATTCAATTGTTCTTCTGCCTCTTCATGGGAATCCTTCCCAGAATCCGGCTCCGGCTCCGAAACCAAACGTATCGGTTTAATTTCCTGCGTATTGGCAAGATCCACTGCTATTCCGGAAATCGCGTCCTTGAGTGTTTCATCAATTTCCGCTTCATACACCGGAACAAGCTGTCTTTCTTTTCCGCAGTTTTCACAAAAGACCTGTTCGTCTGTCATCGGAGCTCCACAATGTGGACATTTCATAAATATCACTCCATACTACAATCACATCAGAACAGACCTGTAATGGTGCCGTCCTTGGTCACATCAATTGCAAATGCCGCCGGCTGTTTCGGAAGTCCCGGCATCGTCATAACCGCTCCTGTAAGAACTACCACAAATCCGGCTCCGGCTGAAACGTAAACCTCTCTTACCTGAACCGTAAAACCTTCCGGTCTTCCCAAAAGTGCCGGATCATCCGAGAGCGAATACTGTGTTTTTGCCATACAGACAGGCATTTCTCCAAATCCGAGCTGTGTCAGTTTCTCCAGCTGCTTTTCTGCCGCCGGAGCGTATGTTACACCATCCGCACCGTAAATCTCTTTTGCAACCGTTTCAATCTTTTCTTTCAGGCTCGCCTCATTTTTATAAATCGGCTCAAAGTGACTTTCCTTCTCATCCAGAGTTTTTATCACCTTTTCTGCAAGCTGCACTCCGCCTTCACCGCCTTTAGCCCAGACATTAGCCAGTGCAAACTCACATCCTCTGCTCTCGCAGAACTCTTTGACAAAAGCAGTTTCCTCTTCCGTATCCGTTACAAACGCATTGAGCGTTACAACTACCGGAACCTTGTATTTCTGAATATTTTCAATGTGCTTTTCCAGATTGACGATACCTTTTTTAAGCGCTTCCATATTCGGTTTCGTCACTTCGGCTTTTGATACTCCGCCGTTGTATTTCAGTGCTTTAATTGTTGCTACCAGCACCACTGCATCCGGCTTAAATCCTGCCAGACGACACTTGATATCAAAGAATTTCTCAGCGCCGAGATCTGCTCCAAATCCCGCTTCCGTAATCACATAGTCTGCCATGTGAAGTGCTGCATTTGTCGCTCTTACGCTGTTACATCCGTGTGCAATATTCGCAAACGGACCGCCATGAATCAGCGCCGGATTATGCTCCAGCGTCTGAATCAGATTCGGTTGCATTGCATCTTTGAGAAGTGCTGCCATCGAACCGACTGCCTGCAAATCTTTCGCTGTTACCGGTTTGTTATCCATATCATAAGCCACAATAATTCTGCCAAGGCGCATCTTTAAATCATCCATATCCTTTGCCAGACAGAGAATCGCCATAATTTCAGAAGCAACTGTGATGACAAAATGATCTTCCCGTACCACTCCGTCCATCTTATTTCCAAGACCGACTACCACATTGCGGAGCACACGGTCATTCATATCTACACATCGTTTCCATACAATCTGGCGTGTGTCGATGCGAAGCTCATTTCCCTGCTGGATGTGATTATCCAAAAGGGCTGCCAAAAGGTTGTTGGCAGACGTAATTGCATGAAAATCTCCCGTAAAGTGAAGATTTAAATCTTCCATCGGAACCACCTGGGAATAACCACCGCCCGCAGCTCCTCCCTTTACACCGAAACACGGTCCGAGGGAAGGCTCTCTGAGTGCAATCATTGTCTTTTTGCCGAGTTTGTGAAACGCCTCGCCAAGACCGACACTGACTGTCGTTTTTCCTTCTCCTGCCGGGGTCGGATTAATCGCTGTCACCAGCACAAGTTTACCCTTTGGATTTTTCTCGATTTTATCCAAATAGTCATTCGACAATTTCGCTTTGTATCTTCCGTAAAGTTCAAGATCATCCTGATCAATACCGATTTTCCCGGCCACTTCCGTAATCGGAAGCATCTGCGCTGCCTGTGCGATTTCAATATCTGTCATCATAAATTACTACCTCTTTATTCTTTATATCTCTTCAAGTAACTGCTCAAACTCTTCCATGGTCATCAGTACATTTCGCGGCTTTGTTCCTGCCTCCTCACTGACAACACCATACTCATATAACTGATCCATGATTCGGGCAGCCCGGTTAAATCCAATCTGGAATACCCTCTGCAGCTTTCCGATTGATGCCTTTTCCTGCTCGATCACATAGCGTCCTGCGTCCGCAAAATAAATATCCCTGTCATCGCCGCCACCGGCTTTAGCTCCGGCTCCGCCTCCGCTTCCGATTGAAGCAAGCTGCGCCTCCATCGCTTCCGTCTCCGCCTGATTTCCATCGTTTTGTGCTTTCAGGAAATCTACCACGTCAGCCACTTCTTTATCCGACACAAATGCGCCCTGGACGCGGACCGGTTTCGGATATCCCTGCGGGTAAAAGAGCATATCTCCTTTTCCGAGAAGTTTTTCCGCTCCGTTCATATCAAGGATTGTCCTCGAATCCACTCCCGAGGAAACCGCAAATGCGATACGGCTCGGCATATTTGCTTTAATCAGTCCTGTAATGACATCCACAGACGGTCTCTGCGTCGCAATCACAAGATGAATTCCGGCTGCTCTCGCAAGCTGCGCCAGACGGCAGATGGATTCTTCCACCTCACCGGGTGCAACCATCATAAGGTCCGCAAGCTCGTCTACAATAATCACAATCTGCGGAAGCTTGGTCGGAAGCTCCTGTCCATCGTTTTCCGTCATCTCTTCGACCTTTTTGTTATATCCCTTCAAATCCCTTACATGAAGATCTTCGAATTTCTTATAACGCTCGGTCATCTCATTCACTCCCCAGTGCAGCGCTGCTGCAGCTTTTTTCGGGTCTGTTACGACCGGAAGCAGAAGATGCGGAATTCCGTTATACACACTAAGCTCCACAACCTTCGGATCGACCATGATCAGCTTTACATCATCCGGCGATGCTTTATATAAAATACTCATAATCAGTGTATTGATGCACACACTCTTTCCGGAACCCGTCGATCCCGCAATCAAAACATGCGGCATTTTTCCGATATCGGTAACCACTGTTTGTCCCGCAATATCCTTTCCAACCGCAAAAGCGATGTTAGAATCAAACTCCTTAAAATTCGGAGTTTCAAACAACTCACGGAGAGAAACCATGCTGTTTTCCTTATTCGGAACCTCAATACCGATTGCCGCTTTCCCCGGAATCGGTGCTTCAATACGAATATCCGTTGCTGCAAGATTGAGTTTGATATCATCCGTCAAACCTACGATCTTGCTGACTTTTACTCCCATTTCCGGCTGCAGTTCATAACGCGTTACCGCCGGTCCCTGGCTGATATCGGTAATCGTTACATTGACACCAAAGGTTTTCAGCGTCTGTTTCAGCTGCAGAGCTGTTTCCTTCAACTGCTTTTCTGAATTACCGCCACCTCTTTTTTCGTTTTTCATTAAGAGAGTCAATGGCGGTTTCTTATATGGTTTCTTTTTCACCGGTGCCGGCTGCACTATAATCTCTGACTGTTCTGCCGGCTGCGCTTGCGCCTGTCTTCTCGGCGAAGCTACAGCCGCTGCGTCAAGGCCGAACTTATCTGCGCTCTCCTCAAGCGCCGAAGCAATTCTATCCATATCTACCGGTTCTTCTTTTTCCATCACTTTGACTTTATGTACCCGCTTTACAGGCTCCGGCTCCGACGGCGTAAGTCCCTTGATCGTGATACGATCCAGTTCATCGGCCTCCGTTTCCACAGAAATCTCCTGCGTATGAATATCTTCCACCGCAGGTATTTTGTGCTCTTCTAATGCAATATCCACTTTTTTCGGTATCTCTGTGTCGATGGACACCCCGGAAACTTTCTGTTCCATCCTGCGTTTCTTACGTTCCTCGCGCTGCTGCATTCTCTGCTCGCGCATTTCTTCATTGCGTACCACCCTGCGGTCATAGTCCTCCCGCGCAGTCTCGTACACACGTCTTGATCCGTTTGCCACACCTTTGACAAAAGATTTTTCCGTCATCAGTACCAGACAGAGGATTAAAACAATCAAAACTACGGCTATCGTTCCAACTATACCGATCAGACCCGAAATGCCATGAGCAAGAGCTGCTCCGATTACCCCACCGCTAAACACATGCTCTGTCGCATAGCTATAATATTCTCCGGCGCTGCTACCGGCCTTATCTATGCCTGCCAGAAGCGCCAGAATCATTTCTATATCAACAAACAACACAACAGCCGCCGAAAGTTTAATCGTCGCTGTACGGTTCCCCAGATTGACCACTGCGAAAAGTACTGCGATAAACAACGCCGGCGGTGTAATATATGCAAGCAGACCAAACAGCCCGAACATCACATTGCTTATGGCATCGCCCACCTTACCGATCAGATGGAAATTACACAAAAATAACAAAATGGTAATCGCGATACCGACAAGAAGTATTACCTCGTCTTTTACTTCTGCGCTCAGCTGCTGCTGACTTTTACTGTTTGTTTTTCTTCTTCCGTTTTTACTGCGGGAAGAAGCAGGTTTTCTACCTCTTTGTGCTGCCATTTTTTCTACTCCGTTTTCTAGATTTCATACTAACTCCAAATTACAGTATAACACCCTTTTCATGAAATGTCACTTGTAAGTTGCCCGTGATTTTCCAGCATTTTTTATTGCTTTTCCCGTATCATTTCGTGCAATTTTTCCATAGCATCACAAAGTCCGCCCACTTCGTCTATAATTCCATGCTGCACCGCCCCTTCACCGTTTAGTACACTCCCCACATCCTTGGTCAGAATTTTGGTTTCCATCATCAGTTTTTCGAAGTTATCCTGTGTAATGCTGCAATGCGATGCCACAAATCCCGTAATCCGGTCCTGAATCGACTTGAAGTAATCAAAGGTTGCAGGCGCGCCTATTACCGTTCCGCTCATACGCACCGGATGAATTACCATCGCCGCACTTTTTACAATAAAGGAATAATCCGCGCTGACAGCAATCGGATCACCTATGGAATGACTTCCCCCAAGCACAAGGGAAACCGTCGGTTTACTGAGCGATGCAATCATTTCCGCGATTGCAAGCCCCGCTTCCACATCCCCTCCCATGGTATTTAATAAAATCAGAACCCCATCCACGTCCGA
>JAGAOK010000090.1 GCA_017623815.1 Lachnospiraceae bacterium
GCCAGTTTGCGCGACGGACGTCATGTGTAGATTGATCCATGATAGTGTTACCTCCTCTAAAAAACTACTAGTTTTTTCGTGTCTTTTAGAGTATTGCATATATATGCTAACTATCCAAGGCGCGGGATTTGACGTTTACGTCAGATCCGCCCATACCGTGCAAGTTCATACGCTTCATGCAGCCTTTGCCCTTCCGGTGTATCCGCCACACCTGCTGCCGCTTCAATCTCGCTCGGCGTCTCATAAACGGCCGGTCGATCTTTTCTGTGTTTTCGAATAAACTTACGATATACCCTCCGAATTTTCATCTCTTCCTTTGGTACATCGCTTACCTTCTGAGTCGGCAAAACTTCGGCTTCCTCTTCCTGCAACGACTCAATTTTATCCTCTTCCTGGTTCATGCCTTCCTCAAACATTTTCAGTTCCGCCCAGATCTCTTTTATCAGAAAACAGATCCCAAAGAGTAAAGCTCCGCTTCCGAATATGATAAACAAAACATTTAAAAACTTTGTAAATGCAGTCGGCTCGCCCACTTCCATCGGCATATATCCGACCATTTCCTCAAACATCTCATCTATCTGCGGTTCTATCGCCTCAACAGGCTTGCCAACCTTCCACTCTCTGACATCATAGTAGGTTCTGTTGCCCATCGTCAGAACAGCCGGAATCAAAACCAGCAAAAGCAGAGTAATATAGATAAGCAAAAACATCCTTCCGATACCGAAAATTCTCTTATGCGGAATATTTCTGACATTACAGAGTTTTTCGTTCATTCTAAGATAATTTTCATTTTTTTCCATAAATATATAGCCGGCATTTACCGCCAGATACAAAATCAAATGAATCACCGCAAGATTGCATACCTGCGGACTGACCGTAAATTTTGCCATACCGTATACCAAAAGAAACCACGCTGCAAATCCGGTCTTTGGTTTATCCAAAGTAAGGTAAGCCTCCGTCCATGTCCTGTCATATGACAGTCTTGCATCGTCTTTTTTAGCTCTTAAAATGCGGACCCGGACCCCATCAATCACCAATATCAGAGAAATCACAAAAATAGAAGATAAATAATGAAAACGTACATTTTCCGCAAAAACACTTTTAGCCATCTGATTGGCAATCCATTGTACCCCCAAATAGGTTCCGAGCCCCGCCAACATATAAACAAACCAATTACGACATTTGTCTCCGGCATATTTCATACACACAATCGGAACAATCAGAAGAAACGAATACATATAGAGAGGATACAGCACACGCATCTCAAAATCCGGCCGGTAAAGCGCCGACGCCGGCACTGCTATTGTAAATAACAAAAGCAAATGCGACCATTCCAATAATGTTTTTACTTTTCCTCTCATAGATTTCCTCCACCAAAAACTCTATGCCATTGCATTTACCAACGCAACCATTTTTTTCTTTTTCCATGAGATATATCGCCACACGCAGAACACGGCGCTGAGCATCCAGGTCAAAGCCGTTGCCCACCAAATACCCCACACACCGATAAACGGAATCATTGTAAGCATAATCGGAATTGTGATTCGTCCTATTACTTCCACAATACCATTGATAAGTGCAAACATGGCGTCGCCGACACCGTTAAGTACACCTCTTGTCATATAGATAAGTCCCAGGAAAATATAAAAGCAACTCGTGATGCGCATGGAAACCGCACCATAATAAATCACCTCAGGATCATCCACAAACAATTTTACAATCCACTCGCCGCCAAACTGTATAATCGGCAACATCAGCAGTGAAAAAATCGACATCATAATGATACTCTTCTTAAACCCAAGTTTGATTCGGTCCATCTTTTCCGCTCCGAGATTTTGTCCCGAATAGGTGGAAAGTGCTGTACTGAGCGTTCCGTACGGCTGATGGATTAGTTGTTCAATACGGCTCGTCGCCGTAAATGCTGCCATAACAGCCGGTCCGAATCCATTAACCACTCTCTGCAATGCCATGCAGGAAATTGCAATCAATGAAAACTGTAACGATAATGGTACTCCCAATCTTACGGTGGACCAGATCATATTTTTTTCCATTCTGAAATGCTCTCTTTGCAGTTTAAAATATGAATTATATTTAATTGCATAAGCAAGACACCCCACTCCCGCAATTAACTGGGCAATGATGGTCGCAAGTGCCGCACCGAACACACCCATTCCCAAACCATATACAAACCACAAATCCAATCCTGTATTTAAAATGCAGGAAAAAATCAAAAAATAAAGCGGCGTTTTCGAATCTCCCAGTGCACGTAACATAGAAGAAACATGATTGTAGACCGCCACCAAAGGCAGTCCTATACACTGCATTCTCATATACACCAGTGAATCTGCCATCAGTTCATCCGGTGTTGCCATCATATGTAACAAATCTTTCGCAAATACAAAAGAAATGATTCCCATCAGCAATGAACCCAGCAAGAGAATGTAAGCTGAATTTACGATTGCCTTCTTGACGCTTTCGTCTTTTCCCGCACCGAAATACTGCGCAGTCAGAATTCCGCCACCGCTTCCGATACCATTGCACAATGCAAAAAACAAGAAAGATACCGAGCCTGTCGCACCGACAGCCGCAAGTGCCTCTGCCCCGACAAACTTTCCTACTATCGCGGAGTCAACCATATTGTACATCTGCTGAAATATATTCCCGATCAGCATCGGAATCGCAAAAATGATTAATAATCTGACCGGACTTCCTTCCGTCATGTTCATTGTCTTTGATTTCATTGCCATTTTCCTTCCTGCTATAATGAATTCTTTGAACTATCCTAGCATAATCTATTGACAATTGACGCGCAATGAACAATACTAATAAAAAATTGATCTTTTCTCATATTACATATTTTTGCACCCTTTGCAAAGCCCAGAAAGGAGCCTATATGAATCAAATAACTTCCATCGGTTTTGACGCTGTTCATCAAAGCAATTTCCGCTATGATATCCCGGAAGGGCTTGATACCTACCTGCTTGTAGTCACTACCACACCTGCTATTTTCCGCATCCATGATGTGATTGAGGAGTACCCTGCCCACACTGCAGTCTTATTTCCTCCGAAACAGAAAATCTGGTACGGAGCTAGCGAAGAACATTACTCCAACCACTGGCTCATGGTAGAATCGGATGAATCCTTTATCACAAACTTTCCGCAGCAGGGACTCCCTTTTACCGTAACAGACCCTGAATACTGTCACAGTCTGTTCCAGCTTTTAACCTGGGAAGACTCGCAGGACATTGTCTCACAGCTTCTGCGCATTCTGTTTAACAAGCTGCACGACGATGCCACCAGCAGCGAACTGCTCAGCCATGACCATGAACTACTTGCTCTGCGCCGAAAAATCGCTGCCTCTCCGGAACTTGCGTGGAGCATCACCGATATGGCCCGCCAGCTCCACATTAGCACCGGTTATCTTCAATTCCTTTACAAACAAAAATATGATATCTCCTGCATGGACGACGTGATTACCTTCCGCCTGCTCAAGGCAAGAGACTACTTAATTTATACACCGCACAGCATTGCGGAAATTGCAGAGCTGTGCGGCTACAATAATACTGAACATTTTTGCCGGCAGTTTCGAAAATATGTTGGCATGACACCGGGACAATACCGGAAACAGAACAACACATCCCTTACTACCTAAGTTTCACTCCGGCATTTACTTTATTTTCTTTGTTGCATCATCCGCATTTGCAAATGGTCCCGGAATCACATCCACTCCGCGATGACTTCCA
>JAGAOK010000091.1 GCA_017623815.1 Lachnospiraceae bacterium
CTTTGCCCTATCACCGGTAAATGCATGGGCATCAGAAACTAAAACTTACGGAGATTTCAAGTACTGCTATAACGAAGAGTATGAAGGAATCGAAATCTTAAAATATAAAGGGAAAGCAGAGACAGTGAAAATTCCGGAATCCATAGAGGGAATTCCGGTGAAGGTGATTGGATATAGGTCTTTTAGTAAAAACAGATTAGGGAAAAAAACCAAAACATTGAAAAAAGTAATGATTCCGGATTCGGTAGAGTTAATTAAGGAGTATGCATTTGCTTATTGCGTAGCCCTGAACTCGGTAAATTTACCTGAGAATCTGCAAAAAATAGAAGAAGATATTTTTTCTGATTGTGAAAGTCTGAAAACTATTAAGATACCTGAAAATTTAGAGGTGCTATCTGCGGGGTGTTTTGGAAATACAGGTTTAAGAGAGCTCTTTATACCGAAAAATATTCGTAAAATAGAGGATAGTGCATTTGATGGATGTAAAAATTTAAAGAAAATAACATTTGAAAAAAACTCCAAGCTAGAGTCTATAGGAATGCAAGCGTTTATTGCATGTGAAAGCCTCACAAGTATAAAATTTCCGGCAAGTATCGAAATACTGGAGACAGAAGCATTTCGATTCTGTGATAAACTAAAAAAAGTGACATTTGAAAAAGATTCGAAACTCAAGAAAATAGAGTTTGGCTGTTTTGAGTATTGTGACAATTTAGCGACTATAGTGATCCCAAGAAATGTTAAATCTATTGATAAGTACACATTTCAGTACTGTAATAAACTTAAGACAGTGACCTTCAAAGGATCTGCACCGAAAATCCGCACAGGAGCATTTAGCTATGTTAATCCGGATCTTAAATTTAAAGTACCGAAGAAATATAAATCCAAGTATACAAAGCTTTTGGAAGGCAAGAAATGGTATAAAGATACCATGAAGATTGTGGCACAATAATAGGGGGCATTATAGTGTTTTAATAAGAACGATTTGGCAGGAGTGCTCTGCCAAATCGTTTTTTTGCGCGCTGTTAGAACTATATTTCCAAATAAAAATAAAAAAATTAACGAAAAACATTAAAAAAGTGTTGACAAACGAAAAATAAGGGGTTATTATGTGTTTAACGATAAACGATAAATAAATTATTTGTTTCGTTTATTATCTTGCAAGAAACGTTAAGTAACAAAAAACAAAACATCAAAAAAGAGTATCAAAAGAAATGGAGAGAGAATCATGAAAGAAACAGCAATTAGTAAAATTAGAAAAGTAGGTAAGGTAAGCAGAGTTATTACAATCATCGCAAAGGTAGCGATCATCATATCCATGGTTATGACATTAGCAGGCGCAGTGATGTGTTTCTCATTGCCGAAGGATACGGTAAAAGTAAAAGTAGCCGGAACGACAGATATGGATATTAATTACGGAGCCCTCGGCATAAGCGAAGAAGAGATTAGAAGCGAATTCCCGCAGGACGGTCTGGATGTCAAAATAACATCGCCACAGGTTGGTTCGCCGGAGAGCCCGTTCAGTTTAAAGATTTCAGAACAGGATTACAAGCCGGTGGATGTTGTATATGAGGATGGCAAGGTGTTGGCAAAGATGGAATCAGATGGAGCAGAAATCACACTTGGAGATATGGGAGCAATGCTTCTTGTTGCAACGGTTGCTATGGGACTTTTGCTGATCATCTTCTGTTTTGGGGATGCCATGTGTAAAGCATTTGCAAACTGCGAGACTCCGTTTGAAGAAAAAGTCATTAAAAAGATGCAGAATCTCGCCATTGCACTTATTCCTTGGGGAATCATTTCGCCGACCCTGATTTCTGCTATGGAAGGTTTTATGCAGGGCGGACTGCACCTTGATTTCAGTATCGATATGGGATTGGTTGTAATCGTACTTATTGTATTCCTTCTTGTACACGTGTTCAAATATGGTGCGATTTTACAGCAGGAATCTGACGAGACATTATAGGATAAGACAGAAGGAGGACGAAAAATGGGTAAAATAATTTTGAGACTGGATCGTGTGATGGCGGATCGGAAGATGAGTTTAAATGAATTGTCGGAGAAGGTTGGAGTGTCCAATGTCAATCTTTCCAAAATGAAAACAGGAAAAATAAGTGCTATTCGTTTTTCGACACTGGAAGCAATTTGCGACGTGCTGAAGTGTCAGCCGGGCGATATTCTTGAATATGATCCGAATGCAGGTGAAGAATAAAGATAGGAAGAACACTTGCAAAAAGGAGATTATGAATGAAATCAGCGGCTCGGAATAAAAGTATAGAAACAGCAGTCATAGGAATGCTTTCGGCGATAGCCTTTGTGCTGGAAGTGCAAAGTATTTCCCTGCCGTTTCTGCCGACGTTTCTCAAACTGGATCTTTCGGATCTTCCGCCGCTGATCGGTGCATTGACAATCGGACCTGTGCAGGGAGTGCTGGTTTGTCTGGTTAAGAATCTGTTTCATCTTCTGTGTACGACGACGGGAGGTGTCGGAGAGTTTTGTAATTTTCTGCTCGGTGCAGTTTTTGTAGGAATTACAGGCAGTTTATATAAAAGAATAGGCGGAAGAAAAGCAGCGATAACAGGAGGTGTTATCGCTGCAATTATTGTGTCATTGCTGAGTGTGGTACTAAATTATTATTTGGTATATCCGGTATATATAGAAGTAATGGGAATTCCGGAGGATGCGATTTTAGCGATGTATCAGGTTTTGGATCCGGACATCCGCAATTTGCAGGAGGCCCTGCTTAAAGTGAATATGCCATTTACTTTTTTGAAAGAGATTTTCAGTGTTTTGCTTGTTTGTTTTCTGTATAAAAGAATGATATTACGACTGAGAAGAATCATCTTAAATAAAACTTAATAATATTTTATTAAAAATTTATTGACAAAACTGTCTTGTTGTATTAGTGTATTAAACGAATAGTACAGGTAAAATGAAAATAGTATTATAAAGAAAGGGGAATGTATGAGTGCCTTAGTAGAAATTCGGGATATGAGTAAGATATACAATCCCGGCGAAAATGAAGTAAGAGCTTTGGACCATGTAAGTCTGACGATACAAAGAGGGGAATTTGTAGCGATCATCGGACAGTCGGGATCCGGAAAGTCAACGCTCATGAACATGATTGGTTGTCTGGATGTTCCGACAGAAGGAACTTACATATTGAATGGTCAGGATGTGTCAAGGCTCAAGGATGATGAACTTTCTGACATCCGTAACCGGGAAATCGGATTTATTTTTCAGGGATTTAATCTGATTCCTAATCTGACGGCGAGAGAGAATGTGGAGCTTCCTTTAATTTACCGGGGAGTTGCGCAGAAAGAACGCCACGAATTATCGGAACGAGCGTTGCAAATCGTAGGTTTGGCGCATCGAATGAATCATAGACCTTCGGAAATGTCCGGAGGACAGCAGCAGAGAGTGGCGATTGCCCGCGCGATTGCACAGGCTCCGCCGGTTATATTGGCTGACGAACCGACAGGTAACCTTGATTCGGCTTCGAGCAAAGAGATTATTCAGGTATTAAAGACATTGCACGAAGAGGGAAGAACGGTAATATTGATTACCCATGACAATGACATTGCCGCACAGGCAAAACGTGTGGTGCGTATCATGGACGGAAAAGTGGAAAGGGATTATGAAAATGGAAGAGAATAAGACAGAACAGAATAAATTAGAACAAATCAATGAAGTAATCAAAGTAGACAGTAACCTTTTGACAGACAATAAAAAAGACAAAAAGAAGAAAAAAGTAAAACCTTGGGTGATTTTTCTTATTGTATTTTCGATAGCAATTGTAGCACTGATCATTGTGGCGGTTGTAAAATTGTCATCGGCTATGACCGGAATGGGAATGCCGGTAGAAGTGTCAGAAGCGTTAAAGGGTGATATCGCACAGACGGTGGAGACCAGCGGAACGATAGCTTCTGAGGAGACGAAGGTGTACTTTGCTGATGTAACAGCGAAGGTAGATCAGATTTCAGTGACGCAGGGACAGACGGTAAAGAAGGGAGATGTGCTTCTTTCCTATGATGTGACAGATCTTGAAAAAATGCTTGAGCAGAGTGAACTTGAGACAAAAATCAGTACACTTGGTGCAGATGCAGCAATCGTCGGTGTAAATGCGGCCCAGAAAAAGGCTTCGGAGGCTGCTACCAATTATGAGGATGCAAAAAAATACGTAGCACACTATACCGAATGTGTAGGCCAGGCAAGTGCGAAACTCAATGAAGCGTCTGAGCTTTCAACGAAGCAGGCGACACTTGCGGCTGAGATTGAGAAACTGGGAAAAGCAGTTCAGGCGGATGCGAAAGATAAGGCTTCTGCAAAAGCACTGAAAAAAGCGAAGAAAGAATATGAAGAAGTGACCAAAAAGCTGAAAGGCTATGACGTAAAACAGCTTCAGTCTACTCTGGAAGTGTGTAGCAGCGATTTGGCTGAGTATAAAGCACTTTTGAAAGAGTATGAAATGACAAAAGAAGGGGATCCGTCCGCTTCTCTTACCATCGCGCAGCAGGCTGCGTCAAAGGAAGCAGCGCAGCTTTCCAAAAAGAGCGTGGAAGAACAGCTCGCAACAGCAAAAGAAGGCGTGAAAGCAGAGTTTGACGGTGTGGTCAGTGAAGTGACTGCAGTGCAGGGTCAGACAGCAGCAGAAGGGGTTCAGCTGTTTACAATCCATAATACGGAGAAAGTGAAAGTGAATCTTTCCGTAACAAAATATGATGTACAAAAGCTTGCTGTTGGTCAGGTGGCAGAGATTAAAATTAACGACAAAGAATATACAGGAAGCGTTGCAAAAATCAGCCGTATTGCGTCAGTAAATCCTTCCGGTGCATCTGTGGTAGATGTGGAGATACATATTGATAATCCGGATGAATCTGTGATTCTGGGTATGGAAGCTAAGGTTTCTGTACAGACTGCAGAAGAAAAAGATATTCTTCTGATTCCGAGTGTCAGTGTAAACTACTCAAGCGAAGGCATTTTCTGTTATGTTTTGGCAGATGGCAAAATTGAAAAAAGAGAAATTGAAACCGGAATCAGCGATGAAGAATTTATTCAGGTTCTGTCAGGTGTAAAAGAAGGGGAAAAGGTAGTTACAAATGTGACAGGAACAATTGAAGAAGGAATGCCTGCAACGGAGATGAATAAGGATGCGATGATGGGCACAGACGCAGCTGAGGAAACAGAGGAAACAGAGGAAACAGAAGAATAGGGAGAGGGATAGATGACACAATTTTTTGAGTATGTAAAAATGGCTCTTATGAACATTAAGAGCAACAAAGGTCGTTCTCTTCTGACGATGCTCGGAATTATCATCGGTATTTCTTCTGTGATTATGGTTATTTCTATCGGTAACGGAGTTTCTTCCCAGATTAATGAAGAATTAAACAAACTCGCCGGAGGACAGTTGTATTTTTACTCCGGAAGCATGATGGGAGAGGTTGTCGAGGAGACCATTCGATTTACCACAGAGGATTTTGAGGAAATCGAAGAGAAGATAGAACATGTAAAGGGCGTTAGCCCAAGCTATCAGACATATGGTAGCGCGCGCAGTAAAAAGGGCGAGTTTACCGCGTATGTATATGGCGGTACGGTGGCACAGCAATACATCTATACGGAGCCGATTATCAAAGGACGCTATTTTAACAAAGCGGATTACGAAGCCGGAAGCCGTGTGTGTGTAATTCGTGAGAGCAGTGCGATTGCTCTGTTTGGAACGACAGATGTTATTGGAGAGAGCTTTGAAACGATAGTTGATGGTATTTCTGTGGATTGCCGTATTATCGGTATCCGTCAGGATAATGCCGCGAGTGCTCTCGGCGGAATGCTGATGTATTACGACGAGGTGGAGATGGAAATCCCGCTCACGATGATGGGAAATGCCTTCGGATATTATGTGGAGGATTTCAGCAGTTTTTATGTATTTACGGACGGACCGAAATATGCAACCGATGCAGCTTCTGCAATTATGCGTTTTTTACGTAGCAAGTATCAGTTGTCTGTGGATTCTAAGGCAATCCAGATGCAGGACTTTAATGATTCCATGAAGAGTATTACTCAGGTAATCGATATGATCACGGTATTCGTAGTCTTTGTTGCTGCGATTTCCCTTCTGGTAGGTGGTATCGGTGTTATGAACATCATGCTTGTTTCTGTGACGGAGCGTACGCGTGAGATTGGTATCCGCAAGTCGCTCGGAGCCCGAACCAAGTCAATCATGATGCAATTTTTGGCAGAGTCGGCAATTATCACACTGCTGGGAGGTGTTATTGGTATTATACTTGGAGTCGCAGGCGCAAATATGGTCTGCGGTCTGATGGGATTTGTTGCAAAAGTAACTTTCCCGACTGTGGCGGCTACAACGCTGTTTTCTACGGGAGTCGGTCTTTTCTTCGGAATTTATCCGGCAAGAAAAGCAGCCAAGATGAGTCCGATCGAGGCGCTCAGACACGATTAAGAAATATTTCGTACAAAGTGCAGGCTTTATCGCTTGCACTTTTTCTTTTCATATAATATGATAATTCAATGTGAAGGAAATATTGCAAAATGAAACGGAGGACTATATATGGAACAGGAAAAGAAAGAGCCGGAAAAGGTGGTTCTTAATCCGGAAAAAGTGCTGTATGAGGTGGATGTTCATATGACGGCGTCCGTGCTTTATGATTATATGCTCCGGCATACTTATATGAGTCTGACAGGACCGATTGCGACGATACTCGGCATTATGTGTATTATGTTCTGGTCTAACGGAGCAAATATCGTTTATTTGATTGCAGGGATTGTGATTATTGCTTATCTGCCGTGGAATTTGTTTTTGAGTGCAAAAAGGCAGGTTCTTACCAATGAAGCATTTAAGAAACCGCTTCATTACGCGTTTACTGAGGATGGGATTTATGTTTCGCAGGATGGAAAAACGGAGATGCAGAAATGGGACAATATGCATAAGGCTGTATCCACAGGGAAGAGTGTGATTGTGTATACGTCGAAAGTAAGTGCGTCGATTTTTCCGAGAAAAGATCTTGGCGAAGATTCTATGGCGCTTCTTGAAATTCTTTGCAGATATATGGATCCGAAAAAGGTAAAAATTAAACAGTAGTATACAGTTTTTTTTGTTTATGTTAAAATAAAGGTGATATGCATGACATATGAAAGTGGCAGAGAGCAGGAAACATTTGCTCTCGGTGAAAAAATAGGAAAAGAGGCGCAGCCGGGTGATATTTACGCGTTGCTCGGAGACCTCGGTGTAGGAAAAACGGTGTTTACCAAGGGCTTTGCAAAAGGGCTTGGAATTAAAGAGCATGTCAGCAGTCCGACATTTACGATTCTGCAGGTTTATGATGAGGGGAGACTTCCGCTCTATCATTTCGATGTTTACAGAATTGGTGACCCGGAGGAAATGGATGAGATTGGTTATGAGGATTGCTTTTTTGGCGAGGGCGTCTGTCTGATAGAATGGGCGAACCTGATTGAGGAACTGATGCCTTTGCAGACCAAATGGATTACGATTGAAAAAGACCTTGATAAGGGATTTGAATTTAGAAAAATCACGATTGAAGAAGGCAGATAAGATGAAAATTGCAGCGATAGACAGCTCGGGACTGGTAGCAAGTGTGGCCATTCTCGATGGTGATACGATATTAGCAAGATATAGTGTGAATTATAAAAAGACGCATTCGCAGACGCTTCTGCCGATGCTGGCAGAGATTACACAGATGACAGAGTTTGATCTGAGCAGTCTGGATGCGATAGCGATTGCAAAGGGGCCGGGTTCTTTTACGGGACTTCGCATTGGGTCTGCAACAGTAAAAGGACTTGGGCAGGCACTTGACAAACCGATCGTGGAAGTGCCTACGCTGGATGCAATGGCATATCAGATGTATGGCGTAGAACGCGTCATTTGTCCGATGATGGACGCAAGGCGCGGACAGGTGTATACCGGAATCTACCGCTTTGAACGCAGAGGTGGAGAAACGCATTTTTGTGTGCTTGAGCCACAGTGTGCAACGGCGGTGGAAGAGATTATAGATAAGGTGAATGCGCTTGGATGTCCCGTGATTTATCTCGGAGACGGAGTTTTGGTGCATGAGGAAGTTCTTAAAGAACGTACGAAGGTTGATTTTGAGTTCGCTCCGGCAAACTGTAACCGCCAGGATGCAGCGGCACTGGCTACTTATGCGGCGAAGGAATTTGCAAAGGGAAATGCGGTGACGGCAGCCGAGCACAGACCCGACTATCTGCGTCTGTCGCAGGCAGAACGCGAACGCCTTGAAAAAGAAGGTAAAAGCGATGCTTGAGTTTCGCCTTATGAAAAAAGAAGATGTGCCCTGTGTGGCCCGGATGGAAGAAGAATATTTTTCTGAGCCGTGGAGCGTAAAAGCATTTGAAGATGCTCTGGATAAGAAGGAATATTTGTATATGGTTGCAGTGGAGAGACAGGAAGTGGTTGCCTACTGCGGAATGTATCAGGTGCTGGACGAAGGGAATATAACACAGGTGGCAGTGCGCAGCGATATGCGTGGTCGTGGAATTGCGCGCAAACTTTTGCAGGATTTCATGCAAAAAGGACAGGAAAAGGGTGTCGGTGCATATACTTTGGAAGTGAGGGTATCGAATCAGGGAGCTGTTCGCGCTTATGAGGCATGTGGGTTTGTGACCGAGTGCGTACGGAAAGATTTTTATGCATCGCCCAGAGAGGATGCGTTTATTATGTGGAAGCGTTAGCCAAGGCTAACAGTAATTACCACTAGTCATAGAACTGAGAACTGGTGTAAGTTATATTTGAATTGTTTTGTTAGGAATAGGAGGAAAACAAATGAAGATATACGATGAGCATCAGATATTACAGCAGGTAATCTGCAACCGTTGTGAGAAGAAATTGTTGGTAGAGAATGGTCTCTTAAAGGATTCGGCTTATGAAGGAAAGCAGTCTTTTGGTTACTTTTCTGAGCGGGATGGAGTGACACATCGGTTTGATTTATGTGAAAAATGTTATAATGAATGGATCCGTATGTTCCGGATTCCGGTGTCGGAAACGGAGAATACAGAGATGATCTGACAGAAATAGAGGAAGAAAAATGATAGATGTTTGTCTGCTCGGAACCGGCGGGATGATGCCGCTTCCGTACCGCTATCTGACATCCATGATGGCAAGGTATAACGGAAAAAGCATATTGATTGACTGTGGAGAGGGTACACAGATTGCGATGAAGGAAAAGGGCTGGAGTCCGAAGCCGATAGATGTGATTTGTTTTACCCATTATCATGCGGATCACATCAGTGGTCTGCCGGGAATGCTTTTGACGATGGGAAATGCAGAACGGACAGAGCCGCTTCTTATGATTGGACCGAAAGGTCTTGAAAGAGTGGTCGGAGCCCTTCGCGTAATTGCACCGGAACTTCCGTTTGAAATACAATATTATGAGTTGAAAGAGCCGTATGAGCAGATTGACATGGGTGACTATAAACTGGAAGCGTTCCGTGTAAACCATAATGTTATCTGTTACGGATACAATCTGATTGTAGAGCGTGCAGGTAAATTTCAGGTCGATAAGGCAAAGCAGCTCGGACTCCCTGTGCAGTGCTGGAATCCGTTGCAAAAAGGAAATGTTGTGGAATTTGAAGGGAAAACCTATACACCTGACATGGTGATGGGGGCGCCGAGAAAAGGATTGAAAGTTACGTATTGTACAGATACCCGACCTACAAAGTCTATCGAGGAGCATGCGGCGGGAGCAGATTTATTTATCTGCGAAGGTATGTACGGCGAGGAAGATAAGCAGCAAAAAGCCAGAGAACATAAACATATGACGTTTTATGAGGCAGCACAAATTGCGAAAAGTGCCGCAGTAAAGCAGATGTGGCTGACGCATTACAGTCCGTCACTTCCGTGGCCGGATCAGTATCTTTCGCAGGTGCGTAAAATTTTTGAGCCATCCCTGACGGCAAAGGATGGTCAGACTATGGAACTTGATTTTGAGGAAGAAGCATGAAGGTGAATGCGTATGGAGAAAGAAAGGAGGCGATAGGACGAATGAAGAAACTGACCGGAAATAAAGGCGCTGTTATTTTTATCATATTGGTAGTTCTTGTTGTGGGGTATTTCTATTACCTTTCGAATCGTTCCGTGTCGCAGCCGGAAGAGCTGGCTCCGGAAGCAGAGATTATGACAGCGGTGCAACAGGTGCTGGCACGTGATTTGGAGATTAATTATCCGCCAACTCCGCGTGAAGTGATAAAATATTACAGTGAAATCACACAGTGTTTTTACAATGAAGAACTTACAGATGAAGATATTTATGCGCTCGGTATGCGGGCAAGAGAACTGTATGATACAGAGCTTGTGGCAAATCAGACAGAGGCGGATTATATTGATTCGTTGAAATTCGATATTCAGGATTTTAAAAGTAAAAAGCGCACGATTGCAAGCTTTAATCCATCATCCAGTTTAGATGTGGAAACGTTTTCAGAGGATGGCTATGAGTGGGCGAGATTATATTGTCATTATGGAGTAAAGCAAGGAGAGCTTTTGTTTAACTCCAATATGGTCTTTATGTTGAGAAAAGATGAAAGCGGGCATTATAAAATATACGGATGGCAGCTTGCAGATAAAAAGCAGTCAATAGAGAGTGCAGAGTAAATAGAAAGTGATAAAAAGATATGACGCAGCAGAAGGATGTATTGATATTAGGCATAGAGAGTTCCTGCGATGAGACGGCTGCGGCTGTTGTGAAAAACGGTCGTGAGGTGTTATCCAATGTAATTTCGTCGCAGATAGATCTTCACACACTATATGGTGGTGTGGTACCGGAGATTGCTTCGAGAAAACATGTAGAGCGTATCAATCAGGTGATTGAACAGGCATTGGAAGAGGCAGGTGTTACGTTTTCTGACATTACAGCAATCGCGGTTACTTACGGGCCGGGGCTGGTAGGGGCCCTGCTTGTCGGGGTGGCGCATGCAAAAGCGCTTGCGTTTGCGCTTGGAAAACCACTTGTGGGCGTACATCATATCGAGGGTCATATTAGTGCCAATTACATTGAACACAAAGAATTAGAACCGCCGTTTGCCTGTCTGGTTGTTTCCGGCGGTCATACGCATCTGGTTATTGTAAAAGGATATGGCGAGTATGAAATCGTCGGAAGAACCTGCGATGATGCAGCGGGAGAAGCGTTTGATAAGGTGGCAAGAGCTATAGGCCTTGGTTATCCGGGAGGGCCGAAGATAGATCGCGTAGCCAAGGAAGGGAATCCGGAAGCAATACATTTTCCGAGGGCCAAAGTCGGTGACAATGTGTATGATTTCAGCTTTAGCGGCTTGAAATCAGCTGTGTTAAACTACCTTAATTCCGCAGAAATGAAAGGTGAGGAAATTAATATGGCGGATGTGGCGGCATCGTTCCAGAAAGCGGTAACAGATGTGCTTGTAGATCATGCGATGCAGGCAGTGGAAGAATACGGATTCAAAAAGTTTGCGATTGCCGGTGGTGTAGCATCAAATTCGGCGCTTCGTCAGGCGTTTGAAACAGCGTGCGCGCAAAAGGATGTGGAGTTTTATCGTCCGTCTCCGGTGTATTGCACGGACAATGCTGCGATGATTGCAGTGGCAGGATATTATGAGTATATGGCGGGGGCGCGTAGTGATCTTACATTAAATGCGGTTCCGAACTTAAAACTGGGAGAAAGATAACTGGTTATGGAAAAAAAGAAAATTGCGGCGGTCGTATTGGCCGCCGGACAAGGAAAAAGGATGGGCACCGAAACGGCAAAGCAGTATCTGCTGCTTGATGGGAAGCCCGTCTTATATTATGCGCTTCATGCTTTTGAGAAAAGCGAAGTGGATATAGTGGTTCTTGTGACGGGAAAAGATGAAATTAAATATTGCAAAGAAGAAATCGTAGATAAGTTTGGATTTAAAAAAGTACAGGCGGTTGTTCCGGGAGGAAAAGAACGTTACCATTCTGTAGCCTGTGGCCTCCGGGCACTGAAGGCGCAGCGAAAGGAGATAGAGGTGGTTCATATTCATGATGGGGCAAGGCCGTTTGTTACCCCTGCAATGATTTCGAAATTAATTGCAGAGACAAGAGAAAAAGAAGCATGTGTCATCGGAACACCGGTAAAGGATACAATTAAAATCGCGGATGAAGAAGGGTATTGTGCTCAGACTCCGCCTAGAAACAAAGTATGGGCTGTACAGACACCGCAGACATTTGCATTCGATCTTGTGAGCGGAGCATACGAAAAGCTTTTGGCTTGCGAAGACGAACTGCTGGCGCAAGGGGTTCAGATTACGGATGATGCTATGGTGGTGGAAAATATGACACAAAAAAAAGTGAGTTTGGTAGAGGGAGAGTATACAAACATCAAACTAACAACCCCGGAAGACCTGATAATTGCTGAATCTTTTATGAAAAAATTAAAAAAATAAAAAAACTTCCAAAAAAGTTGTTGACACATTGAAATTCATTTGCTAGAATAATCCTTGCGCTGACCGAGAGGTAAAGCGAATGGAGAGGTATCGAAGTGGTCATAACGAGGCGGTCTTGAAAACCGTTTGTCCGCAAGGGCGCGTGGGTTCGAATCCCACCCTCTCCGCTCGGAAACATTGATTTCCGAATGGTAATATTGTATAGGCATTCAGCTTAATTTGGAGAAGTACCCAAGAGGCTGAAGGGGCTCCCCTGGAAAGGGAGTAGGTCGTTAATAGCGGCGCGAGGGTTCAAATCCCTCCTTCTCCGTCGGTATTTCTTACAGATTACCAAGAACCTTGACAAATAAACAGCAATGCAACCCTGAAAATTCTAAAAAAGAATTGTTCAGAGAACAAAACCTAAACAAAGTAAAAACGGTTAAATTAGCCAAGCTAAATTTTGACC
>JAGAOK010000092.1 GCA_017623815.1 Lachnospiraceae bacterium
TTGTTTTTTCACACTCCACTCCCACCCATCTACTTTTTCTGACGATTAGTAGGTCACATAAATGTGGACTTGAGTCAAATTACACCCATCAAATTGCATTTCCCTGCGCTTAGTAGGTCAGAGAAGCTCAAACTGCTCCCACCAAATCGCAATTCTCGCCGCTTAGTAGGTCAGAGAAGCTCAAACTGCTCCCACCAAATCACAATTCTCGCCACTTAGTAGGTCACACCAAGCCACCTAAAAAGAAAAAGCGGGCGCTACCCACTGGGTAATGCCCGCTTAATTTGCTATAAGTTCAATCCTTGCCGAGGCAAGTCTCAGTTTAGCAAGTCTTATTTGTTAGCCATAGCAGCTTTGATGTCTGCTGTAAGCTGTGGAACGATCTTGTTAAGGTCGCCTACGATACCGTAATCAGCTACGTCAAAAATCGGAGCATCTTCGTCTTTGTTGATAGCAACAATGATGTCTGATTCTTCCATACCTGCTACGTGCTGGATAGCACCTGAAATACCGATTGCGAAGTAAACGTTAGGACGAACTGTTTTACCTGTCTGTCCAACCTGAAGATCTCTTGGCTTCCAGCCTGAATCAACAACTGCACGTGAGCAGCTTACTGTTCCGCCGAGAACTGCTGCAAGGTCTTCTAACATTGCGAAGTTTTCTGCTGAACCAACTCCACGTCCGCCGGATACTAAGATCTTAGCGTCCATGATATCTACTGTATCAGAAACTGCTTTCACAACTTCTTTGATTGTTACATATCTGTTGTTTGGTGTAAATCCAGGATTGAACTCGATTACATTAGCTTTCGCGCCTTTGATCGGATCGATTTTCTGCATAACACCAGGACGAACTGTCGCCATCTGAGGACGAGTGTTCGGACAAGCGATAGTAGCGATTGTGTTACCACCGAATGCAGGACGAGTCATAAGTAACTGGTTGTGTTTCTGCTCGTCTTCTTTTCCAGGGATAGCAACTAATGGGAAGTCACCAATCTCAAGTACTGTACAGTCAGCTGTAAGACCTGTAGCTACTCTTGCTGAAACTGTAGGACCAAGGTCACGACCGATTGCTGTAGCACCAACTAACATGATGTCAGGTTTGTACTCGTTGATTACAGAAGCAAGTGCATGTGCATATGGCTCTGTTCTGTAGTCTTTTAACTCAGGATCGTCAACAACGATAACCTTGTCAGCACCATACTCAGCGAGCTGGTCTGCAAGATCTTTTACATTGTATCCGAGTAATACTGCTGTAACGTCTGTCTCTAATGGAGCTGCTAATTCTTTTGCTTTACCAAGTAATTCGAACGCGATGCCGCTGATTTCATTATCAACCTGCTGCGCGAACACGTATACGCCTTTATATTGTTCTAAACTCATTTTGTTCACCACTTTTCCTTATTTTTTAGATAACATGTTTTTCCTGTAACTTTTCAACAATGTAAGCTGCTGCTTCTTCCGGAGAATCAGGAGTAACTTTCACACCTGCACCCTTACGAACTTTGTCAGAAGCTTTTGCAATCTTTGTAGGAGAACCTGCAAGACCTAAGTTGCAATCTTCAACATCTTTAAGGTCTGCTCTTCCCCAAGTTGTAATCTCTGCTTTGCAAGCATCGAAGATTCCGCCCGGAGTCATGTAACGTGGCTCGTTTAACTCAGCAAGTGCTGTAACGAGACATGGCATCTGAGACTCTAATACGTGATATCTGTCATCGTACTGTCTCTGAACAACAACTTTGTCTCCGTCAATCTTGATATCCTGTGCATAAGAGATAACAGGAAGCTGTAAGTGCTCAGCGATCTGTGGACCAACCTGAGCTGTATCACCGTCGATAGCCTGACGACCTGTGATGATAAGGTCGTATTCGAGGTTGCGGATTGCGCCTGCAAGTGTTGTAGATGTTGCCCAAGTATCAGCACCACCTAATACTCTGTCTGTAACAAGGACAGCTTTGTCAGCGCCCATTGCTAATGCTTCACGAAGAACATCTGTTGCTTTCGGAAGACCCATTGTAATAACTGTAACCTCAGCACCATACTGATCTTTTAATCTAAGAGCTGCCTCTAAACCTGCTTTGTCATCTGGGTTCATAATAGCAAGCATAGCTGCTCTGTCTAATGTACCGTCCGGATTGAATTTAACTCCACCCTTTGTATCAGGTACCTGTTTAATACAAACTATGATTTTCACGATTTAGTACCTCCTTATTTCAATAAGCTTCCAGAAATAACCATACGCTGAACTTCTGAAGTTCCTTCGTAGATCTCTGTAATCTTAGCATCACGCATCATACGTTCTACATCGTACTCTCTGATGTATCCGTAACCACCATGTAACTGTACACACTTTGTTGTTACTTCCATAGCAACTTCTGCAGCCATAAGTTTAGCCATAGCAGCTTCTACTGAGTAAACTTTCTGTGTATTCTTAGCAACAGCAGCTCTGTAAACCATAAGCTGAGCAGCCTGTACCTTTGTAGCCATATCAGCAAGCTGGAACTGTGTGTTCTGGAACTGTGCGATAGAACGGCCGAACTGTTTTCTTTCTTTTACATAAGCGATTGTTGTCTCTAATGCACCTTCTGCAATACCAAGTGCCTGAGCAGCGATACCGATACGTCCACCATCAAGAGTATGCATAGCGATACCGAAACCTTTTCCTTTTGCACCGAGAAGATTCTCTTTCGGGATACGGCAATCTGTGAAGATAAGTTCGTATGTAGAAGAACCACGGATACCCATCTTAGCTTCTTTTGTACCGAATGTGAATCCCGGTGTTCCTTTTTCTACGATGAATGCAGAAATCTCTTTTGAGATACGACCACGTTTCTCAACTTTACCTGAAACTGCGATTACGATGTAAACGTCAGCTTCTTTACCGTTTGTGATGAAACATTTAGATCCGTTAAGAACCCACTCATCTCCATCTAAAACAGCTTTTGTCTGCTGTCCCTGAGCATCTGTACCAGCACCCGGCTCTGTAAGACCGAAAGCACCGATTTTCTTACCGGAAGCAAGATCCGGAATATATTTCTGTTTCTGCTCTTCTGTACCGTATGTAAGGATAGGATCGATACAAAGTGATGTATGTGCAGAAACGATAACACCTGTAGTACCACAAACTTTTGAAAGTTCTTCTACGCACATAGCGTATGTTAAAATGTCACAGCCCTGTCCGCCGTACTCCTTCGGAACCGGGATACCCATGAAGCCGTTCTTTGCCATTTTTTCAACAGTGCCTCTTGGGAATACTTCTGTCTCATCTACCTCCTGAGCGAGAGGTTTTACTTCATTTTCAGCGAAATCTTTGAATAACTGTCTCGCCATTTCATGTTCTTTGCGTAAAGTAAAATCCATGATTTTATTCCTCCATTAAATTTATATCACTTATTTGCTGTAGTTGAAGAAGCCTTCGCCTGTCTTCTTACCAAGTTTGCCATCAGCAACCATTTTCTTAAGAAGTGGCTGTGGAGCATATTTCTCATCTTTTGTCTCGTTGTAAAGAACTTCCATAATTGCAAGACAAATATCAAGACCGATTAAGTCACCAAGGTGAAGAGGTCCCATTGGATGAGAAGCACCGAGCTGCATAGCGATGTCGATATCTTCTGCAGAAGCTGTACCTGCGTCAAGAACGCCGATTGCTTCGTTGATCATCGGGATTAAGATTCTGTTTACAACGAATCCCGGAGCTTCTTTTACTTCTACAGGAGTTTTTCCGATTTCAACAGAGATAGCTTTGATCTTATCTACCATTTCCTGTGGAGTATTTTCGCCTTTGATAACCTCAACGAGTTTCATTCTGTCAGCCGGGTTGAAGAAGTGCATACCGATCATCGGTCTGTCTAATCCTTCACCGATCTTTGTGATAGAAAGAGAAGATGTGTTTGAAGCAAACATACAGTCTTTCTTAACGATACCCATTAACTCTTTGAAGATAGCCTGTTTGATTTCAAGTTTCTCTAAAGCAACTTCTACGATAAGATCACAGTCAGCGCAGATATTGTTAAGACCTGTTGTGATCTTGCCCATGATTTCATCTGCTTTTTCCTGTGTAATTTTTTCCTTAGAAACTAAGAAATTCATGTTTTTCTGAATTTTTGCTTTTCCGCCTTCAGCGTACTCTTCTTTGATATCGCAAAGACATACTTCATAACCATCTGTCATAGCAAATGCCTGTGCAATTCCGGAACCCATGGTTCCTGCTCCGATAATACCTACTTTCATTGTAGTGCCTCCTTAAATTTTTTATTGATTGCCCGGACGCTGTGGTCCGGGCTTCATTTACTTATGTAAAAATTAGCAGTTTTTGAACGGCTCTTTTACTTTTTCTTTGTTCTTGTCAAGGAAGAATGCCATACCATATCTCTGGTCTTCTGTCTCGAAGCAGTCTCCAAAAAGCTTTTCTTCGATTACAAGTGCATCGTCCATGCTTGCGTCTAAACCGTCATTAATTGCTTTCTTGCAGTTACGAACTGCGATAGGAGCATTCTTAGCGATGCCTGCTGCCATTTTCTGAGCAGCTCCCATGAGCTCTTCCTGTGGATAAACTGCATTTACAAGACCGATTCTGTAAGCTTCATCAGCTTTGATGTTACGTGCTGTGTAAATCATCTGTTTTGCCATACCAGGGCTTACAAGTCTTGCAAGTCTCTGTGTACCGCCGAATCCCGGTGTGATTCCAAGACCTACTTCAGGCTGTCCGAATACTGCGTTATCAGAACAGATTCTGATGTCACAGCTCATAGCGATTTCACATCCGCCGCCGAGAGCAAATCCGTTGATTGCTGCAATAACCGGAATCGGGAATGTTTCGATTTTACGGAATACGTCATTTCCTTTTTTACCAAACGCTTCACCTTCTGCTTTTGTAAGTGTGCTCATCTCGCCGATGTCTGCACCTGCAACGAAGGATTTTGCACCTGCACCTGTAAGAATAAGACATCTTACTGTGTCAAGATCAACAGCATCAAGTGTCTGGTCAAGTTCTTCAAGAACTGTTGAGTTAAGAGCGTTTAACGCTTTTTCACGATTGATTGTGATGGTTCCAACCGCGCCATTTACTTCATATAAAATGAATTCCATGTCTGTTTCTCCTTTATACTCTCTTTAAATTAGTCTCTTTCAACGATTGTAGCGCATCCCATACCGCCACCGATACAAAGTGTTGCAAGACCTTTCTTTGCATCTTTTGCTTCCATCTCATGAAGAAGTGTAACAAGGATACGACATCCTGATGCTCCAACCGGGTGTCCTAAAGCGATAGCGCCACCGTTTGGATTGAGCTGTTTGTCAACATCGATACCGAGGTCTTTACCAACTGCTACAGACTGTGCAGCGAAAGCTTCGTTTGCTTCGATGATGTCAAGGTCTTCAATTTTAAGACCGGCTTTTGCGAGAACTTTCTGTGTAGCCGGAACCGGTCCGATACCCATAACTTCCGGTCTGCATCCTGCAAGTCCGCCTGCTACGAATGTAGCCATAGGTTTAACACCGAGTTCTTTTGCTTTTTCTTCGCTCATAACTACGATAGCTGCTGCTCCGTCGTTGATACCTGAAGCGTTACCTGCTGTAACAAATCCGTCCGGATTAATCGGGCGAAGTTTTGCAAGTCCTTCTAATGTTGTACCAGGTCTTGGTCCTTCGTCTTTGTTTACAACAACAACTTCTTTTCTCTTCTTAACTTCTACAGGAACGATTTCTTTATCGAATGCGCCTGATTCCTGAGCTGCTGCAGCTTTCTGCTGACTCTTAAGTGCAAACTCATCAAGCTCTTCACGTGTAAGTCCCCACTCTTCGCAAATGTTATCTGCTGTTTTGATCATGTGGTAATCGTTGAATGCATCCCATAATGCATCGTTTACCATTGTATCTACTAATTTGTTGTTACCCATTCTATATCCGTAACGGCCCTGCATCATAGCGTATGGAGCCATAGACATGTTTTCCATACCACCTGCTACAACGATATCAGCATCGCCTGACTGAATCATCTGAGCAGCCATGTTTACACAGTTAAGACCTGAACCACAAACTACGTTCACTGTTACAGCCGGAACCTCTACAGGTAAACCTGCTTTGATACTAGCCTGACGAGCTACGTTCTGTCCTAAACCTGCCTGGATTACACATCCCATGTAAACCTGGTCAACAGCCTCAGGAGCTACTCCTGCTCTGTTTAAAGCTTCTTTGATTACGATTGCACCGAGTTCAGCTGCCGGTACTGTGCTGAGTGCACCACCCATGGTACCGATTGCTGTACGGCAAGCGCCTGCTAAAACTACCTTTTTTGCCATTTCTTTTTCCTCCATTAAATTGTTGTCAAACCCTTATGTATTTTGGGCTTGGCAATGATTGTTATTTTTTTGTCATTGCCCGCTGTTCCTATTTTAACATAGGGTTTGCCTATTTGCAATCCTTTTCGATTGGCGGAAGTGTCGAAAATTGTATTAAATAAAATACAAGCATGCAAAGAGGTGCTTTTTCGCTTCGGACGGTTCACCACTTTTGGTCTGATCCATGTTCATCACTTTCTGCCGGATTCATATTCATCTCTTTCTGCCGGATTCATGTTCATCTCTTTCTGCCGGATTCAGCGTGCACTTTCGAACGATCCGGCTCGCCGCGGGTATTAGCTCCGAAAAACAATGCCCAATACCCAATTTTTGTTCAAAAAATGCCCGAAACGGGTAACAGATGCTATTTCTATCTTCTAATACCCAATATTTTCAAAATCTCTGGGTATCAGAAGGCAAAATACAGCTGCAATACCCGCCAGCAAGAAATTCCGGAACTTCCGGCACTTCCATCGACACATGACCGGAACTTCCGGCATAACAAAAGAGTATTGGCAGTTTTCATCTGCCAATACCCTGTCTTCTACATTTTCTGACTGCTCACGCCGCCTTGCAACGCCCGATCTTGCGCCGCCGGTAAGTTCTTATGTCTCCGGCAAAGCTCTTATCTCTTCGGTAAACTCTTATGCCTCCGGCTCGATTAAGCCGTATGTACCTGCTTTTCTCTTATATACCACATTTACCTGATCTGTCTCTGCGTTATTGAATACAAAGAAGTTGTGTCCGAGAAGTTCCATCTGTACGCATGCATCTTCCGGATACATCGGTTTGATGTCAAATTTCTTGGTACGGATAATTTTTACATCGTCTTCATCCATAAATTCTTTGTCGATATACTCCTGTTTGAAGTAATTGCTTCCCTGCTGCTTGTCCACAAGTTTGTTTTTGTATTTTTTCAGCTGTCTCTCAATGATTTCTTCTACCAGGTCAATGGAAACGTACATATCGTTACTTACCTGCTCGGAACGGATAATGTTTCCTTTTACAGGAATGGTAACTTCAATTTTCTGTCTGTCCTTTTCTACGCTGAGAGTTACATGAACCTCTGTCTCCGGAGTAAAATACTTCTCCAGCTTTCCTATTTTGTCCTCTACTGCCGTTCTGAGACCCGGTGTCACGTCAATGTTTTTACCTACAATAATATATTTCATATGTCTCATTCCTTTCTGTCTTATTATTATGCGATAATTATAGCATAATTGCACCTATATTTGCAATATTTATTGAAATTGTATGTAATTTTTACACACAAAAAAAGTCAATACTTTTTCCGATTTTTTTCGACAAAAAATCATTTTTTATGATAATCAACAAAACAAATGTTCTTAAAGTTACCATAAAATCTTATTATTTTTCCCCTTTTTTCCTGTGGATAATGTGTATAACTTCGTTTATAAGTCCCTTTTTGCCGAAAACACGCACTTTTGAATGTGGATAACTTTTTGACAAATCTTTTTGCTTTTTGCCACTTTTCCGCTTGCATTCTAAAACCTTTGTGCATTTTGTATAAACGAGTCGAGACAGAACCGGATTTTGTCAAAATTTATTGTATAGGCAACTCCATAAAGCGGTTTATTCCTAAAACTATCCACAAAAAAATCATGTGCCAAACCTCGTTTGACACATGATGTTAATGTTCTTATTAGAAAATTCTTCTTACAGAAAGGATATTTCTGTAGTTTGCATTCGATACCTTGATACCGGTTGCTGCTGTAGAGGCATGTACAATCTGGCCGCCTCCGATGTAGATACCTACATGTCCTGAATAACATATGATATCTCCCGGCTGTGCATTACCGATGCCGCCTACGTCTGCTCCGCAGCCTCTCTGTGCTCCTGATGAATGCGGAAGGCTGACACCGAAGTTTGCATATACTGACATGACAAATCCGGAGCAGTCAGTTCCATTTGTTAAACTTGAACCACCGTATACATACGGATTGCCTACAAACTGAAGTGCAAAGTTTGCGACTGCTGCACCACGTCCGCTGCCGCCGCCTGCTGCCGGAGCACCGCTGTCGGTTGCTGCCTTGCTTGTATTTTTATCTGCGGAAGCATGCGCTGCACGTCTTGCTTCTTCTTCTTTTTTCAGTCTGGCTTCTTCTTCTGCTTTAGACTCTGCCTTTACAAACTCTGTCGATAAAGTAACATAGTCACCGGAAACATATCCGTCTCCTTCTTCTACAGAAACTTTAACCCAGCCGTCAAGTCCTTCTTCCTCTGTTACGGTAAGCTCGTCCTCGATCGGAACCATACCGATGGTTCTGGAATCTGTTGTCGGCTCTTCTCTTACAAATAAGGTCGTCGTTGTAACAGTAGCAATTCTCTTACCAACTTCTTTTGCAAGTGCAACTGCATCTTCGCCTGTCACAACATACTCTGCTTTTACATATCCTGTCACGCTTCCGGATGTAATCTGATACCAGCCGCCTTCTGCTTCTGATACGAATTCTCCTACGGACTTATCATACAATTTACCCAGGATCTCTGCTTCCTCGCTCGGCTCCTGTCTTACGTTTACGTAATCATTACATTTTGCAATTACAAGATTTGCAAATTTCTTTTCTTCTGCCGCTTTCTCTGCTGCCTTTTCCGCTTCCAGCGCTGCGCTTGCATCCACAACTGCAACTTCTGCTGTCGCATCAACCACTGCCTGTGTATCCGCCTGTGCTGTCTCTGTTTCCTTTACCGGTGTTACTTCTACCGGTTTATTTAAAGTCGTACCTGCACCCGCACTCGGTAAAGCGTTTGATAAAACACCCGCCTCAGCATTCATTGATACGTTTGTAAACATCATTGCTGCTGCAAGTGCTCCGAATGCGATCAGTTTCATCTTTCTATTTAACATATTTGCCTCCCCAAAACCGTTGAGCATTTTTTACATTTGTTACAAATTTATTACATCTGTTAACAAATATAACATTTGCATCCTATTTTGTCAACCTTGCGGAGCAAGAAAATATGCCTTTTTTACTGGAAAATCCTGTGATTTTAAATTGTTAACAAATACTGTTCTATCGCAGTTACTGCATTTGCACCGTCTGCAGCCGCTGTAATGATCTGACGAAGGTGTTTTGTCCTGACATCACCTGCGGCGTATATTCCGCAAACAGAAGTTGCGCAGGTTTCATCCGCCACAATATATCCCTTTTCATCCATCTCAACCATTCCCTTAACAAGCGCTGTATTCGGAATGGTTCCGACTGCCATAAATACTCCTGAAACAGACAGCGAATCTGTTTGCTGTGTTTTCTTATTATATACGAGAATCTCGTCCACCTGATCTTCTCCATGTATTTCTTTCAACTGACTATCCCACAAAATTTCTACATTCGGCAGTTTCATAAGAGCATCCTGCAAGATTTTTGCTGCGCGGAGCTCATCTCTTCTGTGAATCAAATATACCTTTTCACATCCTCGTGCAAGGAAAATGGCATCTTCCACTGCAACATCACCGCCGCCGATTACTGCCACGGTTCTTCCGCGGAAAAATGCCCCGTCACAGGTTGCACAGTAAGACACTCCCATCCCTGCAAGTTCTTCCTCTCCCGGTACCCCCAGATGCGCGTGATCTGCTCCTGTTGCCACAATTACTGTCCTTGTCAGAAAATCGCCTTCATCCGTAACCACCAGTTTCAGATTTTCCTGCTCTGTGATTTTTCCCACAGTAGCCGCCTTGACGGTCACCCCGAGACGCTCTGCATGCATGCGGAATTCTTCCGAAAGTTCGAACCCGCTCTTCATCGGAAGTCCCGGGTAATTATCCACCTCATACGTTGATAACACCTGACCTCCGCAGATTCCTGTCTTTTCTATTATAATAGAAGATAGTCCGGCTCTTTTTGCATAAATTCCGGCCGCCATCCCCGCCGGTCCCGAACCGATAATTACGATATCCAGTACCTGATCTAATACCTGTTCCATATACACAACTCCTTTTTATTTTGTCCTGTTTTTGATTATAACACACTCCCCTTGTGCCTGACATAAAAGATTGGGTCTTTGGAGACACTTTTTTCCGTAAATACCCATTTTTTCCGCCTATACTTGCCATTCTATGTATCTTTGGGTCTATATTCTCACATTCTATTGCCTGACCCACACTTCCGCACTTTGTGTGGGTATTTTGCAGATAATATCTAAATATAGACCCAAACCTCCACCGGGAAGCTACCAAAAAGGAAATTGCTCCCTCAAAGGCAAAATCATCCAAAAAGGAAATTGCTCCCTCAAAGGCAAAATCATGCCAAAAGGAAGCCGCTCCCCTAAAGCCTCTATGCCATCTGATTTACCGTTTTATACTTATACAGCATCTCTGCATGATTCTGTTCTTCAATCTGGATGTCCGCCAGAAGTTTTCGAAGCCATGCCTGTCCAAAATTAAACACATTCGTATTGTATTCGCCGGACACCAGCTTCTCTGTTCCGATGCAATCCGTTGCAAGGAAGCAGTCGTTTTCTTTATCTTCCGGGCTGCTCATGGACGTATAGGTCGCCTTCGGCTGATAATTTGCCCCATCCGAATCGTTGCAGTCAACTGTCACCACTTCCCCCTGCAAAACTCTTCCCAGCGTATCATAATGCTCCTGTTCCTTTTTGTGGAGCTGCGAAAATAAATCCTTAAGCACCGGATCTTTTGCCTGCTGTAAGTAGCGTTTGTACTTTTCAATGCAGCTTTTCTCCTGCGTCTGCAAATCTTTGATGGTTGCGATTTCTTTTTCTTTTAAATTTGTCATCTTTTACACCTCTCATTATTTTTTATAATGAAAGTATTCCTATGAAATGGTAAAAATATGCATTGCATTCCCAATAACTTGTAGTAAACTATAAATAACTATTTATTAGGATGCGAGGTTACACTATGGTAAAATATGCATTTATTACCGGCGCTTCCCGCGGAATCGGAGCTGCCATTGCAGAAGAACTTGCAAAAAACGGATACCATTTATATCTGACCTGCAAAAATTCTGCCGATCTTCTTTGTCGTCTTGCCGCAAAGTTGGAAGAAACTTATTCTATTTCTTGTACTTGTTTTGTGGGGGATATCAGCGACTATCATTTTGTCTCCGAATGTTTTTCTTCCATTCAAAGACTGGATGTTTTGATAAACAATGCCGGAATTTCTTATGTGGGACTTTTATCAGAAATGGATATTACCGACTGGAATCGGGTTATCGGAACGAATCTCTCTTCTTCATTTTACACGAGCAAACTCGCAATCCCTCTTATGCTGAGAGAAAAAAGCGGAAAAATCATCAATATTTCTTCTGTTTGGGGAAATGTAGGTGCATCTATGGAAGTGGCTTACTCTGCCTCAAAGGGCGGTCTTAACAGCTTCACAAAAGCGCTGGCAAAAGAACTGGCTCCGAGCAATATTCAGGTCAACGCCATTGCCTGCGGCGTCATCGATACCGATATGAATAAATGTTTTTCCGCAGAAGACATGGAACTTTTAAAAGGAGAAATCCCGGCCGACCGGATTGGCACTCCCGCCGAGGTGGCTCATCTGACACTGCAGATCTTACAATCTCCTTCTTATCTTACCGGACAGATTATTACACTTGACGGGGGCTGGCAATAGCCCCCGTTTTTGTATGGTTAATAATCTACTCTATCATCTTGATACTCTATCTGCATCGGTCTATCTAAATACATTTCTTCTTCATCGGCAACCTCTCCGATAATGGCATTCTTACCTATTCTATTAAGTATCAGCAATGCAGCAAAAAGAAAGGCCAAGTAAATTGCAAATACATAATCTATCACTCTCATTCCATTTCCCTACCTTTCCCGTACCATAGATGACAAACCTCTCGATCTCATCATCTGATACGTTCTTCGCACTCCGCGAAATTTAAAATATGTAAACGGTGTCAAAACCATAATGAAAAGAAGAAGGAGACTGTATAAAACCATGTGACCGGTCTGTTCACCGGCAACCCTCATATTCATCAAACACGAAAACACACTGATACTAATCATCGAAAACATAGTAAAAAATGCTGCAAAGCAGAGGCATTCCCGCGCTTTCCAAACAGGCAATGCACCTGCCATTTTTCCCGTCTGCCCATTCATTGTCATCGTATAGACCTCTCCGTCCAACTTTACCGTCATAAACCAGACAGGTACCAACACATAACTTGACTCTAGCAATTCTACTTCCGGACCGGTAACATCAAGATTTCCCGGATCACTGCTGTCTATCGTCCGGCGTACCCCTGCATTAAACAATTCTTTTGCCTTTGCCATCGCTGCAAGATTCGTCTCTTCTGCGCTCTTATCATATCGGTCTGCATAGTAACCTGACAAATACTCCGAATCAAACGGCACTTTCGCAGTCGTGTCAAATGGTTCTAATCTTTGCGAAATCTCATCGTTCAAACGAGAAGCAGTTGGAATTCCCAGATCTCTGAAAGTATACCTTACCCTGCGATGATATGATTTCGACGATCGCATATATCCCCCCTCTTTTTGGGCTCTCCAGACCTGATCATCATAATATTCAATATCATACAAGCGATATGGCATATAAATCCCCCGGAGATATTCTACCTTAAAATTCTCAATTTTTTCCGGTTGAATCTTTGCTTTCCGGATGGTTTCGCTCATTTTTTCCATTGCATATTCTTTGGTTACTTTAAACGGAATAATATAATCCGGTTTTAGTTCCCCCGCAATCCGGTCAAAGCTGATGGCGGGCTGTCCGCAATAAGCACAAAATTTCGACGACTCCACACCGTTTATCAATATCTCAGCACCGCAGGATGCACAAGAAAACACTCTGTACTCCATGATATCCTGTGCCATGATAGGAACCACATCCGGTGCTTTTGCTTCTCTCTCCTGTGCTAAGTCAAATTCACCCACATCAAAAATGCATCCGCAGAACGCACACACCATTTTATCCAGTTGTGCACTATATTCCACCACTCCTCCGCATGCCTGACACTCAAATTTCATATTCCATTACCTCCAACTTTTCCTCTCTTTTACACGCGCCGGAAACCACGGCCGTATTTTTTTCTGACTGCACGCCACAGTTTCTTTTCTTCCTCTTCTACCCGGTGCATCAGTTCTCCCTCTATCTCCCTGCCTGCGTAAATAACTTCCTCATATGCTTCCACAAATTCAAGGTTTATCGTCTCAGGAACAGACTCCTTAATTCTTTCTGCATATTCTGAAAGGGTTTCACTCTCTTCCATCTTCATTCCCAGCTTTTTCAGCAGCCACAGATTCCGTTTTACCTTATAAAAATAACGCTGCTGTTCTGACCAACTGCGCTGCACCATGCGCATTGCCACAACCAAAACCAGAAAAACAACCACAGCTCCAAGCAAAAGCGAAACAAGTGCTTTTTTCGCAATCATTCCTGCTTTTTGAACCTGCGCCCTACGCTCTGCTTCCTTCACTTCTTCCGATACCAGCTCTTCTTCGCTCATGCCATAGCGGTTGTAGTACTCCTGCGAATTCATCTCATATGTTTTACCGGGCGCATCCTTTGTTTTCCAGGAAATATGGCAAAGCTGCCCGGTTCCCGGTGTCGGCTCAAAGGAAATCCATCCGATGTCATCAAAATAAACCTCCGGCCATCCATGTGCCATATCTGATGTTACATCCATTTGTTTTTTCCCTGCCATCGGAACGCAATACCCTTCCACATACCTGGCAGGATACCCCTCGGCGCGCGCCAGCAAAATAAAAGCGGTTGCATAATGGGTACAATATCCGCGGCGGCTCTCCAGAAGAAAATAGTCCAAAAACGAGCCTGCATCCACCACCTTATCCGGCAGATTCCCTGCGGACAGATTATACTCATAGGTAGATAACTCTTCCTCTATTGCCTGCAGACGCTGCACCCCCGTTTTTGCATCCTTGGTCACCTCGTCCACATACGTTTTCAGCTCCGGCGACAAAACCGGCTTTTCTGCATAATTTTCATAGCAACGCTTTTGATACTCCTCTATCTCTTTTTGCGTTATTTTTGTATCCGAAAGCAGCTTCATTTTTGCCACTCTCTGGTCTTCTTTCATCTTATCATAGACAATCTCTGTCTCCAGCAACTTCCAAAATACCGGATCTCCTCTGTTGAGCTGACAGTATCCGGTTATAAATTTGGACCCGTACCGCTTTTTCTTTGAAAAATGCAGACTTCCGGTTCCGCTCTTTGCTCCTACTAACCGGTTCTTCTCCACCAGACGGTAGGTTTTCATCGGCGCAAACAAATAGTCGGTTGCAATGTTTTCATAACAGATCTCCAAATCCGTCTCCAGTACATAGTTATTTAACGCTTCCTCTCCAAAAAGCGCAGCTGCAGACGCTGTCTGCACGGTGTCTATATAGCGGTCCGCCAAAGACTCCTCCTGCTCTGCCTTCCATCCATCCGCCTCAAAGTGATTGTATACTTTCCCAACCAGATAAACGTTGGTGCGCATCGCTCTCTCGCTTTTCAGTGTCATGACCAGTTCTTTACTCTCTCCCACCGATCCGCGCAGACGGTTTTCTCCCGAAAATCCGCTGAGAGCCATGTTATAATCATCTTCTCCCTGCGTTATCTCTTTTACCAGATAATGGATTTTGTCCTCCATATAGCGGTATGCGGCCTTTACATACTTCCATTCATATGGCTTATCTGATATCGGCAATATAAGTAACACTATAAA
>JAGAOK010000093.1 GCA_017623815.1 Lachnospiraceae bacterium
ATTTTCTGCATTGACTCTGATATATTCTACCACGTCAAAACCCTGTTCTTTTAAGAACTTAAAATGGTTTTCTCTGTCGTTGTTAAATTCCGGTTCTTGTCCTTCCTCTGTTGCAATCACATAGGAAAACGCATAGAAATATACATTCCTCTCTGCCGTCACTTCGTTGTTTAACTGTCTGACCGAACCGCTGCAAAGATTTCGCGGATTCTTATACTTTGCACCGACATCTTCAATCGCCGCATTAATTTTTTCAAACTCTGAGTATGGAATGACTGCCTCGCCGCGGAGTGTCAATGTTCCTGTAAACGGAATTTTTGTCGGAAGGTTTTTAAATACTCTGGCATTGTTTGTCACCACTTCCCCGACTTCACCATTACCACGCGTCACTGCTTTTTGCAAGGTTCCGCCGTCATAGGTCACAACGATTGTCAGTCCGTCCAGTTTCCATGAAAGAAGTCCTTCCTTGTCCCCGAGCCACTCTGCAATTTCTTCCCGGCTTTTTGTCTTGGCAAGGGAAAGCATCGGTTTTTCATGACGTTCCTTCGGAAGCGCATCGACCGCTTCATAGCCAACAGTTACTGTCGGCGAACCCGCCATCGTAATCCCGGTTTCCTCCTCAAGTGCCACAAGCTCATCATAGAGCTTATCGTACTCGTAGTTACTCATGATTTCTACATCCTCCGCATAATATGCTTTGGATGCTTTATTTAAAAGTTCAATCAGTTCTTTCATTCTTTCTGTCTGATTCATGTTACCCTCCGCTAACTTATTTTGTTAAAAACTCCGGCGGAACCCGCATTCCGACCGCAGTATATAGTTTTGCACACTCCGATCCTGTCAGCACGCGCGACTCCCCTGTTTTCATCTTGCCCAGTTCCACGCTCATGATGCGCACCCTTCTAAGGGCTTTTACTTTATATCCAAACGCCTCACACATCCGGCGGATCTGTCGGTTCATCCCCTGTGTCAACACAATCCGGAACGTATATTTCCCTTCCACGGTGACCGGGCACGGCCTTGTCGTCCGATTAAGATCTTTTAAATACACACCTTGGCTCATATTTTCCACAAATTCCGTTGTCAGTTCTTTGTCCACCTTGACCACGTATTCTTTTTCATGCTTTTCCGCGCCCTTCATCATGCGCTGAATCAGGTCACCGTCGTTGGTCAAAATCATAAGTCCTTCCGACTCCTTATCCAGTCGTCCTGCATATGTGACACGCGTCTTTGTCTTGACATAATCCAGCACTTTTTTATCTGCAAATTTGTCCTTTTCGGTACAGGTCACACCGATTGGCTTATAAAATGCAATCACTATCTTCTCTGCACTGCCCTTGATTTGTTTTTTGACCTTCTGCTCTTTACCCCCGATAAGTTCCACCTTATCGCCCGGTGTCACTTTCATTCCGTTTTGCGCAACCTGCCCGTTGATGAGAACTTTCCCCTGCGCAATCAGCTCATCCGCCTGCCTGCGCGAACAAATCCCTGCCTGTGCCAGATATTTATTAATTCTTTCTGCTTTTTGCTGTGTCATGTTGTCACAATCCTTCCGATCTGTTTCTGCAATCTTTTATATTATACACCAAATGAGGGGCGTTGAGGAAAATATTTGTGTTTCGTTGTTTTAGCTTGCTTTTGATGCTCCGGCGGGCGAGGCTGTTGCGATGCCCGGCGAGGCTGTTGCGATGCCCGGCGAGGCTGTTGCGATGCCCGGCGGGTATTGAGTGCTGATTTTGACGACTAATACCCAATTTTCTTTCATTTTTTAGGTGTTTTGGGTATTCGCAGTCGTTCTGAAGCTCAAATACCCAGGATTTTCAATTTCTCTGGGTATTTACATGCTATTTCCCGCCTCAATACCCGCCGGAGCAATTTAAAATTAAAACGTATCCTGTAATACAGGCATGCAAAAAGGCTTTCGCCCCGATGTATTTCACCGTCGGCGAAAGCCTCAATCTTTCAATTCTCTTATGTATTCATTTACTCAGTTGCAACCTGCTTTTTAGATGCAAAGTAGTCATCAAACTTCTTATTTACTGCATCGTATGTTTTCTGGGAAATCTCCGGAAGCTCTCCGCCCCATTTCTTCTCTGCAAGTTTGAATCCTTTTTCAAATGCAGATTTCATCTCCTGCATTTTCTCTTCGTCATCACCTGCAAGTGCCATTGCAAAATCAAAGATACGGTCGGAAGTCTGTTTTACTCCCCAGTATCCGTCCTCTGCGATATCTGCCTGCGCCTGTGCTTTTGTCTGTGGATCCACGGTAAAGTTACCACTGGCTAAGAATTTCCAGATATCATTTGCCTGTCCGAAAGCATTTCCCTGTTTTGAGATCATCTGGTGCACAAGGTCTGTCAGCTGATCTGTACGGGACTGTACATCCGCTTTTAATTTCTGTACAAGTGCCGCTCTCTCACTGTCTGACATCTTGCCTACCGATGATGGCTCATATACTACGCCTGTTTCATTTGCAGGGCTTTGCGCCGGTGCATCTGCTGTTTTCGGTGCTGCTTTGGCTGCAGTAGACGAATATGCTGCGTATGCACTTGTTGCACTGCTTACTCCGTTTACGCTCATAAAAATTCCTCCTTGATTGTCTGCGGGCAAGTCCGTTTGCCCGGTTTCCGGTTTCTAAATATATTATCGGCTTATGC
>JAGAOK010000094.1 GCA_017623815.1 Lachnospiraceae bacterium
CAGAACTGGTTGTGAAATGTGATTTGTTTGAAGAATGTTTATCGAATTATTTGCTTAGTAGTGGTAGCGATGTTGTGAAAGAGCATTTAATGGAAGCACGTGCTGAGATTGAAGCTCTTGATCGTGAACTGGAGCGTTTAAAATTACAAAGAGATGCATACAAAATCGAGATTGAAATGTTTGAACAGATGTTATAAGTACATAGAGGAAGAGCATAAAAAGGAGCTGTTCGCACAAAGTGAGGTGCGCAGCTCCTTTTTTGTGACTTAGGAGGCAATGCTGGAGTTATGTAAACTTGAAAGAAAATCAGAATAGTAATCCAGCTTTTCTTTTACTTCCGGGCGCAGCTGTGAAATCCAGCGTTCAGGAATAGAGTGATAGCCGTGCATTGCTCCGGCCAGACTTCCGGTCAGGGCTGCGATCGCATCAGTATCGCCGCCATGGTATACAGCCTCCATGACAGCGCCTTCAAATGTAGCAGTGGTTTCCAGATGATATAGGGTACTGTCAAGTGTACAATCAATATGACGGTAGCGCTCTGGGAGCTGTGGAAAAACATGGGTGGTCAGTTGCTCATTTTTTAGACAGGCACGCATCATTTCGTGAAAGCGAATAATGCCTCTGTCGCAAATCGGGCTGTTATGTGTGATACGACTCTGTTCAATCATGAAATCGCGTTTCAGGCGTAGCAGCATCATCGGGATACAGCGAAACAGATTGCTGTTGCTTACATTTGCAGGGTCTTCGGAAAATTGGATCCATTCGGTATAGTCAAGACCCTTGCATTTGACAATAACCTGACGGCAGCAGTCTTCTATATCGACAGGGTGTGCAGCGTACCATTTGGTGAGGTTTTGGCAAAATTGGTTCAATAGTTTTTTTCGAAAGTTATTCTGCCCGCGGTAATGGTGTGTTTTTTCCAGAGCTTCGCACATACAAAAGGCGATTTCTGTTGGATCCGTGACTTCACCCGGATAGAGATTTAACCAGCCTTTGCCAATGATGTCAGTTCTTTTTTTGTACATTTGTTTGATGGAAGATTGTGAATAGTATTCGGTCGTGGCGCCCATGGCGTCGCCGATTGCCAGACCGTACAATGTGCCTTTGACGATGTCTTCAGAATATGTTCGCATAATATCCCCTCCTTATGCATATGATTATAGCATGGTTTCAATATAACTGAAAGCATTATTTTCGCATTTTCCTATAGAATTGTAGGAAAAGGGAGACGTGAAGATGAGCCAGAAACATTCAGAGAAATATAGACTGATAGGGCAGGCCGTTCAAAAGTATCGCAAACAGAAGGGGATGACGCAGGAACAGCTTGCAGAGAAAGCAAGTATCAGTATCAGTTATTTAACTAAAATTGAAGCCAGCGGTTGCGACCAGCCGTTTTCGCTGGAGGTACTTTTAGATATTACGGAAGTTTTGGGAGTATCGATTCATAAGTTGTTGGAAGATATAGATTAGAAATGGAAAACTGTCGCAGGTGTGGCAGTTTTTTGTTTGCTAAAATAAAAAAGTCCTTGTAAATCAAGGACTTTTTCAGAGCTGCCTAGCGGAATCGAACCGCCGACCTCCGCCTTACCAAGGCGACGCTCTACCGACTGAGCCAAGGCAGCCAATCAAACTACGAACGATATTGTATCAAAAAAACAGACTTTTGTCAAACAAAAAACTAGATTATACTAAGAAATTGTGGTAATATCAAAATATCAGATTAGGAGACAAGATAGAATGAATCATAATTTTCTCATAAAAAATTATCTTGCAGAGAACGGAAGAAAAGTGAATGAGATACTCAGGTGGGTTCCGCTTGTATTTTTAATCCTATGTCCGGCACTTTTGATTATGAAGCAGGCCGGAGTGTTAAGTTATAGGTTTTCTTCTGTCCTTGAAGTTTGCATTATTATTATTATTATATGTATATTTCCGTTGGTTTTTTCAAAGTATGCTTATAACGAAGAGTTGAACCGTTGTATTTGCCTTACCGTGATTGAGTTCTTTGTAGGTGTTCTGGCAGTGACCGAGGTGTTGGATATTAATATGCTATATGCATTGGTGCCCATGCTTTCTATTTTGTATGTGGATTCGCGGGTGTTTTTTCACTCCGCAAGGAATTGCTTCTTGGTGCTGGTTGTAGCAGAGATTACAAAGTATTTCTATCATTTACGGGAGTGGGCAAGAAAAGATATCATCTATCAGGCCGATTACATGGGATTTGTGGCGCTGGTTCTTGAATATTGTATTCTCATGTGCGTGGTATATTATCTGGTAAGTCATATGGAGAGGATGGTGGCTTCCGGATATAAGATAAAGCAGCAGGAAGAGGGTATTTTTTTAAATGCATCAGGCTCATCGGAGCATACGGAAAGCAGTTATAATACCAAGGGGCTTTTTTTAGAAATTACGCACCGGGTAGAAGCTATGACGCAGGGGCAGTCAAAAGAGTTTGTATCTGTTATTGATGAGGATTTGCCGGGACAGTTAAAGGGTGATTCGGAGAAGATGAAACTGGCTCTGGTTAATATGCTTTCGGATATGGTTCGCTATACACAAAGTGGCGAGATTAAGTTTGAAATGTCTTATGAGAAAGGGATTACACTGAAAAAAGGTCAGAATATTACGCTTGTCTGCAGAATTAGTTGTGACGAAGATATTACAGAACAGCTGAAGCATGGAAATGCGCTTGGTTTTGCGCTTGGTAAGAATATGATTCAGAAACTGGAGGGGATGATTTTAGATAAATCCAGTGCAGGACTGAATAGGACACATTATGTAATATCGTTTCATCAAATGGTGGATGGAACTGAGACGATTCGGCAGCTTCGCAGCAGTCGTAAGAGAGAACAGGACATGCTGATAGCCGAGTCGCGTAGAAAAGCAGAAAATCTCATGTATGTAAAAGCAGGAAAAGCCCTGATTGTGGATGACAATGAGATGAACCAGAAGCTTGTGGCAGCGATTTTAAAATCCTATGGATTAGAATCAGTTTGTGTTTCAAGTGGGGAAGAAGCTGTAAAAGTAGTGCAGTCAAAAGAATTTAATCTGATGATTCTGGATTATATGATGCCCGAAAAATGCGGAATTCAGATTGCAAAAGAAATCCGTCAGTTTAAAGATCCGTATTTTGATGAACTTCCGATGATTGCCATGACAACGAACAATACGGAAGAATCTAAGGCAATGTTTTATAGTAATCGTTTTGCAGAAGTGATTTCAAAACCGATCAAAGAGGATGAACTTCGTCTGGCAATAGCTCTTTGTATGTGTTTGTAGGAGAAGAAGATGAATTATATAAAACGTTTTATTGAAAAATTGGACGGAAATGGAAAAGTGTTCAGTGCACTACTTAGTGTGCTGACACTTTTTGCTGTATTAGGAGGGCTTGTGCCGGAATGGTATGAGCAGATGCCGCGCTATAGTGAATGGATCTGCGGAGTGACAACGTGGAGTGCGTACAATAAACAGGCAGATATGCGTATAGTACAGACGGCGATGCTGGGAATTCCTGTGCTTTTTCTGTTTTTTTCTGCGTTGTATGTGATCTGGAAATCTGTGATGCCAGAACGGACGCAGACTGTTGGAGGGGCGTTCCTTGGCTTTTATTTGATGATTTTATGTCTGTTTTATAGAGGGAGTGCGGGAGCGGTATCATGGATGATACTATGGTGGCTTCTTTTTGCAGGATATTTGTATCTCGGAAAAAAAAGTCGGACAGAGCAGTTTTTGGATAGTTTAATTGGTGCGCTGCTCACTATGCTTGCTGTGACGGCCTTGGTTTTGAGTCTGAACGGAGTTTGGGCAGGAGCCGGAGAACTATGGAAAAATATAGCAAAAATAGTACCTGGCATAGGGATGCTGCTGTTTGTAGCATGTGTCGTGATGGATCGCCGAAAAAAGATAATAGGAAAACTTTTGTATTTGCAGTTTTTGCTTCCTTTTGCCTGGCTTGGCTTTTTTCGGTTCCGTTATCGTTATGAACAGGATGGAGCATCTCTTACTTTATTTGATTCCGGTCGGTGGAAATGGATGTGTGTGCTTCTTTGCGCGGTCTTTTTGGTGATTGGGGTTTTAGAGTTTAGAAAAAAGGGCAGGAACCTGCTTTACAGTACGTTTGTCATGACAGCAGTCATACGAGTATTCTCGCAGCCGGAAGGGATGCTGAATATCGACTATTTCCATAACGGTGAGATTTCAATGCCGATGCAGCAGCTTGTTTCCTATGGCAAGATTCCATATGTGGACATTATCCCGATTCATGGACTGTGTGATTATTATTATGGTCTGGTCAATTATCTGTTCTTTGACGGAACGTATTTGTCTTTGAATGCAGCAAAAATTGTCGGAGACCTTTTTGCTGCGGTTGCACTTGCAACTGTCTTATATGTGTTTACGCATCACAGACAGCATAGTTTTCTCGTAGTTTACCTGTTTATGCCATTCTTTATATTGCAGGCAGGAATGCGCTATTGGCTTTTGTTTGCGCTGTTTTTTGTACTGTTTTCACCGCAGATAAGAAAAGGGATGCAGAGTTTGTATGTATGGGTTTGGTTGTCAATATTGGCGATTGCATGGAATGTATCAATCGGCGGCAGTGCGGCACTGGCTTTTCTGCCGATGATTCTTTATCGGTTGTGGCGGGATTTCCCGTCGCAGTGGAAGCAGCTTCGGTTATGCGGGGAGAAAAGAAAGGCCGGTTTGACTTGGATGGCATGGGGGCTTCTGGTGGCAGTCGGTATTGCATTTATACCTCTTTTCTTACGAATTGTAGAGTATTTGGGCGAAAATGCAGGAACAACACTTTATGTCAATGGAATGGAGATGCTTAGTGATGTCTCAAAAGCATCCGATTATCTGGTTCCGGGAATTATAAATGGGCAGGGAAACTTTTTTGTAGATGCATTTGCGTTTCTGTTACCGCTTCTGCTATCATTTGCTTTGCTATTTGGAAAAGAAAGTCGCGGAGCCGGAGAGATGTTTGTAACATATTTACTTGCATTTTGGGTGCTGGCAAATTATTCTTTTGTCCGCTATGATGAAGGGCTGAGAGCAAGAGTACTCGGCAGCTTTGTTCTTCTGTTAACCGCTTCTACACTTGGAATCCGAATGTGGCGGGAAGGGAAAGAAAAAAATGAGAGGTTATCAGGATGTGCGTTGTATGCCTTGCTTTTAGGCGGTGCTGTTATGATTTCGGGGACGCAGCCACTGATATCTGCCGATACGCTGGTACTGGAAAAAGAAGTGCCGCAGTCGGTCACTACAACAATTATGGGTCGAAAAGTAGAGGATCCGGTGGTACATGTTTCGGGGCAGCTTGTGTCCATGCCGGGACTTGGAACCGGATTTATACAGGGAAATACTCTGCAAAGTCTTCAGAATGTGAATGTGCTTGTGCAGGCAGCGAAGGAGAGAGGACAGAGCATATTTGATATTACCAATGCAGTGGCAAATGCTGTAACGCTGGATATGCCTTTGTATTTGCCATATTCATCCGCGTATAATATCAGTAACCGTAAAATGCAGGAAAAGGCAATTATGCAATTGGAGAAAAAGCTGCCTGACATTATTTTGGCAGCACCGGAGATACGATTTGATGATGCACCGTTTTCGCTGAGAAGCATGCAGTTGTATCAATATTTGATGGGGCAGGAGTATGTTCCATATAAGTATGAAAATGTGATTTATCTGGTTCGTGGCGAAAATCCTCTGCCGCAGGCACAGCAGAATATGGAAGCGTTTGCACAGCTGATGCACAAGAAGGATCTTGCCTATCTTCCGTCTGTTTGGGGTGCGAATAAGGAAAATATGTCAGAGGAGCTGACAGAGGTTGATGTAAACTATCACATGGAAGAGACAGAGCAGGGAATTCGCCTTATATTGGATGAACCGGTGGATGGCGGAGACATTGCCATGGTGGAGCTCTCAGGAATTAAAAAAGCGGATAATTTGCCGGAAATGATAACGAATGACAAAGAACGGCCGAAAGAAGACGCGGCTTTGCTTATGACGGTTCCAAGCAGTATCGCATCGGATGGGAGCGCACAGTTTCGTTTTGTATGTACGGATGGGAAACTTTTGATTCCGCTATGCAGCAGTCCGTATATGACACAAGAAAAGATAACGGATATAGAATTTGCTCCGGAAACGGAAGAGAGTCTTGCGATAGAGAACTTAAGCATAACATTTTACCGCTGGTAGATTTATAACAAAAAAGAGCGTTTCGATGATGAAATCGAAACGCTCTTTGCGTTACTGGACTTGTTCTCCGGCATTAGCTTGTGCATCAATTTGCTGCTGCTGTTGCTGTGCGGCCTGTTGTGCAGCCTGCTGTGCGGCGGCCTGTTGCTGCTGCATAGCAATTTGAGCTGCCTGAATAGCTGCAACATTGTTCGGATCAAGGAAGTATGTCGGCGTATGCGGACAATAATCGGGAAGACCAGGGGTTCCGTCATCTGCCGGTGGAATTTCAATTACGCCCATGCGCTGGAACGGACATGAGGTGCATGCACTTAGTCCGGTTGCGCCGCAGACCATACCGGTTACATGAACGCTGCAGGAATCGGTTGGAACCGTACCTTCTGCAAAATACTCTGTTGTCAGATATGCGTCGCAAATACCTGCGATTGGCAGTTTACCTGATTTGGAACAAACGGTTGCGGTAACAATACCGGCCGGTTTTTTAAAGGAAGCAGCCGGAAGATTTTCGTGAATCTGCGACATAACCTTTTTCCACATAACCTTGGAAAGTGCTGTTTCCGCAGAGGAACGCATCTTAACATTGTTATCATAACCGGTCCAGGTGGTTGCGGTATAATATGGTGAAAATCCGGCAAACCATACATCTTTGTTGTCAGATGTGGTACCGGTTTTACCTGCAATTGCAATGTCACCGCCGAAGTTTACGGCGCCACCGGTTCCTTTGGTTACAACATCTACCATGGCATCTGTCAGAAGATAAGCCGTAGATTCTTTGATAACCTGCTGGGTAACCGGAGTGCTGTTATCAATCAGCACATTTCCATCGTGGTCTAAAATCTTAGTAAACAGCGTCGGCGGAATGTATGCACCGCCATTGGCAATAGCTGCATAAGCAGCATTTAATTCCATATTTGTAACACCATCCGTCAGACCGCCAAGGGCAAGAGACTGGGTAATGTCAGTGAAAATCTGAGTACCGTCTGCCGTATCGACTTCGCGTTTTTCTACAAGGGTAGTAAATCCAAAATCCTGCAGATAATCAAAACCGAGCTGCAGACCGATCTGGGTAAGTGTTTTGACAGTTACAATATTGAGGGACTGTTCAATACCATAGCGGAGCGAACAGATTCCCTTATATCCGGAATACCAGTTGTTGACCGGGGTTCCGGAGTCATATTTATAAGGAGCATCGTTTTGTACGGTAGCAAGCGTCATGCCGGCACTGTCAAGGGCAGGAGCAAAGGCTGCAAGTACTTTAAAGGTAGAACCCGGCTGACGGGTTGTTTTCGTAGCGCGGTTGAGAGTTCGGCTTGCGGTCTTTGTTCCGCGTCCGCCAACCATGGCAACAACGTGTCCGGTTGCCTGATCCTGCACTGTAATGGAAACCTGCGGCTGAGGCGTCAGGGTAATGGATTCGTCATGAACCTTGTCGCCGGGGCCGAGAACGGCTTCCTGATACAGAGCGATATCTTCATACGCCGCATCCTGTGAGGAGTAGAGCAGGTCGTATGCAGAACTTTGCTGCTGGAAGTAGGATTTAAACATTTCTGTAGAGTGGTTTTCATACTCGCCGGTGCTTGTTTTTACGGTAAGCTGATAATCCAAAAGCCATTTGACATCTTCCGGATAATTTTCTTCATCATTGTAGATGCTGTCGCAGATTTGCTGAATCTTAGGATCCTGCGTTGCATGAATCTGAAGTCCGCCGCTGTAGACCAGTTTGTAAGCCTGCGTTTCGTTATATCCCTTTTGCTCCATCAGGACCCGGGTTACTTCATCAATGAGCGCATCTACAAAATAAGTATTAATGGATTCGACATCTTTTTCCTTATTAATCAGCTGAATACGTGTATATACATTGTCAGCAATGGCCTGATCGTATTCTGACTGCGTAATGTAACCGAGTTCAAGCATATCTCCGAGGACTTTTCTGCGTCGTTTCGCATTGTCCTGAGGGTGTGAAATCGGATTGTATTTGGAAGGATTCTGCGTAATACCTGCAATGACCGCACATTCGGATAAGGTCAGCTGGGATACCGGTTTGTTAAAGTATCGCATGGACGCTGCCTGCACACCGAGGGTGTTTTGTCCGAGGTTGATGGAATTCATGTAAAGTTCAAGAATGGTTTCTTTATCCATACGTTTTTCGAGTTGGATGGCAAGATACTGTTCCTGAATTTTACGTTTGATTTTTACGAAGTTGGACTGTTCGCCGACCCATCCTTCAAACACGTTATTTTTTAAAAGCTGCTGTGTGATGGTACTGGCGCCCTGTGAAAGGTCGCGGGTCTGAAGCGCAATCACTCCCGCACGGGCGATACCTTCGATATCGATACCGTTGTGCTGGTAAAAACGGCGGTCTTCGACAGCGACAAAAGCATCCGCCATATCCTGAGGAATCAGATCCATATTGACATAGCTTCGGTTAGAATCGGTACCGACCAGTTTTGCAATCTGTTTTCCGGAAGCATCATATACAACGGTGGCATATCCCGACGGACGTACATCCAAACTCGAGATATCCGGTGCCGAAGCAAGGATTCCTTTAAAGATTCCGATGCCGAAGCAGATGCCGATAATACCGACAGCAAGCACACATACAAGTACGGCCTTTAAGAAATAAAGCATAAACATCTTTGTAAATTTTGTTGATTTTGAATTGAGCTGCCGCTGTTTGCGGCGAATACTCTTTTTGCCATAGTTCATGAACATAGCCTCCCTATTCTTCATGATTATACCAAAAACCGCCATTAAAAGGAAGAAAAATCTTCCATATTAAAAATTGTTCACAATTTAAAACACAGATATACGAGAAAAATTTTTTTCGCACATTTTTCGCACTATATGAGTTATGATAGTGAAAGGCCTTTCAAAAGATACGACGGATAGGTGGTGGACTTGTGGATAGAACAGAATATGAAAAAATAGCAGAGGAAAATCTGGATATGGTATACAGGATTGCACTCAGTCATACAGGAAAAGAAGCAGATGCAGATGATGTCGTTCAACAGACGTTTTATAAACTTCTCGCATCTCCGGGGAAATTTGCGGATGAAGAACATGTAAAAAGATGGCTGATTCGTGTCTGCATCAATGAATGTAACAGTATGTTTTCCGGATTCTGGAGAAAGAATGTACAGATGTTTTCGCAGATGGCTTCAAGGGAAGAAAAAGCTGAGTATGACCCGGGACAGGCGCTGTCAGGCGGAGAATACGGACAGGAAGATCCGGTGTTTGCACAGCAGGAAAAAAGAGAACTTTTAGAGGCACTCGGAAATCTTCCGCCGGTATTAAGAAGCGTACTTTATCTGTTTTATTACGAAGGATATAAAACACGGGAAATCGCACAGATTTTACATGTGCGCGAGGCTACGGTCCGAACCAGACTGGTCCGCGGACGAAAATTGTTAAGAGAAGAACTGAAGGAGGCATGAAAGGATGGAAATGAAGGAAAAGTTCAAACAGACATTTGATGAGGTGCATGCGCCGGAGGACTTACTTGGAAAGGTGATGGAACTGAATATGAAAAAGAGAGAATACAGGACAAGAAATCTGGTAAAAGCAGCCGTATGTGCACTTGCGATTACAACAGGAGTGTTTGCGGCGGGGAACGGAATCTGTTATGCGGCAACCGGAGAATCTCTTGTGACAACAGTAAAGATTATGGTAAACGGACAGCAGATACAGCCGGAAAATGTGAAATGGGAGAAAAACGGAGAGGAATACGAGGGAAGTATAATTCTTCCGAGTGAGGATGGTACATCGACCGGATTGTTTATTACGACGGATGAAAATCCGGAAGAAGTCGTAGTGGACATTGATGCGGAAACAGAAGTCACAGAAGATGGTACGGTAGAAGAAGTTGTAGTAATGGAAGTGGATGAAGAAGATGTAAATTCCGCAAAGTATGAGAAGAAAGAGGAAGCAAATTCTTCCGCGGATATGGACGGAACCGAATAATTCAGATATAATTGTTCCAGATTTGTTTTCGGAGTGCTGCGTGTATCGGAGCACTCCCGACAGAAACGGAGCAGAGAAATGAAAATTATTCTAGAGCAGGCAGAAGGAGAAATTATAGAAAAAAAATCCCGCTTCATTGCAACGATGTGTCCGGTAGAGTCACAGGAAGAGGCGGAGCAGTTTATTGCAAAGTGCAAAAAGAAATATTGGGATGCGAGGCATAACTGCAGTGCCTATGTCATCGGAGAACATAACGAAATCATGCATTCTTCGGATGATGGGGAACCGAGCGGAACGGCCGGAAGACCGATGCTTTCCGTGCTGGAGGGAGCAGATCTTCACAATGTAGCCGTCGTGGTGACACGCTATTTCGGTGGTGTACTTTTGGGAACGGGCGGACTGGTCAGAGCCTATCAGGGGGCAGTCAGCGCAGCCATTGCCAACTGCCGGATAGAAGAACAGATTGATCTGCAGCTTCTTTTGGTGACGGCAGAATACGGAGACGTCGGCAAAATCCAGTATTTTATGGAGCAAAAGCAGGAGTATCGCCTGGAGGAGACGGAATATACGGACAAAGTGGTGTTTCATGTCGCGGTTCCGGTAGAGATGACCGGACAGGCGGAGCAGGAACTGATTCAGCTGACCAGCGGAAAAGTCAGTATTGTAAAAGGTGATGTGGTATCATCGGTTTAAAAGGGCAGGGAGCAAAGGATGAAACATACTTTTTTTCTATTTTTTATTTTAATTTCAGTAGTTTGCTGCGGCTGCGGTAAGGAGCAGGAGACAGACGGATTAAAGGATGCGGGAAAGATCATGAGTGAGCAGACAGCAGATATGATTCATATGCAGTCGGAGCCGGTGATTCGTGAAACAGCCACGGCCAGCGGTGTACGTGCACAGCTGACAGACCTTCAGCCGCTTATTCTTTATGTTTCTGCGAAGGAGGATGCAATCACCCAGATTTATGATGTGTATAAGGCAACCTTTACGACATCATCCGGCTATCAGACGGAGCGGTACATGGTTGCTTATTATAGAAATGTAGAAATAAAGAATCCACTGTCAGAGGATGCGGTTATAAATTCCGAACCGCCAATCTGTGTCGGAGCCATGGTGGAGGTGGCAGCCGATGCACAGGAAGCGGGTTATATTTTCGGGTATAAAAGCAGACAGGATATGGAAGCAGATGTGCTTCGGAGTATGGATACCGGAATCACACATCAGATGGAAAAATAGCGGTCTTTTCAGACCGCCTTTTTTATGCCTTTTTAAAGGATGCTCTTTTCCTGAGCGTAGGATCCAGAATTTTCTTGCGGATACGCAGGCTTTCCGGAGTGACCTCCAAAAGTTCATCGGTATCGATAAAATCAAGTGCCTGCTCTAAAGAAAGAATGCGTGGAGGAGACAGGCGAAGAGCCTCGTCCGCACCGGAAGAACGTGTGTTGGTAAGCTGTTTTTTCTTGCATACGTTAATCTCGACATCTTCTGATTTTCCGGTCTCTCCGATGACCATACCTGCGTATACTTTGGTACCGGCACCGATAAAGAGCGTTCCGCGCTCCTGGGCATTGTAAAGACCGTAGGTGATGGCTTCGCCGCTCTCAAAAGCAATAAGAGATCCCTGACTTCGATACATCATATCGCCCTTGTACGGGCCATATCCATGGAAGGAAGTGTTAAGAATACCATTTCCTTTTGTGTCGGTCATAAATTCGCCGCGATATCCGATCAGACCGCGGGACGGAATGGAAAATTCCAGTCGGGTATAGCCACCGCTTGTCTGGCTCATTCCTAAAAGTTCTCCCTTACGGGCAGAAAGTTTCTGGATAACAGAACCGGAAAATTCTTCAGGGACATCGACATATGCGGTCTCCATCGGTTCAAGACGTTTTCCGTTCTCGTCGGTTTTATAGAGAACTTCAGCTTTGGATACGGCAAATTCGTATCCTTCGCGGCGCATATTTTCAATAAGAACCGATAAATGCAGTTCTCCGCGGCCGGACACCTTGAAGGCCTCGGTGGTATCTGTCTCTTCAACGCGGAGAGATACGTCGGTATTCAGCTCGCGGAACAGGCGGTCGCGCAGATGGCGGCTTGTGACATATTTTCCTTCCAGTCCTGCCAAAGGAGAGTCGTTTACCATGAAATGCATGGCAATGGTCGGCTCGGAAATCTTTTGGAACGGAATCGGTTGTGGCGAGGAAGGATCGCAGAGCGTGTCGCCGATACGGATGTCTGCGATACCGGAAATGGCAACGATGGAACCGATGCCTGCCTGCTTGACTTCCACCTTTTTTAAACCGTCAAATTCATATAATTTGGATACTTTTACCTTTTTCAGCTGATCCGGATCGTGATGGTTGACAATGGCAACCTCCTGATTAACAGAGATAGTTCCGTTATCGACTTTACCGACACCGATACGTCCGACATATTCATTGTAGTCGATGGTGCTGATCAGAAGCTGGGTTCCTGCGTCTGAATCACCTTCGGGAGCCGGAATATAGTCAAGAATCGTTTCAAACAGAGGAATCATGTCTTTTCCCGGAGTATCCATGGAAAGAGAAGCTGTTCCGGCTTTTGCGGAGGCAAAAACAAACGGACAGTCGAGCTGCCATTCGTCAGCTTCCAAATCAATAAACAGTTCTAATATTTCATCAATTACTTCCGAAGGTCTTGCCTCCGGACGGTCAATTTTATTCACACAGACAATCACGGGAAGTTTCAAATCCAGTGCCTTACGCAGTACAAATTTTGTCTGTGGCATGGCACCTTCAAATGCATCCACGACAAGAATAACACCGTTGACCATTTTAAGGACACGTTCCACTTCACCGCCGAAGTCAGCATGTCCCGGCGTATCAATAATATTTATTTTGGTGTCTTTGTACATAACTGCTGTATTCTTTGAAAGGATTGTAATACCGCGCTCACGCTCAATATCATTAGAATCCATGACACGCTCGGCCACCTCGGCACCGGCGCGGAACACGCCGCTTTGTTTCAATAATTCATCCACCAGTGTTGTTTTGCCGTGGTCGACATGTGCTATGATCGCTACATTTCGAATATCATTTCTTTTTGTTTTCATCCTATCGCCTCTTTTTTCTTTTTTTCACTGCTTTTTTTACACTCAAACGACATAAGTCTACCACAAATGTCGCAAAATGCAACACTACGTCGATGAAACAAAGACATAAAAATAGAATTTCCACATAAATTTATATAGCATGACAGGAAAAAATTCTTGACTAAGAAGGGAGAACAAAAATGACAGATAAGGTAATTGAAAACAATCAGGTAGTAGTAATCGGAGAAATCGTGGGAGATTTTGTGTACAGTCATGAGATATTCGGGGAAGGATTTTATATGGTAGATCTTCTTGTACCAAGGCTCAGTGATTCGTCCGATCTGATTCCGCTCATGGTTTCTGAAAGGCTGATGGATGTGGAAAAGGATTATCGCGGGCAGGCGATTATGGTAAGCGGACAGTTTCGCTCGTACAATCGTCATGAGGAGCACAAAAACCGCTTGATTTTGTCTGTGTTTGTAAGGGAAGTGGAATTCCTGGAAGATATGGATGATGCAGAAAAGACAAATTATATTTTTCTGGATGGTTATATCTGCAAAGAACCGATTTATCGAAAAACACCGCTTGGCAGAGAAATTGCAGATATTTTACTTGCAGTAAATCGTCCGTACGGAAAAAGTGATTACATACCTTGTATCAGCTGGGGACGCAATGCCAGATATTCCAGCAGTTTCCGCATAGGAGAAAGATGCAGAATCTGGGGAAGGATTCAGAGCAGGGAATATATGAAAAAATTGTCTGAAGATGAGGTGGAAAAAAGAGTCGCATATGAAGTAAGTGTAAGCAAACTGGAGCTTGTGGATGAAGAAGAGGAGTTGCAGATGAGTGAAAATTGTGCTATGATGCCGGAAGTATGAGGTGTGCGAAATCCCGGCAGTAAGTTAGGGGATGCGCAAAGAGGTGAAGCATGGAACAGGGAAAGATACACATTTTTACCGGTGACGGGCACGGAAAAACACCGGCTGCCATCGGTGAAGCAATTTACGCTGCCGGAAATGATAAATCCGTGGTGATTATTCAGTTTTTAAAGGCGGATGCGCTTATGGATGCAGAGTATTTAAAACGTCTGGAGCCGGAAATTAAGTTTTTCCGTTTTGAGAAGGCGACGGAAGATTACGCGGATCTGGATGAGAAAGCGCGCGAAGAAGAGAAGATGAATATCGTAAACGGTCTTCACTTTGCCAAGAAAGTATTGTCCACCGGTGAATGTGATCTGCTGATTTTGGATGAAGTACTCGGTCTTTTGGATATCGGTATTATCACGGTAGAGGAATTGAAAACGATATTGGAAGCAAAGGATGAGGAGACAACGGTCATCATGACCGGAATACAGCTCAGCGATGAACTGTGTCTGCTCGCCGATGAGGTCTCCAAAATCGAGACGGTGAATTTTAAAGTGTTTTAACAAAGGAAAACTCCGGTATGCGCCGGAGTTTTTTATTACCAACATATACTAAAAGGATTGCTGTAAAAAGGATTGACAGATAGAAAGAAGGGTGCTATGCTTGCAATAAGTTCTGATATATAAGCAGAGCTGTCAATAGGAAATAGATAGAGGTCGCGTGTTTCATCAGTAGATTCCGGGATGCAGCAGATGCAGATGAAAGGAATGGAAAGGGGAAGACGCCGAAAGGAGACGGGACTGCACCGTTTGCCTTGGGCATACAGTTAACAGCTGTATGACTGTCATCAGTATTGATGGGGAGCTATCGGAACAGGATTTTAAAGTCGGCTCTTTCCATGTCGGCTTTTTCTTTGTTTTATTCACTTATTTATGAAAAAGGAGGAAGTAATATGTCAATTTTTACAGGAGCAGGAGTTGCTATTGTTACACCGTTTCACGAGGACGGCAGCGTAAATTATGAGGCATTCAAAAAACAGATTGAACTTCAGATTGAAGGCGGAACAGACGCAATCATCGTGTGCGGAACTACCGGAGAAGCTTCTACACTTTCCCATGAAGAGCATCTGGAAGTAATCCGTTATTGTATCGAGGTTGTAAACAAACGTATCCCGGTTGTGGCAGGTACCGGTTCTAACTGCACGGAAACAGCCATTTATTTATCAAAAGAAGCAGAAAAAGCAGGAGCAGACGGACTTTTGATTGTGACACCATATTACAACAAATGTACACAAAAAGGTCTTGCAGAGCATTTTACAATGATTGCAGAGGCGGTTAATATTCCGATTATTCTTTATAATATTCCGGGAAGAACGGGCGGCGTATTTATTCAGCCGGAAACAGTAGTAAAACTTTGCAAAGAAGTACCGAATATCGTAGGTGTAAAAGATGCGACAGGTAACATTTCAAACGTTGCAAAACTTCTTTCCATTGCAGACGGATGTGTGGATGTATACAGCGGAAACGATGATCAGATTGTTCCGATTCTTTCCCTTGGCGGAAAAGGCGTAATTTCGGTTCTTTCCAATGTGGCACCGCAGCAGACACATGATATCTGTGCAAAATATTTTGAAGGCGATGTAGAAGGAAGCCGTAAAATCCAGCTCGATGCAATTGAGCTGATCGATGCACTCTTCTGTGAAGTAAATCCGATTCCGGTGAAAAAAGCCCTGAATCTGATGGGACTCGAGGCAGGACCTATGAGAAGACCATTGACAGAGATGGAACCGCAGAATGCAGACAGACTTGCTACAGCCATGAAAGGCTTTGGCATATTATAAGGAGACCGGAGTATGACAAGAGTAATTATGCACGGCTGTAATGGTCGTATGGGACAAAATATTACAAGACTGATCGAGGCAGATGCGGCAATCGAAATCGTGGCAGGTATTGACGCATTTGACGGTATTACAAATACCTATCCGGTATTTAAAAGTATTGCGGAGTGTGATGTGGAAGCAGATGTGGTAATCGATTTTGCAGCCGCGGCTGCAGTGGATGCGCTTCTTGATTACTGCGCAGAAAAACAGATTCCGGTGGTACTTTGCACAACGGGGCTGACCCCGGAACAAATCAATAAAGTGCAGGAGACATCCCAAAAAGTGGCAGTGCTTAAATCGGCAAATATGTCGATGGGCATCAATCTGCTTCAGAAAGTATTAAAGGATATTTCTCCGATTCTTGCAGAAGCAGGCTTTGATATCGAAATCGTGGAAAAACACCACAATCAGAAAAAGGATTCACCGAGCGGAACCGCACTTGCACTTGGCGATTCGATCAACGAGGCATTTGAGGAGAAATTTGATTATGTGTATGACAGAAGTGACCGCAGCATTGCAAGACCGAAACAGGAAATCGGTTTTTCAGCGGTAAGAGGCGGTACGATTGTCGGCGATCACGATGTCATTTTTGCAGGTGAGGACGAGGTGATTACATTGTCGCACCGTGCATATTCCAGAGCTGTTTTCGGAAAGGGTGCGATTCAGGCAGCAAAATTCCTGGCAGGCAAACCTGCGGGAATGTATGATATGAGTGACGTGATAAATGCAGGGTAAAACCCAGGCGCGACAGAAGGAGCCAATATGGATGAAATGGAATTAAGATATCTGCGCTCGCTTTCTAAGCAGTATCCGAACATTGCAGCTGCGAGTACGGAAATCATCAACCTTCAGGCGATTTTAAATCTGCCCAAAGGTACCGAACATTTTATGACAGACATCCACGGAGAGTATGAGCAGTTTAATCATATCCTGAAAAACGGATCAGGCTCTGTGCGACGTAAAATCGATGAAGAGTTCGGGAATACGCTAAGTAATAAAGATAAAAAAAGTCTGGCAACACTGATTTACTATCCGAAAGAGAAACTCGAGATTGTGTTGCAGGAGGAAGACAACATTGAAGACTGGTATAAGATTACGTTATACCGCCTGGTACAGATTACAAAGCATGTGTCTTCCAAATATACACGTTCCAAGGTGCGAAAGGCGCTTCCGATAGATTTTTCCTATATTATCGAGGAGCTGATTACGGAAAAGGCGGAAGTACAGGACAAAGAAGGATATTATAATGAAATCGTCAACACGATCATTCGGATCGGACGTGCGCCGGAATTTATTGTGGCACTTTCCAATCTGATTCAGAGACTTGTTGTCGACCAGCTTCACATTGTCGGAGATATTTATGACCGTGGTCCGGGACCGCATATCATTCTCGATACGCTCCGCCACTATCATAATGTCGATGTGCAGTGGGGAAATCACGATATTGTATGGATGGGAGCGGCAGCAGGATCGCTGGCGTGTATTGCTAATGTCATTCGTATGTCGGCCCGCTACGGTAATCTTGACACGCTGGAAGAGGGCTATGGCATCAATCTGATTCCGCTTGCTACGTTTGCAATGGAAAAGTATGCAGATGTCAACTGTGATGCATTTTCGATTAAATTTAATACGGACTATAATACCAAAGATCTGAGCATGGATATGAAGATGCACAAAGCAATCGCCATTATCCAGTTTAAGCTTGAAGGACAGATTATTATGCGTCGTCCGGAGTTTATGATGGAGGACAGACTGCTTCTTGACAAGATTGATTTCAAAAAGAAGACGGTTCGCATCGGTGATAAAACCTATCCGATGAAAGATACTGATTTTCCGACGGTGGATCCGAAAAATCCATATGCGCTGACGCAGGAAGAAGCAGAACTGATGGAGCGTCTCAGACAGGCGTTCTCGCGTTGCGAAAAGTTGCAAAAAGATGTCCGTTTCCTGTTTTCCAAAGGCGGTCTTTATAAAGTACACAATTCCAACTTACTTTATCATGGCTGCGTACCGATGGATGAGGATGGAAATTTTATTAAGGTTGATATTTTCGGAAAAGAATACAGCGGCAAGAAATTGTACGATGTGCTGGATAATTACGCGAGAAAAGGTTACTACGGAACGCGTGACTCCGGGGAAAAATCCAAAGGAGAGGATATCTTATGGTATATCTGGTCCGGACCGAATTCACCGGTGTTTGGCAAGGATAAGATGACAACGTTCGAACGTTATTTTGTCGAGGACAAAGAAACGCATGTAGAAAAGAAAAACGCGTACTACAGACTGTATGACAAGGAAGAGATTGTGGATAAGATCTTAAAAGAATTCGGTCTGGATGTCGCGAAGTCACATATTGTCAACGGCCATGTTCCGGTAGAACGTAAAAAAGGAGAATCTCCGATCAAGTGCGCTGGAAAGCTGCTTGTCATTGACGGCGGATTTTCCAAAGCATACCAGAATAAAACAGGAATTGCCGGATACACGCTGGTAGCCAATTCTCACGGAATGCGTCTGGTATCGCACGAGCCGTTTGAATCAACAGAGGCGGCGATTCGCAATGAGTCTGATATTTTCTCGGATTCCATTGTAGTAGAGACTGCGCTCCAAAGATTGTGCGTGGCAGATACGGATATCGGTGCAGAACTGAAAGAAAGTATCTATCAGCTTGAGGAGTTGCTGCTTGCTTACCGAAATGGTGACATTATTGAGAAAAGTATTTATGAATAAAAGTTTTTGAAATGCAAAAACAGATTTGGGTCCGGAAGAGTGCAAACTCTCCAGACCCATTTTTTTACGGAGTGTTATCTGCAGCCGATCTTTCGGCCTCTGCGACCGTATCCTCGGCTGCATTGTCAACACCGTCTGTAACATCTTCTACGACATCTCCGGCACCGGTAGCAATGTCATCTACGACATTTCCTGCACCGTCAAGTGCATCACCGACTGCATTTCCGGCATCTTCCACAAGGTTACCGGTATCTGTGTTCATATGGTCGGTTGCGGTATTGTCTGTGGAATCACCGTTTCCTGTATTGCCTGCCATGTCAGAAGTACCATTTGTCTGATTTTCTGTGCTGTCTCCGGCTGTAGTATCGTTTCTGTCGTTTGCCGTGTTGTCACCAACCTCGTCCGTTGTGTTTGTAGTACCCGGAACTTCATCTGAATTGTTGGTCTCGGTACGTCCGCATGCACAGCCTACTAATGTACTCATGGTCAGGCAAAGCACGAATACATAGATTAAAATTTTGCTCTTTTTCATAATTTTCACTCCTTTTGTCAATCATATTTATGTCAGTTGATTTGATACTGATATGAATAATTTGCCCGCTTTTTTTGAGAATATACATTGCCTGCTCAAATGCTGTGTGGTAAAGTAAAGGAAAAATTGAAAGAAAGGAACAGGGAAAATGGAATTTCGTCCTTGTATTGATATTCATAACGGCAAAGTAAAACAGATTGTCGGAAGCAGTCTGATGGATGAAGGAAACCAGGCAAGAGAAAATTTTGTGGCAGAGCAGGACGCAGCCTTTTTTGCAACCTTATACAAGGAAAAAAGCATTCGCGGCGGTCATGTGATTTTATTAAATAAAGAGGGGAGCGAATTTTTTGAGCAGACGCGCGGACAGGCACTGAAAGCACTTCGTGCGTATCCCGGCGGTTTGCAGATCGGCGGAGGAATTACAGCAGAGAATGCGCAGGATTATATAAAGGAAGGCGCCTCTCATGTGGTGGTTACCTCCTATGTGTTTTCTCAAGGGGAAATAAATTATGTAAACCTAAAGAAACTGGTGGCAGCAGTCGGCGCAGAGCATGTCGTGCTGGATCTGAGCTGTAAAAAGTTTGAAGACGGATACTATGTGATGACGGACCGTTGGCAGAAAAAGACGGAAATGAAGCTGACATTGGAGACCATGGAAGCTTTATCTGTCTACTGTGATGAGTTTTTGATTCATGCAGTGGATGTGGAAGGAAAGGCGCAGGGGATTGAAGAACCGCTCGTTGCCATGCTCGGACAGTTTACCATGCGCCCGGTTACCTACGCAGGCGGCGTACATAATTTCGAAGATTTGACAAAGTTAAAACAGCTCGGCAGAGGGCATATCCATGTAACCATCGGAAGTGCGCTGGATCTGTTTGGCGGAAATATGGAATTTGAAAAAGTAATAAAAGAAATCGAGGCATAAAAAAGAACCGGGAAAATCCGGTTCTTCTTTTTTAATCTGTTAAAACAATTGTCTATTTGGAACAAAATACTTATGGATTTATATTTCAAAAAGGCACATCGCAAAACGGATTAGTCTTATAATTTAGTTACGTTTACTGCCTGAGGACCTTTTTCGCCGTTAACTACTTCGAACTCAACTGCAGCGCCTTCGTCTAATGACTTGAAGCCTTCCATGTTAAGTCCTGAGTAGTGTACGAAAACATCGTTTCCTGCCTCGTCAGAAATGAATCCGTAACCTTTCTGGTTATTGAACCACTTAACTGTACCTTTGTTCATCTTGGCTACCTCCAATATAAATATGTGTCGTTTTTACGACAACGATAGAATAGCACAATGAAAAATAATTGTAAAGATGTAGTTATCAAATTGTGAAAAAAAATAACTGTGTCTAATTTTCTTTTTTCATGCGATCGAATACCAACTCATAACCGTCATTTCCGTAAGTAAGTGAACGGTTGACGCGGCTGATCGTTGCTGTGGAAGCCCCTGTTTTATCCGCAATTTCAAGGTAGGTTTTTTTCTCACGAAGCATCGTTGCAACCTCGAAACGCTGAGACAGAGAAAGGAGTTCGTTTACGGTGCAAAGATCCTCGAAAAAGGCATAACATTCTTCTCTGGACTCTAAAGTTAAGATGGCATCAAATAAGTTGTCCACCGGTTCTGATTTCAATTTTTTTACCATGTAACATCCTCCAATACACTTTAATGCTGTGAAATTTTAAAGTTTTATAAAGTTATATTATCACAGCAATTCACTTGTGTCAAATGCGTTTACAAATAGTTTTAAATACTATATAATGTAATATGATGTTGAAAGACAGTCAATGGGACGTGAAAATGAGGAACAGGTGAAACAATGACGATTAATACAGAAGATTTAATAAACAGCATAATGGCAAGTTTTGACCGCATAGAGTATATCAAGTCGGAGGATATTCCGGGAATAGATCTTTACATGGATCAGGTAACGACATTTATGGAGAGTCATATGCGTGACAAGACCAGACATCCGAAGGAAGACAAAATATTGACAAAAACCATGATCAATAATTATGCAAAAAATGATCTGCTTCCGCCGCCGGTAAAGAAAAAATATTCCAAAGAGCATATGCTTGTTCTTATTTTTATCTATTATTTCAAAAATATTTTATCGATCGGAGACATACAGAATCTGTTACATCCGCTGACGGACCGCTATTTCGGAAAAGCAGGTGCGGCTGATCTTACCGCAATCTATGACGAAGTGTTCCGCTATGAGGAGGAAGAGGTGGAAATGCTCAAAAAGGACGTGGCAGAGCGTTATCGTATGTCGCAGAATACATTTGAAGAGGTGGATGGGAAGGACCGGGAGTTTTTACAGTATTTTTCGTTTATCTGTATGCTCAGTTTTGATGTGTATATGAAAAAGCAGTTGATTGAAAAGATGATTGATGAACTGGCGATGAAAACAGCTGCAGCAAAAGAAGAGGCGAAGAAGCCGGATCCGAAGAAGGAAAAGGGAAAGTCAAAAGAGAGTAAATAGGAGTTTGTATGCCGGATAATAATAGTTTAGTGATTGTCCTGGATCCGGGGCATGGCGGTGAGAACGAAGGTCTTACCCACAGAGGTCTCGTGGAAAAGGATATGAATCTTGTGACAGCGGAAGCGATGCGGGATGAGTTATTGCAATATGACAATGTTGAGGTTTACATAACAAATCCTGAAAAAGCAGACATGTCACTAAAAGAGCGTGCACAGTACGCGCAAAGCGTGGGGGCGGATATTCTGATCAGCCTCCATTTTAATATGTCAGAAGAACATGAAATGTATGGTTCGGAAGTGTGGATTCCGAGTCTCGGACTGAATAATTCCAAGATGCATGCGCTCGGCGATGTGTTTATGGAGCAGTTTGATGAATTGGGATTTACGCTGCGCGGTGTAAAAACACGTCTGAACGACAAGGGAACGGATTATTACGGGATTTTACGGGAGTCGACGGCGCTCGGGATTCCGAGTATTTTGGTGGAGCATGGCTATGCAGATCATGAAAGAGATTATGAGAGTGTCAATGATGCAGAGGACTGGAAGGCGCTCGGAAGATCGGATGCGACGGCGGTTGCAAAATATTTCGGTCTGGTAAGCAGTTCAACCGGCAAGGATTATAAAGACTATGTCGTAAACGGATATTTTGCGCCGGAAAAAGCGGTCGGAAGTGATGACACTGCGCCGGACAGTGCACTGCTTGTGTATATGGGAACAACAGAGGAAGGTGACTTGTATCATATTTCCGGAACAGATCCGGAGAGTGAGATTGTCTATTATGATTACACGACAGACGGCGGAAAGACATGGTCGGAACTGTTTTCCTTTGCCAATGATAAAGATTATGAGCAGATTTGTATTTCAGAGATTCCTTCCGAGGGAGAAGTGTATGCGAGAGTGTATAACGGACATTTTCTGGATACGCGGACAGAGTCTGTTTTTTATAAAAAGGCAGAAAAGGAGCAGATTATTTATGAGGTAAGTCCGCTAGGAGAAGCGCATCAGGCAGAAGAAAAGAGCATGGAAGTACAACAGGTACAGGATGTGGCCAATCTGGTACGCCAGCCGGTCCACAACCCGGCGATCAGATACGGTTGTCTGTTTGGTATTGTACTGTCCATACTGTTAATTATTACGGCGTTTATAACGTATAAAGAGAGAATGCGCCAAAAAAGAAGAACGCGGGAGGAGCGGGGCATAGGATTCTTATCCATTGCGCGTATGAGGCAGATTGAAAATATCTGTCTTCTGGCAGGTGTATGCATTATGCTCCTCAGTGTGACTGTATTCGGCACGGCGTTTGCCAAAAGCAGGAGGATGGCATTGCCGGCGCAGAGCGTGGAAGAAGAGATGACTGGCAGCAGCGAAGAGGAAGAGCCTTCGGTGCCGGAAGAAATCGAAGAAACATTTCTGCCGCCGGAGGTAGATATAGAAAGTACACCGGGCTATGTGACGGATGAAAGCGGTAAAATTTTGCCGGGCGAGGAACTTCTTGCGCAGATCGAAGCATTTATGCAGACGCAGGAGGAGCCGGAGACGGTAGTGGTATATGATATTGCAGAAGGATTTTTGCGTGTTCCGCTGGTGGAGGGCATTGCGTCAAACCCGTACGACCTTTCCGCATTTTCGGGGACGGACCTTTCCAAAAGTTATACGGCGGCGGATGGCGTAAAGGTGATGCGCGGTATCGATGTTTCCAAATTTCAGGGAAGCATCGACTGGCAGCAGGTAAAAGAGGCAGGAGTTGAGTTTGTTATTTTAAGGCTCGGCATCCGTGGCTACGGCACCGGAGAGATGAAGATGGATGACAGATTCACGGAAAATTATCTGGGAGCAACGGCCGCAGGAATCAAGGTCGGCGTATACTTTTTCTCCGCAGCGATTAATGAGGAAGAGGCGGTAGAGGAGGCAGATTATGTGCTGCGTGCGCTGGACGGATTGCAGATTGAAATGCCGGTCGTATTTGATACGGAGCCGATTTTTTATGACGTGGCAAGAACGGATAATCTGACACCGGATCAGCTGACGGCAATCACTTGTGCATTCTGTGACCATATCCGGTTAAACGGTTATGAGCCGATGATTTATGCAAATTCCAAGCGATTTGCCACGGTGCTTCATTTAGAGAAATTGGAAGCCTATGATAAGTGGCTGGCAGATTACAGAGATGTGCCGGACTATCCGTATGCATTCAAAATGTGGCAGTTTACGGAAAAGGGAAGTGTTCCGGGCATCGGCGGAAATGTTGATATTGATCTGTATTTTTACAAGGAATAGAGGGAACAGAGGAAGATAAATGGTTACATTATTAACAAAATTATTTATAAAAAAAGAGGGAAAAGAAGAACAGCAGGTTAGGAAGGCATATGGAACGCTGTGCAGTATTTTGGGGATTTTCCTGAATGTGTGTCTGTTTGCAGGAAAATATGTGGCCGGATTTGTGAGCGGATCCATTGCGATTATGGCGGATGCCTTTAACAATCTTTCCGACGCGGGATCATCGTTTATCACGTTGATCGGTTTTGTGTTTGCAGGGAAAAAGCCGGATTCGGATCATCCCTTCGGGCATGGGAGAATTGAGTATCTTTCAGGACTCGGAGTGGCATTTCTGATTATGCTTATGGGTGTGGAACTGGGGAAAAGTTCCGTGAAAAAGATCCGTCACCCGGAAGTGGTAGAACTGTCGGCGCTATCCATTGCGATTCTTCTGGTATCCATTTTGGTAAAGTTATACATGGCTTACTATAATCGCAGCATCGGCAAAAAGATAGCATCCGAGGCGATGAAAGCAACGGCGACGGACAGTTTGAGCGATGCGGTATCGACTACGGTCGTGCTCCTTGCCATGTTGTTTTTGCATTTCACCAATATTAATATTGACGGATACTGCGGACTTTTGGTGGCGATACTGATTCTGCTGGCAGGATTTAATGCGGCCAAAGATACAATCAGTCCGCTGCTTGGGCAGGCACCGGAGCCGGAGTTTGTTGAACAGATTGAGCAGATTGTGACAGCACATGAAGAAGTGGTCGGAATCCACGATCTGATTGTGCATGATTACGGTCCGGGTCGTGTGATGATTTCCTTGCATGCGGAAGTACCGGGGGACGGGGATATTTTTGTGCTTCATGATGTGATTGATTTGATTGAGCGGGAACTGGAGCAGAAGCTTCACTGCGATGCAACCATCCATATGGATCCGATTGATATGAACAATGAGGCGGTGTCGCAGAAAAAAGCGGAAGTGGTGGCACTGATCAACGCGATGGAAGAGGATCTTACCATTCATGATTTTCGTATGGTGGTGGGAAATACACATACCAATTTGATTTTTGATGTGGTGGTTCCGGCCGGATATAAAAAAAGCGAGGAAAAACTGGTGGAACAGATCGAGCAGCTGGTGCAGGAAAAATGGCCGGAATGTTTTACCGTAATCAAGGTGGATCACGCGTACGGAACACACAAGTAGTTTACATAACACAAAGAGCAGCTGGAAAGAAAGGTGAAAAGATGAGAGATCAATTGACACAGTCGGATATTGACAAAATGCAGGAAGAGATTGATTACCGGAAGCTGGTTAAACGTCCGGAACTGATTGAACATGTGAAAGAGATGAGAGCACATGGCGATCTGAGCGAAAATTTTGAATATCACGCAGCGAAGAGAGAAAAGAATAAAAACGAAAGTCGGATCCGTTATCTGGAACGCATGATAAAAACGGCAGAGATTATTTCCGATGAATCAAAAGAGGATGAAGCAGGAATTAATAATACCATCACTGTATATGTGGAGGAGGACGATGAGGAAGAAACCTATCGCATTGTAACAACGGTGCGCAGCGATTCCCTTTCTAATCTGATCAGCATAGAATCACCGATGGGAAAGGCTCTGCTCGGCCGCAAGGTGGGAGACCGTGTGGAGGTAAAGGTAAGTGATGCTTACAGTTATTACGTTGTGATACGCAAAATTGAAAAGACAACGGATGATTCGGGGGACAGGATTCGGAGTTATTAAGGTGGATAGTATATGCACGCATAACGTCTGCATGTCCTGAAATTCACATGTCTCTGAATAGTTACATATATTAAATGAAACAGTTTAATATATATGGAGGCATTATGGCGGAATGTCAGAAAGTGATACATGAGATTGGACGCGGCGATACGCTGTACCGTCTGGCACAGAAATACAGAACGACAGTACCGATGATTCTTCTTGAAAATCCGGGAGTAGATCCTTACAATTTACAGATTGGAACTAAACTAACCATTTGCAGAGGAAGGCAGATGCCGCAGAAGCCGTCTATGGACGAATTGCAGATGACAGGGGATCTTGACCGCAGAATGCAGCAGTTTGCAGGCTGGCTGAAAATTTATCTGCTCTCACTTGCAGATACAGCGTCCCGCCAAAGAGACGCGGCGCAGAGAGTAGAGGCGGCAGCAAATAAAGTGGTGGATGTTTTTGAGGTATTTTATCCGGAAACTATGATAAGGAGTCTTCGTGAGCACTTTGTAAGGGGATATATTCTGGATGCCATGTCCTATGCAAATGCACAAAACAATCGTGATACACAGGCGGCAGAAGAATTTGAGGAGCGGATTTCGGACCATGCGGAGGAGGTTGCAAAGCTTTTGGCTCAATACAACCGCTATTATGAAAAAGACCGCATCGAGGAGTCACTGGAGGAACTTCCTAAGGTGCTGAACCGGGTTGTGCTTGCTATGCGAAGCGGAGATGTCTCGGCGGAGTTTGCGGCCTATGAAACTATGGATGAATGGTCCGGTGCAGTGGCAGATTATCTGGCACGCGGACTTCGAAGGGAATTTTACAGGGAAGGATAGAAACTGCAAAGGTGCAGGTTATGATAAAGAAAAAGGGTCCGTCATCGAAGATCGGTGACGGACCTTTTACTATCTATATAGGAGTGTTATTTCTCAGCAGCTTTCTCGGCAAAATCTGTGGTGACCAGATCTTCGTAAGGAGCACGTGTTTCCAGCTGTCCGGCTTCTTCCAAAATGTTCTGAAGAAGATCGAAACTGTCTTTTTCAAAAATCAAATCTGTCTTCCATGTGTCCTGTTCATGATAGCGTGCTACGATGGTAGTGAGCGTTTCAAGATCCGTCTCAGCGAACTGAGGTTGTATGATTTTGGCAATTTCCTCCGGTGTATGCGAGTTTACATAATCCATTCCGAGCTGAAGGGCATTCGTAAAATTCTGGACAGTTTCCTTGTTTTTGTTTACATAACTTTCTTTTGCTGAAAAGCAGGTATATGGGACAAATCCGGAGTCAATGCCGAGGGATGCGACCACATAATAGCCTTCGTTCATCATCTCAAGTGCAGTGGCAGAAGGTTCGAATTCCACGGTGTAGTCACCCTGACCGCCCGAGAATGCAGCAGCGGTGGAACCAAAGTCGATGCTCTGGTCAATGGTCAGATCTGTTTTCGGGTCAATGCCGTTTTTCTTTAAGATATATTCAAATACCATCTGAGGCATTCCGCCGGCGCGGCCGCCGAGTACGGTTTTTCCTTTCAGTTTATCCCAGGTAAAGTCCGTGTCGTTTTCGCGTGCCACAATGAAGTTTCCTGCACGTTGTGTCAGCTGGGCAAAATTGACTACGGTATCGTCTGTTTCTCCGAGATAGGTATAAATCGTCGACTCCGGTCCCATGAATCCGATGTCTGCCTCGCCGGACAATACGGCTGTCATGGTTTTGTCAGCGCCAAAGCCGGTAACAAGCTCTAAATCAATGCCTTTTTCTGCAAAGTAGCCGTTCTCCATGGCAACATAGAGCGGAGCATAGAAGATGGAGTGGGCCACTTCGTTAAGAACCACTTTTTCACCGCCCGGTTTTTCTGCTTTCTGACATCCGGTAAGTAATGTGGTTGCCGTGACAAGTGCAGTCAGAGTCAGGGCAGACAGTTTGTGAATGAGTTTTCTTTTTTTCATAATTTACCTCCTTTTGGGCATAGCCCTTAAAATAAACTATGCATCGAAGGCTTTTTGGGTTACAATGGAGAGCGGGTGATTTTTATGTGGATGTTACAGGTGCTGTTATATGGAGTGTTGAAAGGCGCCAGAGAAATTATTAAAAAGAAATCGTTGGGAAAAAGTACCGTACTTGAGGTTCTGTTTTTTTATACCTTATTCGGATTTTTAATGGTATGTCCGGATGTGGTCAGTGCAGGCGGTGTTGAGCCGGCGCAGATGGCAGGAATCGTACTTAAGTCATTTGTGATATTTGTCGCGTGGATGTGCAGCTTTAAGGCGATTAAGAAAATGCCGATCAGTTTGTATGGGATTCTGGATTTGTCCCGTGTGCTGTTCGCAACGCTTCTGGCTACGGTGGTAATGCATGAGGTTATGACGCCTTATCAGATGGTAGGTCTTGCTTTTGTGTGCACAGGTCTGCTGATGCTAAAAGGCCTTCCGGGAAAAAAGAAGGAGGCAGAGGAGAAAGAAAAGGTCAGTCCGAAGTTTATCGTGTTTGCATTTGTATCGTGTCTTCTCAACGCCTTTTCGGGACTTTTGGATAAAATTCTGATGAAAGATGTGACGGATTCGCAGCTGCAGTTCTGGTACATGCTGTATCTGGTGTTGTTTTATCTGGTTTACATAATTGTAACACGGACAAAGATCCGGATTGTCAGTTCGCTCAAAAACGGGTGGATCTGGCTCTTGGCCTTTTTATTTATCATTGCAGACAGGGCACTGTTTATGGCAAATGCAGATCCGGCGAGCAAAATCAGTGTTATGACACTGATCAAACAGTCGGGCTGTCTTGTGACGATTCTGGGCGGAAAACTGATTTTCCATGAAAAAAATATCCGCCGGAAACTTATTTGTGCAGCCGTAATTGTGACGGGAATTGTGATTGCGGTATTATAATGGGACGTTACTTATGTTATACTGGGAAGACAGAAAGGAAAGTGTGAGATGAGTATTTATGATTCTTTAAATGATATGCAGAAAAAAGCAGTGCTTCAGACGGAAGGACCGGTGCTGATTTTAGCAGGAGCAGGTTCCGGTAAGACGCGCGTTTTGACGCACAGGATTGCTTATCTGATTGATGAATGCAGGGTAATGCCGTGGAATATTATGGCCATTACATTTACAAATAAAGCAGCAGAGGAAATGAGAAACCGAGTTGATGATCTGGTCGGTTTCGGTTCGGAGAGTATCTGGGTATCTACGTTTCATTCGAGTTGTGTGCGGATTTTGCGCCGCTATGCAGACCGTCTGGGATATGATACTAATTTTACGATTTATGATGCGGATGACCAGAAGACGGTAATCAAAGAGGTGTGCAAGAAGCTTCAGATTGATACAAAGATGGTAAAAGAGCGTACGATTTTATCTGCCATCTCTTCGGCGAAGGATTCGCTGATCGGACCGCTTGAGTATGAGATGAATGCGTTCGGGGATTATAATAAGCAGCGGATTGCCAAAGCATATAAGGAGTATCAGGCAACGCTTCGCAAAAATAATGCGATGGATTTTGATGATCTGATTATGCAGACTGTGGAGCTTCTGAAACATGATACAGAGGTTTTGTGCAGTTATCAGGAGCGGTTTCAGTATATTATGGTGGATGAGTATCAGGATACGAATACCGCGCAGTTTGAACTGATTCGTTTGTTAGCATCGGCTAACCACAATCTTTGCGTGGTCGGAGATGATGACCAGTCCATCTACAAATTCCGCGGTGCCAATATCCGCAACATTCTGGACTTTGAGCAGGTATATCCGGATGCGTGTGTAATCAAACTGGAGCAGAATTACCGCTCGACGCAGAATATTTTGGATGCGGCAAATGCTGTGATCCGCAATAACGTCGGCAGAAAGGCAAAGTCACTCTGGACGGCAGAAGGAGCGGGAAGCAGACTGCATTTTCGTCAGTTTGATACCGCATACGAAGAAGCGGAATATATTGCGGGAGACATCTCACATAAATATCATACAGCAGCTCTTCGTTTCAGCGAGTGTGCGGTTCTTTATCGTACCAATGCCCAGTCGCGTCTTTTGGAGGAGCAGTTTATCCGTTCGAACATTCCGTATAATGTGGTCGGCGGAGTGAATTTCTATTCCAGAAAAGAGATTAAAGATGTTCTGGCATATTTAAAGACGATTGATAACGGAAAAGATGATCTGGCTGTGCGCCGTATCATCAATGTACCAAAGCGCGGAATCGGGCAGACGACGATTGCCAAGGTGCAGGACTATGCGGAAGCAAACGACATCAGCTTTTATGATGCCCTGTGTCGTGCAGATCAGATTGGAACGCTTGGAAAAGCAGCGGGAAAGCTGGCACCGTTTGTTTCAATGATACAGTCATTTCGCGCCAAACTTTCCGCGTATTCGCTGGAAGATCTGGTGGAGGATATTTTGGACGAGACAGGATATGTTTCGCAGCTGGAAGCGGATTCTGAGGAAGAGGCAAAGGCAAGAATGGAAAATATCGATGAGTTGATTTCCAAGGTGGTGGCTTACGAAGAGGAGAGCGCAGAGCCGTCGCTTTCCGGATTTTTGGAGGAAGTGGCGCTGGTGGCAGACATTGACAGCGTGGATCCGGAAACCGATAAGGTGCTTTTGATGACACTGCACAGTGCAAAGGGTCTGGAATTTAAGCATGTATATCTTTCCGGTATGGAGGATGGAGTATTCCCAAGCTATATGACAATCATGTCTGACGATTCGACGGAGGTGGAAGAGGAACGCAGACTTGCCTATGTGGGAATTACCCGTGCAAAGCAGGAACTGACCATTTCAGCAGCCAAGCAGCGTATGCTGCGCGGGGAGACGCAGTACAATCCGGTCAGCCGCTTTGTCAAAGAAATTCCGCAGGAACTTCTGGATAACAGGCTTCCGGTTTATAAACGTGATTTTTCAGATTATGAGGATACCTCCAGCGAACGTGTCAGCTTTAAGCAGAAACCGTATTCGTATATGTCGGGTGGTGGCAAATCACCGGCTTCCGGCGCCTTGGGAACATCCTACGGTCCGATGGGTGTGCGTCCGAAAGCAGTTTTGACCAAGAAAACAACACCGCCCGGTGTGAAGCCATTTATCGCGCAGGTATCCGATATGAATAACAAACCGGGCGGCGCAATAAACTATACGGTAGGCGATCGTGTCAGACATTCGCGCTTCGGAGACGGAAGTGTGCTGGCGATGGAACCGGGGCCGAAAGACACCAAAGTAACCGTTCAGTTTGACGGCTGCGGACAGAAGATTATGTATGCAACTTTTGCAAAACTTGTGAAAATTTAGGTAGTAAATACCGTGCAGATGTGATAAAATGAAATATATTTAAGGGGCAACCATAGCAGAAAGGTGGAAGGCGTTATGAAAAATATGAAAATTGATGATGTTATCGCAATGATCAAAGCAAACGATCTGATCAAAAAAGAGGAAGAGAAGAAATCAAATCCGATTCTCTGGATTCTTGCTATTGTCGGTGCAGTAGCAGCGATCGCGGCAATCGCATACGCTGTATATCTGTATTTTACACCGGATTATCTCGAGGACTTCGAGGATGATTTCGATGACGATTTTGATGATGATTTCTTTGAAGACAGCGTGGAGGATGAGGCTGCAAAAGATATCGTAGCAAAGGATGCAGAATAGTCCGGAAGCGGTCAGAGGTTTAAGTGAATAATTGAGATGGAAGGGGCTGTTGCAAAGTAGCGATGATTCGGAATCTGCCTGCGCAAGAGTCCCTTTATTGTTGAGTTTTTTCCATCTGGGTTTGTGGTGGCGGTTTGGGATGACTTGGGAGATATTGCTGATTTCGTGTGACTTGGGTATTGAGGTCGGAAATCAAGTGGCTATACCCAATTTTGAAGAAAAAACAGCGAAAAAAACGTGTTTTTGGGTATTGAACCGAGAAAACAAGAGCAAATACCCAGGAAATTGAAAAAGTCTGGGTATTTGGGCGAGGTTTATGAACGAAATACCCAAAGGGACGCGAGGGGGAACGAGGGGAATACGACCGGAGACCAAGCTTCCGGAGATTGTAGGAGTGTAAGTTTGAAACAAATAGGTAGTAGTTAGAGAAAAAAAGTAATGCATAGCAAATAGACCATCCTGAGGGTGGGTTAAAAAAGTGAATATAGACACAACACCTAATTAGGAAGCAGGAATGACATCATCTTTGATGGTGTAACCACGTTGCTTTAACAGATTAAGTGCCTGTGAAGTTGTCAATACTTTTGATTCATTCACAGGGCGTGATTCAAGAAAACCATCTGGTGTATAAGGTTTTAAATCTGATAGTATGTGCCAAATAGCGGTCAGGAGCATACGGCAGATAGCAATGATGGCTTTCTTGTGACCACGGCGTGCTTTGATACGCTTGTAGCGGTCGGTTATTTCAGGATGTTTCTTGGAACGCAATAAAGCATTTGCAACTTGTACCAGAACTGGTTTAAAATAAGAACCAGCACGGGAAATTCTAGTTGATTTGATTTTTTTGTTGCTTTGGTCATTGCGTGGACAACATCCTGCCCATGAAACGAGGTGTTTAGCTGTGGGGAAGACAGACATATCACCACCGATTTCAGAAAGGACTTGGATAGCAGTCATAGGATTTTTGTCGAATCCTGGAACAGTACGAATCAGATCAAGAGCAGCTTGGTATTTATCAGAGAGACGAAGAATCTCCCGTTCTATTTCTTCAAGATGCTTTTCTAATTCGTCGATGTGGTTAAGACACTGTCTGAGTTTAACGGCCTGTTCTTGGGAAATGGCTCCGTCAACAGCAGCCTGAATTTCTTCAATGGGTGTCTTGCACCGACCGTCAATAAAAGGCGTTACGTCAAACAATTCCCCAGGATGAGCAAGCATATATTCTGTGATGGAGCGTGAAGATTTTCCGAACACATCACTGAAGACATCGTCGAGTTTGAGGTTTGATACGGTAAGACAATTCTGTGCACGATTCTTCTCACCGACAATCATACAGGTGAGTTTGAAACGGTATCTTACCAAATCTCTCAAGTGACGAATATCAGCAGGTGGAATAAAGGATGGTTTGACCATGTCACACATGTAAAGGTCGCAAATCCATTTAGCATCTTTACGGTCGGTTTTGTTTCCCTTTTGGGGTTTAGTGTACTTAGGGTGAGAAAGAGTAACGAAAAGGTTATTCTTTTCTAAGATATTAAAAATAGGAATCCAGTACTTGCTGGTAGATTCCATACAAACGTCAGTACAGTGATATTTTGCAAGCCAGTCAGACAGCTCCTGCAAACCTTTTGTGAAGGAAGAGAAGCGAGCTTGCTTATATTCAGTACGACCATTGGAATCAGTAATACCGATGCAGGCATAAATCCATGTTTTGTGGATATCAAGTCCACAACAATTGAAACGAAAAATTTTAAAAGACAATATAAAAACCTCCTGAGATTTATAGTAATAAAACTGACAGTGACTGGTCATCCGGCAAAATCGAGTCGACTTTGGAAGAGATAAGTTTACGGGCTACGGTATGCGCCATTCATTGATGCCTTAACGGATGACCGACAACATATAATAATGCGAGGTCGCCGCTATACAGCCCCACCACTCACCTCCACGTGTTCTGTAGTGTGTCAGTCTTATTAAGAGAATAATATCAGAAGGAAAATAGATTAGAAAGCGAAAGTTAGTGGGCGAGTTTCATGACCCCATCGGTGCCTTTCGCAGAAAGGCGGAATATAATAATGAAAAAAGGTGAAATTTACGAAGGGAAAGTAAGTTATGTAAACTTTCCGAACAAGGCAATCATAGAGCATGAGGATGGAAAGGTGACAGTCAAGAATGCGTTGCCGGGACAGACGGTTCTGTTCCGCGTGACAAAAAAGAAATCAGGAAGAGCGGAAGGTAATGTGCTGGAAGTTCTGGAAAAGTCGCCGGATGAAATCGAGTCTTTCTGCCCTCATTTTGGTGAGTGCGGCGGATGTACGTATCAGAATCTTCCGTATGAAAAGCAGCTGGAACTGAAATCAGGGCAGGTGAAAAAGCTTCTGGATGAGGTTTACATAAAACAGAACAAAGAGCCTGACTACACCTTCGAAGGAATCAAGGGTAGTCCTAAGCAGTTTGGCTATCGCAATAAAATGGAATTTTCGTTCGGTGATGAATTCAAAGATGGTCCGTTGAGTCTCGGAATGCATAAAAGAGGAAGCTTTTATGACATTGTGACCGTGGATGACTGCCGGATTGTAGACGAAGACTTTCGGCTGATTTTACAGACCGCTGTGAAATATTTTAAGGAAAATGCGACCCCTTTTTATCATCGTATGCGCGGGGAAGGATATTTAAGGCATCTGCTGGTGCGTAAGGCAGTAAAAACCGGAGAGATTATGGTGGCACTGATTACGACATCGCAGAGGGAGAGTCCGAAAGCGTCCAAGAAAACAGAAGAAGAACTTTTGCAGGGATTTGTAAAGGAATTATGTAAACTAGAAGAGGGCGCGGAAACCGGACTTACCGGAAAACTGGTCGGAGTTCTTCATACCAAAAATGATTCTGTGGCAGATGTGGTAAAAAATGACGGAACGAAGATATTGTATGGTCAAGACTATTTTTATGAGGAACTTTTGGGGCTGAAATTTAAGATTACTGAGTTTTCTTTCTTCCAGACAAATTCGCTTGGGGCAGAAGTACTTTATGACACCGCGCGCAGCTATATCGGAGATTTGACAGGCGGCGGCGAGCCGGATAAGGTAGTCTTTGACTTGTATTCCGGTACCGGAACGATTGCACAGCTCATGGCTCCGGTTGCAAAGAAAGTGATTGGTGTAGAAATCGTGGAAGAGGCCGTAGAAGCGGCAAAGAAAAATGCACAGCTTAACGGTTTACATAACTGCGAATTCATAGCGGGAGATGTATTGAAAGTGCTTGACGATATTGAGGAGAAACCGGATTTTATTATTCTGGATCCGCCGCGTGACGGAATCCATCCGAAGGCACTGAAAAAGATTATTGATTACGGTGTGGACAGACTGGTTTATATTTCCTGCAAGCCGACGTCGCTTGCAAGAGATCTGGAAGTGTTTGAGTCGAGCGGATATCGCATGGAAAAGGCTTGTTGCGTGGATATGTTCCCGGGCACTGTGCATGTTGAGACTGTGTGTCTCTTGAGCAACCGAAAATCTAAGCCCGATTCTTACGTTGACTTAAGCATCAATATGGAAGATTACTATAGGATTAAGAACGAAGAAAAATAAAACATAATAAACCGTACTTACAGAAGAACTGTTAACACGATGAAGTGTTGGCGGTTCTTTTTAAGCAAGAACACAAATAAAATGTGGGATAATAATTACTACCAAAGCATATAATGTGATTGTAGAATAGAAAAATGCAACAAGTAACAAAAATCCATTCTAAAGATTAGCTGACATATTGATTTTTGAAGTTCATCTGAATATAATAGAATAGAAAAGTGCAACATGTTGCAAAAATCTTTCGTAAGGAGGTTTGATAATGGAAATCCGCAGAGATTTTTATTTGGATAAATTGATAAAAAGGAAAAACAACGGACTAATTAAAGTTATTACTGGTATTCGCAGATGTGGTAAGTCTTATTTGCTGAATAATCTTTTTTACCACCACCTGTTGAATAATGGTGTAGATGCTGATCACATCATTCGCTTTGCCTTTGACTCAGCAGACGATCTTTATTTGATTGGCGAAAGTCTGATTCAGATTGAAAAGGAGAAGCGTGGAGTTGACCCTGAAAAGTTCATGGCATATATCCGTTCAAAAGTCGTAGATGAAGGAATGTATTATCTGCTTCTTGATGAAATTCAGATGTTGGGTTGTTTTGAAGCTGTACTGAATGGTTATCTTCGTAAAGATAATATGGATGTATTTGTGACTGGAAGTAACGCAAAACTCCTGTCCAAAGACATTGCCACCGAGTTCGCTGGTCGTGGCGACGAGGTTCATATGTATCCCCTGAGCTTTGCCGAGTTTATGACCATTTACAACGGTGATAAGTACATGGGATTATCTGAATATATGCTGTATGG
>JAGAOK010000095.1 GCA_017623815.1 Lachnospiraceae bacterium
AGGTATGGAATATGGATTTTATAAACAAATTAGGAACCAAAGCCGGAGAGACCTTTCAAACAATAAAAGACAGTGATGCAACCAAAAAAGCCAAAAATTACGCCGGTATCCCGGGACTTTCCCTTCAGGTCGGAAAGCAGGAAGGCATTGTAAAAAAAGCCTATGAGGAGATCGGAAAAGCGTACTTTAGAGCCAATAAAAACAATCCGGACTGTGAATATGCAGACCAGATGAAGATTGCGAAAGAAGCACTCGACAAAATTGCACAGCTGAAGGCGGAGATTGAGGCAAAGAAAAGCTATGACCCGTCAGAGGAAGTAGTGGAAGTCATCAGACCGGAGGAGACATCGGTGGTGGTTTCCGACACAGAGTAAAGAAAGGCATATAGCAGTATCGAGTAACGGTATTTTCCGTCTGCTTCATAGTCTAAGAATTACTAAAAGTCGGTAAATTGTGTTAAAAGCAGGAGAAATCATATCCAACTCGGAACGTAGGCGTTCCTCAGACATACGATATGATTTCACCTGACACACAATTTACCGACTTTAACTAATTCTAAGACTACAGCGCCAAGACAGAAAAATACTGTTACTCGATACTCTTATATTGCTTGGCTTTACATCTATTTCAGCAGCAGGCGTTTTCTCAACATTAATTCGCGGAAGGGATAAGCGTGTGTAAATTTTAAGATGTGCTATATGAAAGGGAGACGCACTCTTGCGGAAAACTTTGCAATATAGTCTTAGAATTAGTTAAAGTCATGTTTTATGTGTTATGCAAAAGAATATCGTCTGTCTGAGGAGCGCATGCGCTCTGAGTTGGATATTCTTTTGCATGTATTTCACATAAAACATGACTTTTAGTAATTCTTGACTATGAAGCAGGTTTCCGCAAGAGTGCGTCTCCCTTTTTCTATCAGTTTCTTAATATTTATACCAGTTCCCCATTCTTATACTTCGTCACAATCGCCTGAATACGATCATTCGGATTTAACAGATCACTGATGGATGCATCGTGATTTAATGTATCGATCAGATATGCGATGTATTTACTCAGGTCGCAGTCGATGTAGTATTCTCTGCTGAGAAGCTCCGGTGTCTGGTAAATTACGTTGGTGGTGAGGACTCTGTGAATCAGGCCGTCCTCGTAAGCTTTGTCAAACTTGTCCAGACCGTTTGTAAAAAGACCGAAGGTAGAGCAGATGAAAACTCTGTTTGCCTTACGCTGTTTTAATTCCTGGGCAACTTCGAGAACGCTTTCGCCGGAACTGATCATGTCATCAATGACAATCACATCCTTGCCCTCCACACTTGTTCCGAGGAACTCATGTGCAACGATTGGATTACGTCCGTCTACAATCTGTGTATAGTCACGTCTCTTGTAGAACATACCCATATCAAGACCGAGTACGTTGGCCATGTAGATGGCGCGGCTCATACCGCCTTCGTCCGGGCTGATGACCATCATGTGGTCGGAATCCAGTGTCAAATCAGGGACATTGCTAAGGAGTCCCTTGATAAACTGATAAGTCGGCGAAACGGTTTCAAATCCGTGAAGCGGAATCGCATTCTGTACACGAGGGTCGTGAGCATCAAAGGTAAGGATATTGTCGACACCCATGGAGGTAAGCTCCTGAAGTGCGATGGCACAGTCCAAAGATTCACGGGATGTTCTTTTATGTTGTCTGCTTTCATAGAGGAAAGGCATAATCACGGTAATACGTCTTGCTTTACCGCCTACAGCAGCGATGATTCGTTTTAAATCCTGATAGTGATCGTCCGGTGACATGTGATTTTCATGACCGCACAGTGAATATGTGAGGCTGTAATTACATACATCCACCAGAAGGTAAAGATCCGTACCGCGAACCGATTCTAAAATAACACCTTTGGCTTCACCGGAACCGAAACGAGGAACCTTTGTCTGTAAAAGATAAGAATCTCTCTGGTATCCGTTAAAGGCAAGACTGTCTTTATGTTCATTTTCGCGGGTGGTACGCCAGTCAACAAGATATTTATCGATTTTGGTACCGAGCTGCTGACATCCCCGCAGGGCTATAATTCCGAGAGATCCTACAGGAATTGTTTCTAAGTTACGCATTTCTTCACGTCCTGACATGATGAAATATCCTCACTTTCTATAACGATTGGTGATTTAATTTTTTGTATTTCCGAATGTCGTTCCCCGTAAATTTCAGAAAATCATAATTGCTTATCATGCGGGAGAAGAGACGTTCTGAATAATAGTCCCGAAGCTCCTCGATGGTAAGATTGCTTGAAATGATCGTGGATCTTCGATGAAGATGACGTTCATTCAGGCAGTGAAAAAGTTCTGCTGTGACAAAAGAATTCACGCTCTCGGTTCCGAGATCGTCAATGATCAGAAGATCGCATCCGAGCAGGTCATTTTTAAACTGGGCCAGAGCCTCTTTGTCCTTGGTCGTAAATGTATATTCCGCTATTTTCTGGAACAAAGCATTTGCGCTGAAATAAATGACGCTGTATCCGCGGTCCATGACCTCTTTTGCAATACAGCAGGATAAAAAAGATTTCCCGGTACCTACTGTACCACAAAAAAACAGATTGCGGTAGTGGGAACCGAAGTCTTCTATGAATTTTCTTGCATTTTGTACAGCTTTTTCAAATTTTACCCTGTCTTCCCCGTCATAATACTCCATGGAAAGGTGTTCAAAGTTCTCAGTTTCAAGAAGTTTCATGAGACCGGACTGCTCATATAGATGATAAATCATCCGTTGTTTCATACAATGACAATGTGAATTGTCCGGAAGATAACCGGTGTCCTGACAATCCGGGCAATCATAAATCGGATCCAGATAATCCGCCGGATACCCGTAAGAAGCAAGAAGATCTGCTTTTTTTGCAGTCAGGGCATGGAGCTGCGTTTTCATTTCATTAAGTGCCCTTTCATCACCAAGCAGCATCTTTTTTCCTTGCGTGATGCAGAGAGTGGAAATAGAATCCGAAATTTCTTTGTACTCCGGTATCTTTGCATAAATCTCCTCTTTTCGCAGGGTAAGTAAATGTCGGTTTTTGGCCTGAATGCGGTCATATTCGGTTATAATGGCTCTGTGTTGTGTATTTGTAATCATCAGTTGCTGAATAATTCCTTTTCTAATTTGTCAAAATCATAGTCTCTCTGCTGAGAAAAGCTGTTGAAGGAGTTGACCGGTTTTGTCGATGCTCCTTTTGCCGGACGGGATTCCTTGTTTTTGCGAAATTCCTCTTCGGCTTTTTTGATATCATTTATGGTATGTACACCGGATTTATGCCACTTGGAAAGAATACTTTCTGCATATTCAAAGCGGTGAGAGGAAGTGGCCAGCACGGTTTTTTCGCAGGCAGCGAGAATTACTTCCGGTGAAAAGCCATATTGTTTGTTCCAGCGATGAATGAATTCGGCCTCGAGGTCTGTCGGATCGCTTTGTCTTCCGAGTGCTTTCATCACAGTATAGACGAGTTTGTCGTAGCGGGTAGAGCGGTTTTTGGCCTGACGGACACTTGTTACACCTTCGGTTGCCCAGTTGATGGCCACTTTTTCTATATAGCGCATCTCGCGCTTTCCTTTGCCTACACAGTATTCAATCAGATAATCCATCAGTTCAATGGAAAAATGAAGTTCTTTATAGATGAATAAAAGCGTCTTGATGTCAACGGCTGACAGAGTTCTTCCAAGGTAAGATTCTGCAATAAAGAGAATCTGGGAAGCGGACTCGTCCTTTTTGAACGCAGCAATATCGTCAAGAGAATAAGACGGCTTTTCAAACGAAGAAGCAGTTTTGGCTGCAGCTTTACGGCCTGATTCTGCAGATTCCGTAGCTTCCTTTTCCGGCGCCGGAACGATTTTCGGCATAGGTACAATCTGAGCCTCCTTGGAAGGCGCAGAGACACAGTTCATGTGAAGACCGCAGATTTCCCCCTTGTCATCATAGTCCAGTCGAAGCAAATTGCGCTTTTCCCAGTAAGTGAGCGCACGGATTACATCCTTTTCCGTGTGATTGAATTTGTCCACGATATCGGAAATGCTCGTAGGCAGATTGGAATTCATCATGCGGAGAAGATAGAGGTATACCTTAATCTGCGCATCGTTAGCATCTTTCATATATTCATCAATAAAATGGTTGGATACGATTGTGGAATCTGTAAGATTGTCCTTATAAAGTGTAAGACGACTCATGTTTATCCCTCTGTTTCAGAAATTCTATTAGCATAGGAGATTATAGCACACAGTTTCATAAAAAGAAATAGAAGAATTTTGCGAAAACCTTGAAAACACTGGGGTTTGAGCGGATTGTGGACAATGTGGAAAAAGTGGATAACTTGAGGAAAACTAATTTACATAATACCCAAAATACAAAGACTGTGCGAGTTTAAAGAGGTATTATGTAAACTAAAATATCCACAACAAAAACGGATTCAAAAGACAATTTTTGTTGTGGATATTGTGGATAAGTTTATATACCGAGCAGGTTTTCGCCGATTTTAAACACATCTCCGGCGCCCATAGTTATCAACAAATCATCCGGCTCACATTTTTCTAATAAAAAATTTTCAATGGCATCAAACGAAGAAAAATAGTCGCAATTGCCACCGAGTTTTTGGATTTCAGCCTGAAGTGTTTTGGAACTGATGCCCAGAGTATCTGTTTCGCGGGCTGCATAAATATCTGCAAGTACCACGTGGTCTGCCAGAGAGAGTGCCCGGGCAAACTCCGGAAGCAATGCTTTGGTACGCGTGTATGTATGCGGCTGGAACACGCACCAGGTAGTTTTGTGCGGATATTTTGCGGCTGTTTCCAAAGTTGCGGTAATTTCTGTCGGGTGATGTGCATAATCATCTATAACAGTAGTTTTGCCAAGCATTCCTTTGTACTGGAATCTTCGGTCTGTACCGCCAAAGGAAAGAACGCCTGTTTGAATGTCTGTAACTTCGCCTCCCAGAAGCAGGGCAATGGCAATCGCGCAGAGCGAATTGGAAACGTTGTGCGCACCTGTGACACCGAGTGTGACAGGGAAGGTCAGTTCCCGGCCGTTTGTTTTCATATGGAAGGTATAGGATGGACGCGCCATGGCATCGTAAGTGATGTCAGTAGCATAAACGTCAAAGCTGTCCTTTGTTCCGTAAGTAAGAACGCGGCAGTCAAGACCGCCCGTGATATCGTCAAGATCCGGAATTTCGCCGTTGATTACAAGTGTACCGTCCTTTGGAAGAAGCTTAGAAAAGGCACGGAAGGAACGGCGGATATCATCCAGATCCTTAAAGAAATCAAGATGATCTGCATCGATATTTAAAATTGCACTGATTTTCGGATAAAAACTTAAGAAGCTGTTCGTGTATTCGCAGGCTTCCGTTACAAAAAGCTCCGAGGTTCCGATGCGGATATTGCCGCCGATGGATTGCAGAATTCCGCCGATGGAAAGGGTCGGATCGCTGTCCATTTGAAGTAAAATGGTCGACAGCATGGAGGTTGTTGTTGTTTTTCCGTGTGTTCCGCTGATGGCAATTGGCGTTTCGTAGTTCTGCATGATCTCACCGAGGAGCTGGGCTCTGGTTAGGCACGGGATTTTTTTCTCCATTGCACAGGCAAGCTCCGGATTGTCCGGATGGATGGCTGCGGTGTAAACTACGACATCAATACCTTCGGAAATATTGGAGGCGCGCTGTCCGTAAAAAATACGTGCGCCCTTTTGGGTAAGGTGCTGCGTAAGATCGCTTTCTTTGGCATCGGAACCGCTTACGGCAAAGCCTCTCTGCAAAAGAATTTCTGCAAGACCGCTCATGCTGATTCCGCCGATACCGATGAAATGGACCGCTACAGGTTTGTTAAAATCAATCTGATACATAAAAGGCACTTCCTATCTTTTTTCTGTAAAACATATTATGGAGATATTATATAACAAAGCGGGCATCACGTGCAACATGTGTGTTTTTGGACATAATTTACAAATGGTTACAATATTTTACAATTAATAGTGTCTTGGAACGGACATGATTTATAAAAGTGACTGGAAATAATTAGTGAAAATTGTGCAACATTAACATGGCTATTAGAAAAAAGTCAGAAAATATTTGTAAAAATTATTCACTTTCACAGTATTGTATGATATAATCTTGTATATCGGTTTATCTGGTTAAAAATGGTTTAGTATAGAACCGAGATTACACAAGTAAGGGGTGACATTATGATTAAAAAAGAAATGATTGCCATGTTATTGGCCGGCGGTCAGGGCAGCAGACTTGGTGTATTAACTGCAAAAGTGGCAAAGCCGGCGGTAGCATTTGGAGGAAAATACAGAATTATTGATTTTCCGCTCAGCAACTGTATTAATTCCGGTGTTGATACCGTAGGTGTTCTGACACAGTATCAGCCGCTGAGACTGAATACTCATATCGGAATCGGTATTCCGTGGGATTTGGATCGTAATATCGGAGGTGTGTCCGTGCTTCCGCCTTATGAAAAGAGCAACAACACGGAATGGTACACCGGTACGGCAAACGCAATTTATCAGAATATAGAATATATGGACAGTTTTAATCCGGATTATGTGCTTATCTTATCCGGAGACCATATTTATAAGATGGATTATGAGGTGATGCTTGATTATCATAAGGAGAAGGGGGCAGAAGTAACGATTGCAGCGATGCCGGTTCCGATTGAGGAGGCAAAGCGTTTCGGTATTCTGATTACAGATGAGAATCGAAAGATCAGTGAGTTTGAGGAGAAACCGGAGAATCCGAGAAGTAATCTTGCGAGTATGGGTATCTACATATTCAACTGGAAGACCCTGAAAGATGGCTTGGTTGAAAACGCATCTCAGCCGTCTCTTGACTTTGGTAAACATGTAATTCCATACTGTCATGCAAACGGAGCTCCGTGTTATGCGTATGAGTTTAACGGATACTGGAAGGATGTCGGTACATTAAATTCTTATTGGGAAGCGAATATGGAACTGATCGATATTGTTCCGGAGTTTAATCTTTATGAAGAATACTGGAAGATTTATACCAAGAGTGACAGTCTTCCGCCACAGTATGTATCAAGTGACAGTGAGATCGAGAAATGTATCATCGGTGAAGGATCACAGATTTATGGAAAGGTTTATAATTCTGTTATCGGATGTGGTGTTATTATCGGGGAAGGCACGGTTGTCCGTGATTCCATTATTATGAATCAGACTGAAATCGGCGCAGGATGTGAGTTGAATAAGGCAATCATCGCAGAGCAGGTTGAAATTGGCGATAATGTCAAACTCGGTGTGGGAGAAGAGGCAGAGAATGAGACAGATCCACATATCTACAATCACGGAATTGTAACAGTTGGTGAGAAATCAGTGATTCCGAGTAATGTATCGGTAGGAAAGAACTCTGTTGTATCAGGTGTTACGACGGCAGAGGATTATCCGGATAACTATCTGGCCAGCGGAAAAACTATGATTAAGGCAGGTGACAAGGCATGAGAGCAATAGGAATTATTTTAGCCGGCGGAAACAACCACAGAATGAAAGAGCTTTCCCAGAAAAGAGCCATTGCAGCAATGCCAATCGCAGGAAGTTACCGCAGTATTGACTTTGCATTAAGTAATATGACAAATTCACGTATTCAGCGTGTAGCAGTATTTACACAGTACAATGCCAGAAGTTTGAATGAGCATTTAAGTTCGTCCAAATGGTGGGATTTCGGTAGAAAACAGGGAGGTCTTTCCGTTTTCACACCGACAGTGACCAGTGAAAACAGTTCGTGGTATCGCGGTACGGCAGATGCGATCTATCAGAACCTCGACTTCTTAAAAGAGAGTCATGAGCCGTATGTAGTGATTGCGTCCGGTGATTGTGTATACAAGATGGATTATAATAAGGTGCTTGAGTATCACATTGCTAAGAAGGCGGATATCACGGTTGTTTGTAAGGATATGCCTGCAGGAGTGAACGTAGACCGCTACGGTATCTTAAAGATGAATGAAGAGAGCCGTATTGAGGAGTTTGAGGAAAAACCGATCGTGGCAAAGAGCAATACGATTTCCTGTGGTATTTATGTGGTGCGCCGCAGACAGCTCATTGAGCTGATTGAGAAGTGTGCAGAAGAGGGACAGTATGACTTTGTAAAAGATATTTTGATCCGTTATAAAAATATGAAGAGAATCTACGGATACAAAATGCAGGATTACTGGAAAAATATTGCAACTGTAGAAGATTATTTCCATGCAAACATGGATTTCTTAAAACCGGACATCAGGAATTATTTCTTCCGTCAGTATCCGGACATATATTCCAAGGTGGATGACCTTCCGCCTGCAAAATACAATGTCGGAGCCAAGATCAAAAACAGTTTGATTTCGAGCGGAAGTATTATCAATGGTGTGGTAGAGGATTCTGTCATTTTTAGAGATGTGTTTGTGGGAAATAATTGTACGATCAAAAATTCAATCATCTTAAATGATGTATATATTGGTGACAATACGTACATTGAGAATTGTATTGTGGAAAGTCATGATACGATTCGTGCCAATTCATATCACAAAGGAGAAGGCGACATCAAGATAGTCATTGAAAAGAACGATCGGTTTGTAATCTAGAAGTCTACGTAAAGGGGGAACTGCTATGAACATTACAGACGTTCGCGTGCGCAAAATTACAAAAGAAGGAAAGATGAGAGCGGTTGTATCCATCACTCTTGACGATGTATTTGTAGTACACGATATTAAAGTGATTGAGGGCGAGAAAGGGATGTTTATCGCGATGCCGAGTAAAAAGGCATCCGATGGTGAATACAGAGATATCGCTCATCCAATCAATTCAGAGACCAGAGATATGATTCAGAGGACGGTACTCGATGCATATGATAAAGCAATGCTCGAGCCGGATGAAGAATAAGGTTTAGGAGAAGGGTTACAATAGTGAAAGG
>JAGAOK010000096.1 GCA_017623815.1 Lachnospiraceae bacterium
GAAACGATTGCAGAAGGTGATGCGATGGCAGAGACTGCTTCGGATGGCAATGGTACTTTGGATTCGACAGATCCGGCAACCGGCGAAACAGCTCCAAGTGGCGGATATACTGCGGTTGCGACAGAAAATACGGCTTCGGTACCGGGCGAAGTGGTCAGTTCTTATGCGATTATGGTTAATACGCAGACCGGGGAAATTATGGCACAGAAAAATGCCAAAACAATCATTAATCCGGCGTCTATGACGAAGGTGCTCACAGTGCTTGTGGCAGCGGAGCATGTGACCGATTTGGACGATACGTTTACAATCACACAGGAAATAACGGATTACAGTTTTAAGAATGACTGTAGCAATGTCGGCTGGGAAGTCGGTGAAGTTGTTACGGTAAGGGATTTGTTTTTCGGAACGGTTTTGCCGTCCGGTGGTGATGCAGCGGTCGGTCTGGCTGAGTATGTTGCAGGATCACACGAGGCATTTGTGGATTTGATGAATCAAAAACTTGAGCAGCTCGGGCTTTCTTCTACCGCGCATTTTACAAATTGCGTGGGGCTATATGATGAAAATCATTATTGTACGGTTTATGATATGGCGATGATTTTGCAGGCGGCACTGGATAATCCAATCTGCCGGGAGGCGCTTTCTGCCAAGACGTATACCACGACAGCCACGGAGCAGCATCCGGAAGGACTTTTGATTTCCAACTGGTTTTTGCGCCGTATCGAAGATAAAGATGCAGGCGGATTTGTTCTTGCGGGAAAAACCGGCTATGTGGTAGAGTCCGGAAGCTGCGCAGCCAGCTGTGCGCTGGACGGAGAGGAAAATGAGTACATCTGCGTGACTGCAAATTCGACGAGCAGCTGGCGGTGTATTTATGACCATGTGGAGATTTATAAGACCTTTTTGCCACAAGAATCTTGACAAAAAGCGATTCCTTTCCTACAATCAGTAATGTATGAAAAATCATGGTGATGAAGAGGATTAGTACATTGTGAAACCGTTCCAGAGAGAGAGCTGTGGGTGAGAGGCTCTTACGGGGAAGCAGAGGAACCTGCCTCGGAGCCCTGCATGAAAATGCAGCGTAGCACTGGCGTTAACGGTAAGAGAAGTTGAGTGAATTGACACTAATTAGGGTGGTACCGCCGATTTTCGGTCCCTTAGGGAGGAAAAGGCGATAGCATCCTTTTTTATTTGCTTTCGGGCGGTTTGAAGTCTGGGAGCCGGAATGGCGTTTTTCCGGGCGGTTTGGGTATTGAGAGGATTTTTGTGCGTCTAATACCCAAAAACAAGTTCAAAATACTTAAAAAAGCAGCTTTTTGGGTAATAGAGGTTTAAAGTCTGGCAAAATACCCGGGAATTAAAGATTTTGTGGGTATTTTGACTACAAATCAAGGTGCAATACCCAAGCGCAAAAAGTGCCAAGGATGCGCCACAGCTTAGAGTGCAAAAAATAAAAAAACAAAAACAAGATATTATAAAGAAAAGAGGAGAAACAAAATGGCAGACAAGAAATTAGTAGAAGCGATTACAGCGATGGATGTGGACTTTGCCCAGTGGTATACGGATGTGGTAAAGAAAGCAGAGCTCATCGATTACACAAGCGTAAAGGGCTGTATGGTACTTAAACCTGCAGGATATGCAATTTGGGAGCTTATCCAGAAACAGCTTGACGCAATGTTCAAAGCGACAGGCGTGGAGAATGTATATCTTCCGATGTTTATTCCGGAAAGTCTTCTTCAGAAAGAAAAAGATCATGTAGAAGGATTTGCGCCGGAAGTAGCATGGGTGACACACGGAGGACTTAACCCGCTTCAGGAGAGAATGTGTGTCAGACCGACATCTGAGACATTGTTCTGCGATTTTTATAAAAATGAAATTCAGTCATACCGCGATCTTCCGAAGAACTACAACCAGTGGTGTTCGGTAGTGCGCTGGGAGAAAGAGACAAGACCTTTCCTTCGCAGCCGTGAGTTCTTATGGCAGGAAGGTCATACCGTGCATGCGACAGCAGAGGAAGCAGAAGAAAGAACAGTTCAGATGTTGAACGTATACGCAGATTTCTGTGAGAACGTTCTTGCAATGCCGGTTATCAAAGGCCGTAAGACAGACAAAGAAAAGTTTGCAGGTGCAGAGGCGACTTACACAATTGAAGCGTTGATGCATGACGGAAAAGCACTTCAGTCCGGAACAAGCCATAACTTCGGAGACGGATTTGCAAAAGCATTCGGTATTCAGTATACAGACAAAAACAACAAACTTCAGTATGCACACCAGACTTCCTGGGGAATGACAACAAGACTTATCGGTGCCATCATTATGGTACACGGCGATGATTCCGGTCTTGTACTTCCTCCGAGAGTGGCACCGACACAGGTTATGATTATTCCGATTCGTCAGCAGGCAGAAGGCGTGCTTGATAAAGCATTTGAACTCAAAGACCGCCTTGCGGCTGCAGGAAAAGAAGGCCTGCGCGTGAAAGTGGACGACACAGACAAGAGTCCGGGATGGAAATTCTCTGAGTGCGAAATGCGCGGAATTCCGGTACGTGTGGAAATCGGACCGAAGGATATCGAGGCAAATAAATGCGTTCTTGTACGTCGTGACACAAGAGAAAAGATTGAGTGCAGCCTGGATGAAATTGAGACAAAGGTTGTAGAGCTTCTTGACACGATGCAGGTAGAGATGCTTGAGAATGCAAGAAAACACAGAGAAGAGCACACATATGTGGCTCATAACATGGAAGAGTTTGAGAAGCTTTTTACAGAGAAATCCGGTTTTGTAAAAGCAATGTGGTGTGAAGATCAGGCATGTGAAGACCTTATCAAAGAAAAACTCAGCGTGACCAGCCGTTGTATGCCATGGGAGCAGGAAAAGATTACAGATACATGTGTATGCTGTGGAAAACCTGCAACAAAGATGGTTTACTGGGGAAGAGCGTACTAAAAAAGAAACAATATTTTATCCCGCGTCTGTTGCAGACGCGGGGTTTTTCGTATAAAATATGGAATATATGTAGAAAATGTAAATGGAAAGAAGGTAGAAATATATGAATATTTTAGTTATTAACTGCGGAAGTTCTTCTTTGAAGTATCAGCTTATTGACAGCGAGAGTGAAGCGGTACTTGCAAAAGGACTTTGCGAGCGTATCGGGATCGCCGGAAGTGCCATCACACATCAGGCTGGCGAGGGTGACAAAGTAAAAACAGAGATTGATATGAAGGATCATACACAGGCTGTGGCAGCGGTTATCGATAAATTGACAGATCCGCAGGTTGGCGTTGTGAAATCCCTCGATGAAATCGGAGCTGTCGGACACAGAATTGTGCACGGCGGAGAAAACTTTGCCAGCAGTGTAATCATTGATGATGAAGTGATTGCGGCTATTGAGAAATGTAACGATTTGGCACCGCTTCACAATCCGGCGAACCTCATTGGTATCAATTCCTGCAAAGAAATTATGCCAAACGTTCCTATGGTGGCAGTGTTTGACACCGCTTTCCATCAGACAATGCCAAAGAAAGCATATTTATACGGCCTTCCATATGAATATTATGAAAAGCATAAAGTAAGACGCTATGGTTTCCACGGTACAAGCCATGATTTTGTAAGCAGTCGCGTAGCAGAGCTTGTGGGTAAGAAACGTGAAGACCTTAAAATCATCGTTTGTCATCTCGGAAACGGAGCTTCTGTTTCGGCTGTATTAAATGGAAAATGTGTGGATACTTCCATGGGACTTACTCCGCTTGAGGGACTTATCATGGGAACACGTTCCGGTGATATTGATCCGGCGATTGTAAGCTTCCTTGCAGAGAAAGAAGGCAAGACAGTACAGGAAATCATTGATATTTGTAATAAAAAATCAGGTGTGCTCGGACTTTCCGACGGACTTTCCAGCGACTTCCGTGATTTAGCGGATGCAGCGGATTCCGGAAATGAAAAAGCGGCAGCAGCTCTTCAGACATGGGGATACCGCGTGGCAAAATATGTCGGAGCTTACGTGGCGGCTATGAATGGTGTCGATGTCATTGCTTTTACTGCCGGCGTCGGTGAAAATAATATCGCGGCACGTTCTACCGTTTGTGAATATCTTGGTTACCTTGGAGTAACAGTTGACGCGCAGGCAAACAGCGAGCGTGGCGAGGAGATCCGTATTTCGACGCAGGACAGCAAAACACAGGTGTGGGTTGTTCCGACAAACGAAGAGCTTGCGATTGCAAGAGAGACGGTTCGCTTAGTGAAATAATTTTGATCTTTTTGGAGAGCAGGGCAGACACTTTTGAGGTGAACTGCCCTTTTCTTGAGAATGTGATATAAAAGTGCAACAAATAATGGGGAGAAACATTTATGGCATTTTGGGATAAGTTTTTTAAGAAAAATAATATAGATACAAATGTGCCACTTCCGCAGGTTCAGAACATAGAAGAGAAAACCTATCAGGTGCTTTTTTCTTTATCCACAGAGGAAGAACAAAGTCGAGTGAAAGATTTTATTCGTCCTATTACGGATAAATGGCAGGTTATGAATTTGA
>JAGAOK010000097.1 GCA_017623815.1 Lachnospiraceae bacterium
ATAGAAGCGTGTAAGAAAGCAAAGGAAAATGGCGCTGATATTGCTCTTTTTCCGGAAATGTGGAGTACCGGATATGAGATTGTACAAAATGCAGAGCAGCTTTCGGAGTGTTCCGTGACAGCGGACAGCGAATTTGTTCTTGCGTTTCAGAAACTGGCACAAAAACTACACATGGCAATTGCCATTACTGTTTTGGAAAAGAATGAGCCAAAGCCGTTAAATTCCGTTTTCTTATTTGACCGTTTTGGGAAAGAAGTATATCACTATTCCAAAGTACATACGTGTGATTTTGACTTGGAAAAGATGCTTTCATCAGGAGAAGAGTTTTTTGTGGAGGAACTCGATACGGGAAATGGGTGCGTAAAAGTCGGTTCCATGATTTGTTTTGACAGGGAGTTTCCGGAGAGTGCAAGAATCCTGATGTTAAAGGGAGCGGAACTCATACTTGCTCCGAATGCTTGTCCGATGGAAATCAACCGACTTAGTGCACTGCGAACAAGAGCATATGAAAATATGTTGGCGGTTGCGACCTGCAATTATCCGGACGGACACCCTGATTGCAACGGACATTCTACGCTTTTTGACGGAGTGCCTTGGTTACCGACAGAGCCGGGCGTGCGTGATATGTGTGTATTCGAAGCGCCGGGGGAAAGTGGAGTATATGTTGCAGAACTTGATTTGGATCAACTGCGAAAGCATAGAGAAGAAGATATTATGGGAGATAAATTCAGACATCCGGCAAACTATGCGATTTTGTGTGAATGAATAAGGAATTAAAAAACATCCTTCCATTTTTAAAATGGAGGGATGTTCGCTTTTTACATATTCATTTCAGCAAGGTCATAGATCAGTTTTTCAGAATCATCCCAGCCAAGACATGGGTCGGTGATGGATTTGCCGTAGATGCCTTCGCCGATTTTCTGGCAGCCTTCCTCGATGTAACTTTCGATCATTACACCCTTTACCAGATGTCGGATGTCAGGATTAACCTTGCGTGAGTGCATTACTTCTTTAACAATGCGAATCTGCTGTTCGAATTTTTTGCCGGAATTATTGTGATTGGCATCGATAACAGCGGCCGGATTTAAAAGCTGATGTTCGTTGTAAAGCTCAATCAGACGGCTGAGGTCTTCGTAATGATAGTTCGGGAAACTTCTGCCGTATGCATTGACAGAACCGCGCAGTACGGTGTGTGCAAGCGGATTACCGGTGGTTTTCACTTCCCATCCGCGGTAAGTAAAGGTGTGCGGATGCTGCGCTGCATACACACTGTTCATCATAACCGTAAGATCTCCGGAAGTCGGATTTTTCATTCCGGCAGGAACATCAAAACCGCTCACGGTCAAACGGTGAAGCTGATCTTCTACGGAACGTGCACCGATTGCTACATAAGATAAAAAGTCGCATACATAGCGGTAATTTTCCGGATAGAGCATTTCGTCGGCGGATGTAAGACCTGAGATTTCCATTGCATGAATATGCATCTTTCTCATGGCGATGATTCCGCTTACAAGGTCCGGTTTCTTGGACGGATCCGGCTGATGAACGATGCCTTTGTAGCCTTCGCCGGTGGTACGCGGCTTGTTTGTATAAATACGAGGAATCAGGATCAGACGATCGCTGACTTTGTCATTTACTTTTGCAAGTCTTTCTACATAATCGCAGACAGCATCTTCGTTGTCCGCGCTGCATGGTCCGATGATAACCAGCAGTTTGTCGCTTTTTCCCGTCAGAACATCAGCGATTTCTTTATCGCGCTGTTCTTTTATTTTGGCGATAGCTTCAGGAACCGGGTATTCACTGCGGATTTCTTCCGGTGTCGGGAGCTTTTGAATAAATTCCATTCCCATAATATTTTCCCTTTCGTATGTAAATTATAATATGACATTCCTATAAATGGCGCGGTGTGCGCCACAATGTTATATTATAGCTTATGGGTATCAAATTTGCAAGGTCGCAAATAGCGGGATAAGGCGGAGAGCATCATCAAAATCAGAGCCAGCTCGCTGACAAAAATCCCCAGAAGATAGCCAAACATTCCGATGCGCGGGATTAAGAAGAGGACAAAACATAGGCGAAGCACAAGCGCACAGGTGTTAAAACAAAAGGCCGGAAAAGCTTTCCCGAGACCATGCAGGATACTTGTCAGAATTCCGCCAAGATACAAAAGCGGACATGCGATACTCAGAATCTGTATGTAAGTTCCGGCTAACTTGCTGTGGAATAGAAACTCGCCCAGAAATGGTCCGAAAAACAAAAAGAGTACGCAGAAAAAACTTCCAATCAGAAGACATGCCAGAATGCTTCTTTTGATGGCCAAGCGGATTTTGCGAAAGTTCCCTTTGGCACCGGCTTCCGATATATAGGGCAGCAGCAGGACAGAAACAGAGGAAGTGATTGCGCACGGAAACAAAATCAGCGGATAGGTCATTCCGGTCAGTACGCCATAATTTGCCAGTGCGGTAGATTTGCTCATGCCATGCAGGACAAGGCGTCCGGGAATCTGTACTGCTTCCACACTTTGCAGAAAATTGAGCACAAGGCGATTTGCGGCGAGCGGGACAGCCATGCGCATCAGCTCGAAAGCATGATGAAAGTAGGAAGAGAAGCCGCGCAGCGGATCCAAAAGCTTCGCTTGGCCAAGCTTTCCTAAATGTATGTAGAGAGCAATAACACTCAATACACCGGAGCAGATTTCTCCGATTAAGATACCGAGCATCGTAACTGCGATGGAAGGTTCGGCGTGCATATATGTGCTATAGGTATAAATGGCATAGACGCTGCCGACACGTGTCAGTTGTTCCACGAGTTGGGAAACGGAAGGGATCAGCGATTTTTTCAGGCCATAATAATACCCGTTGATACAACTGTGGATGCAGGCAAAAGGGAGAGACAGTGCATAAATGCGAACCAGAGGCTCGCAGCGTAGTTCCATAAGAAAAGATTCTGATATCCGGGCGGCGTTTTGATAGAGGAAAACAGTGACAGTGATCGAGAGCAGCATGGAAAGAAAGGAGCCTGTCACAAGAACACGCAGGGCGCTGCGGTGCTTATTTTGTGCAATATAAGAGGCGGTATATTTGGAGATGGAGGTCTGAATTCCGGCGCATGTCAGGGAAAAAGACAACGCCATGACAGGTGCCAGAAGCTGGTAAATGCCCATGCCTTCTTCACCGATTTGCTGTGAGAGGAAGATGCGATAGAAAAAACCTATGATACGGCTGAGTATACCGGTGACGGTCAAAATAAGTGTTCCGGATAGAAAAGGATTTTTTTTCAGCATGACAACCTGCAAATGTGTTTATTGCATAGTTTATGCGCCGGAATTAAAGATAGAACAGATGGGGGAGGTTTGGCGTTTAACTTTTTAATTGTTCTACGAGTGCTTCTAACTTTGCAATTTTGTGATCGAGGTAATTGTGCAGACGATTATAATCCTGACGTGCACGCGCCATACCACGGATGGTTTCTTCACAGTGCATGCTGTATAAAGTTTCGGAAGCTTCCTGCAAGGTTTCACTATTCTTTG
>JAGAOK010000098.1 GCA_017623815.1 Lachnospiraceae bacterium
CAGCCGTGCCCGTTTGATGGCATTGTCGCCGTACTTGCTTCGGATGGCATCGATGGCCATGTCGAGCTTTTCAAGTTTTTCGTTTTTGGCTGTGTCAAACAGTGAATACTGGGTATAGTTTTCATCGGAAGCCTTAGAAGTATGTACACCGAGCAGGCGGATCGGTGTCTGGTCCCACAGACGGTCAAACAATGTGCATGCATTTTCGTAGATCACATCTGTGATATTGGTCCCGTTTGGGAGGCTGACCTGATGTGATGTTTTGTGAAAATCCATATCGACAATCGTGACAGAGACAACGCTGATATAGGCGTTGTCTTTTCTTATACGCGTACCGATATTTTCGCAGAGCGAGAGCATAATCTCTTTTGCATCGCCTGCGCTGGTAATGTCGAACGGAAGGGTGATGGAATTGCTGTATCCCTTTGCTGCTTCACTTTCAGCTTCAACAGGAGAATTGTCGATACCGTTCGCATAATTGTGAAGTTCCCGCCCGTGAGATTTTAAGTGCTGTTGTAAGATAGAGGGGTTAGCAGAAGCTAACTCTCCGATGGTAAAAATTCCTAAATTATGAAGCTTTTGCACGGAGGATTTTCCGGCATAAAGGAGATCGGATACCGGAAGCGGCCACATTTTATCCGGAATTTCTTCCGGAAACAGAGTGTGCACTTTATCCGGTTTTTCAAAATCGGACGCCATTTTTGCAAGAAGTTTGTTGGTGGAGATACCGATGTTTACCGTAAAGCCGAGTTTTTCTTTGACCTCATCTTTTAAGCGATGCGCAAAGGTAACCGGATCTCCGTAAAGAGCCTGCGTACCGGACATATCAAGAAAGGCTTCATCAATGCTCAGCTGCTGAACGCATGGAGCATAGGTGCGGAATAAATCCATCAATGCGTTGGAGCGTTCTCTGTAAATGGAGAAGTCCGGCGGAAAAATAAGGAGATTCGGGCATTTTTTTAAGGCGTGGACAATTGGCTCGCCTGTTTTGATACCGGCCCGGGATGCGGGAATGGACTTGGCGAGAACGACTCCGTGTCGCATCTCGCGACGACCGCCGATGATGGACGGCACCAGACGAATGTCCTGTGCATCCGGCTGTATATGAAGTTGATGACAGGCTTCCCATGAGAGAAACGCGGAATTGACATCTACATGAAATATAATCGGTCGGTTCATGGCGGTTCCTTTCCGTGCATGACGGTGTCTGCACATATGAATGCTATATCCAGTGTATCATAACCGGGAACTTTGCAAAAGCAGTTCTATCAGTTTTTTAAAGCCGGTTTCTCGAAAACCGGGGAGGCGTTCCGGGTGCCATTGCAGACCCAGAATAGGAAGATGGCGATGTGCAATGGTTTCCGGTAGATAGTCGTCGCTGTATTGAATGGTAAGAAGATCTTCGGCGAGCCTTCGGATGCCTTGGTGATGTGCGCTGTTTACGATAGGGGTCTGTTTGAGGAGATAATATAACTGCTGAGAAGCGCTGCGACCGTGTCCGAGGATTTGGCAACAATCCGGAAAGTGAGGAGAAAAGGATAGAGGATGCATCAGATCTCCTTTCTCTGAGGTATGAAGGTCAGCTGTCGGTAGATGAGGATGCAGGTCACCGCCGAACCAGACATTGAGAAGCTGCATTCCTTTGCAGATTCCGAGAACCGGTTTTTTGCGAAGTAAAGCAAGTTGAAGAAGCTGGAATTGTAATAGATCAGTTATGTAGTCGGGAGCCGTGCATGCAGGTGGGGTGGTTTTTGTATACAGAAGCGGTGAGATGTCTCCGCCGCCCGGGAGAAGCAGAAGATCAAAGTCGAGGCCGGAAAGTTTGGAAAGAATGTATGGAGCTTCGCTGCCGTAGGTAGGTGGGAAGATGATAATAAAGCCGTTTTGGTTCAGTGCATCTTCATAGTTTTTGCAGCTGCCGGAGAGGGCAGCAATTAAAATCTTTACGTTGTGGGTTGTGTTTTTCATGGTTATCTATTTTTTTATTTCTTTTTATATGGATATGTTTTATAATGAAAAAAATGTTTGGAAATTAGTTACGAAAGAGGGAAAATGATGAAACAATGGTTTGGGAAATTGGGGGTCATCTTATGCATGATGTTATGTACGGGACTGTTTATGGGGGTGAGCGCTTTGGCGACGGAGGCGATGCCACCGGAACAGGAAGGAGAAGCACAGGAGACCGTAGAATATACAGTTGTAAAAGAAAAAGAAAAGATTCGCCTGATTCCCGGTGAGATGCGAATGGTGACAACGGTGATTCCGGGAGATTCTACTTTTGAAAGTAGTAATACAAAGGTTGTTGTGGTTGCTAACAATGGTCAGATGATAGCAAAAAAAGCGGGAACAGCGAAAATCACACATACCACCGGTGTGAAAAAAACAATCTATACGGTTAAAGTGACGGATGAAGTGGATTTGATTGTGTTTGCAGGGCAGAGTAATATGTGTGGATCGGGTGGCAATGCTTCGTTGGCACCGACACCGAAAATGGGAACTGCCTATGAGTTTGATATTACGACAGATTCAAATCGTACGATTTTGATGAGAGAGCCGTTTGGAGAAGGAACCAATCGTGTCAATGGATTGGATTCTACAGGGAACTATTCCACAAACGGAACACTTGTCTCTGCTTTTTGTATCAATTATTACAAGCAGACCAAAACACCTGTGGTAGGAGTATCTTGTGCATGGGGTGGTTCTTCCACTAATACTTGGCTCAGCCGCGGCCTTCTTTCAAAGACACAGAAAAATTTGAAACTGGCGAAAAAGAAGCTGAAGAAAAATAAGGTGAAAGTCCGCCATATTTATATGGTATGGTATCAGGGAGAATCCGATGCAATGCAGAGTGTTTCCGAGAGTACCTATATTTCGCGGATGAAAAAAATATATAAGAAAATGAGAAGTGTCGGAGTGGAAAAGGTGTTTGTCATTCGTATCGGTCATAACCTGGCTGCACCGGACATGAATTATTCGATTATGAAAGCACAGGACAAACTGTGTGCCCAGAACAAAAACTTTATTCTGGTATCAAAAAAAGCATCCAAGTATCTTGACCGGAGCTGCTATTCCGATACGATTCATCTGAATCAGAAGTCACTGAATGCAGTTGGTTATGAAGCAGGAAAAGCAGCCGGAAAATACGTAAAAAAGCATGCGAAAAAGAAAAAGTAAATAAGGTCACGAAGATGCGAGGATTCGTTCTAAAACCTCGGCAATTCCGTCGTGTTCATGATCCAGTGCAGTGACAAACGCTGCGCTGGATTTTACTGTTTCATCGCTGTTTTGCATTGCGTAACTGACACCTGCGGCGCGCAACATGGCAATGTCATTTTCAGAGTCTCCTGCGGCATAAGAATGTTCCACCGGAATTGATAAATGGTGACATAAAAAGCGAAGGGCATTCCCTTTGCTGGCGGATATCGGAAGGATTTCCAGATAACCATCCTGAGAAAACATAAGAGTCAATCTGTCACCGTAATCACGCTCGATACGGTGTTTCAGTGGCATAAGTGCTTCGGAGCCCCGGAGACTGAGTGCGAGCATTTTGTATGGCTGCACGGTAAGTGCTCCGGTCAGACGATCGGATAGGAGAATCGGCATTTTTATACGGGAAGCATAACATTTGACTTCCTCGGTTTCGCGCCGGCAAACAATGGAGTTTTCTGTATAGGTCTGAATATGAAACTGCATATCTTCGGCGATGTTTTGCAATTGGTCAATGATTTCAAAAGAAAGCGTGGCTTCAAAAATCGCGTCCTGTTTATTACAGTCGTAGATCAGACCGCCGTTATTGGCAATAAGATAAGAATAGGGAAAATCAATGCCAATATAATCATGCACTTTCTGCATGCTTGGAAGAGGGCGTCCTGAGGTCAGAATGAGTCCGTGGCCTTTCTCGGCAATTTTCTGTAAAAGGCGGCGTACATGGTCGGAAATAGTTCCGTCGGATCGGATTAAGGTTCCGTCTATATCGCTAAACAATAAGTTTGTCATAACTATCATCTCCTTCAGACATTTTGATTATCCTATCATACAACAAAAAAATGGGCAAGAAGAGGAAACTGTGATATAATCTTATGCTGGAATATATGGCGGGTCGCCGTCGGATAAGCGGTAAAATAAGAAAAGAGGAAAGAAGTATGAAGCGTCTGCTTGTATATTTAAAAGACTATAAAAAGGAATGTGTGCTTGCGCCGCTGTTTAAGATGTTAGAGGCGTCGTTTGAACTCCTGATTCCGCTGGTAATCGCAGCAATCATTGATACGGGAATCGGAGCAGGAGCAGGCAAGGGCTATATTATCAAAGCGTGTCTTGTTTTGTTTGTGCTTGCAATCGTCGGGCTGATAAGTTCGGTGACGGCGCAGTTTTTTTCAGCCAAGGCAGCAGTCGGATATGCAACAAAATTGCGAAGCG
>JAGAOK010000099.1 GCA_017623815.1 Lachnospiraceae bacterium
AAATATCTGATTTTTGATGTGGATGATACCCTGCTCAGTTTCTATGCTGCGTTTCAAAAAGCGCAGAAAGAAATGGCTCAAAAGCAGGGGATTTCGTATTCGGAGGAATACTGCAGGCTGGATGAGAAATGTGGCTGGAGAGCATGGAAGGAGAGCGGGCTTGAGGATACAAATGAGCCGGATGTCCGGGAAAATTATCATACCTATTACTATCAATACATAAAAAAGCATTATTTCTATCTGACGCAGGAATTGGGGATTGAGATAGATGCAGATGAGCTGGCCGGTTGCTATATCTCCAGCATTTCTTCTTCAAAAGAACCGATGGAACAGGAGACATTAGCTGTTTACAGAGCGCTTTCCAAAAAGTACAGGTTAGTGCTGGCTACCAACGGAATAGATACCATACAAAAGCCCCGCATATCTGAGTTTATTCCGTTTACATACAAAACCTATATTTCAGAAGAAGTAGGACATATCAAACCATCAAAAGCGTTTTTTGATGCAATGCTGCAGGACCTGGGATGTGAAGCAAAAGACTGTCTTATGATCGGAGATTCTTTGACCAATGATATCATCGGAGCCAAAGAAGCGGGCATGGATGTCTGCTATTACAATGTGAAGAAGAGAGTTTTAAAGGACGGAGTCGATGTGGATTATGAGATAAACAGCATCGTCGAATTATTGGAAATATTATGACAAAATCGGAAAGGTTTTTGCAAAAAGCCGCGTTATGATATAGGTGTAGCTACAAGAAAAGAGGAAAGGAGTGTAAGTGTGTACAAAGAAGTGATACAGGACAGTATTGATTATATCGAAGATAACATCAAGTGCGAGATATCAGCGCAGGAGCTGAGTGAAAGAGCCGGATTTTCACTATTTCATTATTACAGACTGTTTCAGACAGCGGTCGGACTTCCGGTGATGCAGTATATCTTAAGGCGAAGATTGCTAAATGCAATCTATGAGATAGAGTGCGGGAACAAAATGATAGATACCGCACTTCTGTATGGTTTCGAAACACATGCAGGTTTTTATAAAGCATTTGCGCGCGAATTTGGATGTACACCTACACAGTACTTAAAATTGCATAGGGTAAAAAAGCCCTACAGGATTAACATTTTTAAGGAGGAACATATTATGGTTACACGTAAAAAAGCGGCAGAAATTTTAAAAAACTGGGGATTAGAAAAAGAAAACATCACTGATATTTACTACGATGGCAGCGGAAACAGAAACGAAAATGCGTTTTATATCGGTGAGGATTATGTGCTGAAATTTTCGACGAATTTAGGGAAACTCAAGAATCATATGGCGATCTCGAAGGCGCTGGAAAATGCAGGATTGTTTGCGGCAACACCGGTGAAAACGCTGAAAGGTGAGGAGTATATTGCAGACGGGGAACTTTATTTTTGCCTGTCAAAACGTTTGGAAGGTCATCAGGTTAAGATTAGCAGCATGTACGAAGATGACTTGACGGGAAGTGCCCGTTTTGTGGGTGAAGTGATAGGGCAGCTCAGCAAAGCGCTGGAACATGTGGAAGTACTGGTAGAAGAGGCGGATATGTACGCAAGTGTTACAAACTGGGCAATCCCGAAATTGAGAGGGAAGTTAAAAATGTCGGAAGCGGTTTTTGATGATTATGTCGAAAACTTCAAAGAGACATGGAACGTGCTTCCGAAACAGGTCATTCACAGAGACCCGAATCCGGGAAATATCATTGTGGCAGAGGATAAATGGGGATTTATCGACTTTGAGCTGAGCGAGCGAAATGTCAGAATTTTTGATCCGTGCTATGCTGCAACCGCGATTTTGTCGGAAAGTTTTGAGCCCGGAAATGAGGAAAAATTAGCGAAGTGGATTGAGATTTACAAAAATATCATGTATGGATATGATGATGTGGTAAACCTCACAGAAGAAGAGAAAAAGGCGGTACCGTATGTCATCTTATCCAATCAGCTTCTGGCCCTTGCCTGGTTCGAAGGGCAGGAAAAGTTTCAGGAGATATATGAAATCAATAAAAAGATGACGGAGTGGATGTTGTCTGTGTGGAGCAAACTTGCGGTGGAGTAGAAGGAAGGAGCAGTATCAGATGAGCATTAAATACCAAAGACTGACAGAAAAAGAACTGGATACATTTATTGAGATAAGGATTAATCAGCTGCGGGAAGAAGGAGCAACAGAGGAGATTGATTTGCGCCCCTCCTTGGAAGACTATTATCATCGTCATATGGCAGATGGAACCTTTGTCTCTTGGCTTGCTATGGATGGGGATGTGATCGTCGGTACAAGCGGAATGTCGTTTGTGGAAAAGCCACCGTATTTTGGATGTCCAAATGGAAAAATCGGGCTCCTTTCCAGTATGTTTACATCAAATGCGTATCGCAGGCAGGGCATTGCAAAAGAACTTTTAGCGCGGGTAGTGCAGGAAGCAAAAGACTATGGCTGCGGTGTGGTGCAGATTACTGCGTCTGATATGGGAGTGCTTCTGTATACAGATTTTGGTTTCCAAAAGAACGGGAATTTTATGCAGTATAACTTGTAAGATATACCACATCATGGGGGAAATGTGAAATTTGCAGCAGGCAATCACTAGAACTCACACAAAGTATCTATGTGAAAAAATATTGTCTTCAGATCCACTTTTTTTGAAAAAAGGGATTCCGGGAGAGCAATTTTTTCCCATAGATACTATTTTTGTCAAAAAATGTGTAAATCACTCCAAAAAGGGATTCTGCGAGCGTAAAAAATCTCTATAGACCGAGGCGGTCCGGAGAGTAGTGAAAATAGAACCATTTGATAACGTTTAAAGTAATTGTGTTTTTACAAAGTCCTCAAAGCGCGGTAATGCGATGGTGATTTTTCCGTATTCTTTGGTATTAATAACACCTTTTCTTTTCAGACGGTCACGATAGACAGAAAACTGCTCGGATTTCATATTCAAACCTTCTCGAATCGCTTTTACCGAGTCACTGGCGTTTGTGGAGAGCTCTTCCAGCACTTTTTTGTCTAAGGATGAAAGTTCAGACCATATTTTACTGTAAACATATTCTTCCAAATACTGGTCATATTCCGGTAAAATTTCTTCTAAAGATTTATGGGTGCGATGTTCCCAGTAGAGATATCCAAGCACCTGAAAAGCAAAAGGATAGCCTTTTGTAAGAGAAGTCATGATACCGGCTGTTTCCGTATCGATGTGAAAGATATCTTGATAATGTTTACGTACAGCCGTGTAATTGAGTGGTTCCAGAATTACTTTTGGTGCACGGTATAAGAAAGTCAAGGATTTATCATTTTGTAGCTCATAGAGATTTTCATATAGTCCCGTCATGAGAAGATAAATCGGATAATCCTGACGCAAAAAAATCTGAAAAGCACTGGCAAAAACCTTTATATACTCGGAGTTACATACTTCGTCAATGGTAATCAAGAGTTTTTGGCCGGCTTGCTTGATTTGCTTGAGCATTTTTTCAACGACATCTTCTATATCTGTGACCGGTGCAACATTTTCTAAAGAAACACCAAGTCCAAATGCAGAAAAATCAAGTTTTGCTTTTATGAATCTTTCATGCATTTGCGGAAGGGCATAAATCTTAGCAGCAAGACTTTGCAGAAGATCTCTTGTAGGATTTAGTTCTATTACGATCCAGTCTTCCTTCTGAGCAATTTCATAGGCAATTTGCGTCATCATAACTGTTTTTCCGGAACCGCGGACTCCGGTGACCATAAAAATTTGATTAGAAGGGGATTCTGCACAAAATGTATCAATAATATGGTTTGTCTGAGTAATACGTGAAATGTATTGAACCGGTTTTTTCCCAAAAGAAAGGGTAAAAGGATTGTTCATTTGTCGGCCTCCTTTGTTTTATAACTCTTTATAACTTTTTGCTGGTTTTATAACTCTTTATAACTTTTCATTTATTTTATAACTTTTTATAACTTTTAGCAACAGAAAGATTCCAAAATAATCCCACTTGACAAAGCACTGCCGCCATGCTACCATGACGGCAACAAGAAAATTACGAAATTGGAGGACGATTTTATCAGAGCATCAGAGAATGTGTAAGGAAAAGGATAACTGCAAAAGTAATAGGCTGATTGTCAGCCTTATTAAAGTATGCCTTTATGATGCTCAATATTGTGAGTCCGCACAGAGATTTCGTAACCGGGATTTTTGTATATTTGAAGTGTTTTGGCATGACTTAACGTCATGCCTTTTCTTTTCAAAGGGATTTTGGCGTAGTTTCGGACGCGTAGAATTTCCCGTAAAACTTCCACGATATCAAAACGTGCATCGTTAAGGTATGGTGGATTTTTTATTTGGGAGGAAAAGACGTTGAATTTAGACAAAGCATTAGAATTTGAAAAAGTAAAGGAAATATGGAAAGGTCTGACGGTAACAGAATGTGCGAGCCAAAGAATTGAAGAGGCCCGGTTTATTTTGGCAGAGCCGCAGCTTAGGAAAGAGTTGAAGGATACTACCGACGCTCGGGAGCTGATTGAAAAACTCGGAGCTCCGCCGCTGCAGAGTGTGACGGAGATTAAGGATATCATGGAAATTGCCAAAAAAGGTGATTGCTTAACGCCGTATCAACTGGAAAAAGTTGGAATGATTTTGAGCGCAGTCAGTCGTTTGAAGGATTATTTGGAACGCGGAAAAGTGTATGAAAATTCACTTGCCTATTACGAAGAAAATCTGGATGGAGTAGAGGAACTGCGTGAGGAGATCGCGAGACAGATCCGCTATGAAAAGGTGGATGATTTTGCCTCAAAGGAGCTTAGTAGTCTTCGTATGCAGATTGCAAAAAAGACGGAGGAGATGAAACAGAAGGCAGACCAGATCATGCGATCCAATAAGGAGGCAATGGCTGACAATTTCAGCACTTACCGCAACGGAAGGCTGTGTCTTCCGGTAAAGAAGGAGTATAAGCACCGCATTCCGGGCAGTGTGATTGATAAGTCGGCGACGGGAAATACGTTTTTTGTGGAGCCGGTAGGGGTTTCCAATATTTATGAGGAAATTGAGCTTCTTCGGATCAGCGAAGAAAATGAGGTTTATAGGATTTTATATACGCTGACGGCGATGGTTGCAGATGCAGAGTATAGCATGGAAGAAAATATCCGCATGATGGAGAAGCTGGATTTCATATTTTCCAAAGGAAAGCTTTCCATCGATATGAACGCCTGCGAGCCGGTGATTACACTAGATAGGAAGATTTATCTGAAAAATGCAAGACACCCACTGATGGACAAAACGATTTGCGTACCGCTTCAGTTTGAGATGGGAGAGCAGACTCGCGGAATCGTAATCACAGGTCCGAACACAGGCGGAAAAACCGTTGCAATCAAGACGGTGATGCTGTGCTGCCTGATGGCGCAGTGCGGACTTCATGTAACAAGCGAGGAAGCAGAGATTTGCATGAACAGCAGCTTTCTTTGTGATATCGGTGACGGACAAAATATTTCCGAAAACCTGTCTACGTTTTCAGCGCACATCAAAAATGTGTTGGAAGTGCTGAGCCGGGTAAATAAGGACAGTCTGGTCATCATGGACGAACTTGGCTCCGGAACAGATCCGGCGGAGGGGATGGGAATTGCGATTTCTATTTTGGAGGAACTTCGTAAAAGTGGCTGCAATTTTATCGTGACGACCCACTATCCGGAGGTGAAAGAATACGCCGAAAAAGCCGATGGAATCGTAAACGCCCGGATGACTTTCGACAAAGACAGTCTTCTGCCGACTTATCAGATGATCATCGGAGAAGCCGGAGAGAGCTGTGCATTCTACATTGCCGACCGGCTCGGAATGCCCGAACATATGCTCAAGGTGGCGGTCGAAGCAGCTTACGGAAAAAAAGCGGCGGATGATTTTGTTTCAAAAAATCAGAAATCCATTGAGAAAAAGAAAACCGGTTCCATTAAAAAGGCAAAGAAACATAAGGTGAATCCGGAACTTACGCAGGAATACAACATCGGCGACAGCGTGATGATTTATCCGGATAAAAAGATCGGTATTGTCTGCGAGAAAGTGAATGAAAAGGGGGTTCTGCGCGTGCAGGTAAAGGGTAAGAAAATCTGGATTAACAGAAAGCGCGTCAAACTCCATGTGGCGGCGAGCGAGCTGTATCCGGAGGATTATGATTTTTCCATTATTTTTGAGTCCGTGGAAAACCGTAAGATCCGACATGACATGGGTCGCAAATACACACAGGAAACCATTACGTATGAAGAGGAATAGGAGGAGATGCACATGAATATAGAAATCAGAAAAGAGACACCGAACGATTATTTTGAAACGGAGGCAATGACAAGAAGGTCCTTTTACAATGTATACGGACCGGGGTGCGATGAGCATTTGCTGGTACATAAACTGCGCACGCATAAGGACTTTTTGCCGGAGTGCAGCAGGATTGCGCTTGTGGATGGTAAGATTGCAGGCGTGATTATGTACTTTAAGTGTATCATTCATGGAGAGGAAGGTGATGTTACCATCGCCTCTTTCGGGCCTCTTTGCGTGGATCATAAATACAAAAACTGCGGCATCGGAAGAAGACTTTTGGAAGAGACGATACCACTTGTAAAAGAAGCAGGATTTCCGGGGATCGTTATTTTCGGAGAACCGGAATATTATCCGAAAATCGGATTTCGGCGGTGCAGGGAGTTTGGCATTACGGATATGGAAGGAAATGCAAGCGATCCGTTTATGGGATTGGAGTTGACCGAGGGCGGTCTGCATATCAAAGGCGGACGATTTGAAGAATCTTCCGTAGTGGAGGAGTGCACCGAAGAGGCGTTGGCAGAACTGGAGAAAAACTTTCCGCCGCTGAAAAAACTCAGCAAACCTTGCCAGTGGTCCTATGAAAATGCGTATGACGACCGGGAAGGATACCACTATGAATATGCGACTCACTTCCCGAAAGCATTTGAATGTCTGTTTAAGGAATATGAAAAAGAAGCAGATGATGATATACTGAAAGAAATTTGGGAGAATTTCGATAAAACACCATATGTGCTTTTTACCGGAAAAGAGGCGTTTGGAATTTTTGTAATCAACAATGAAACGGAGCCGGTAATCGAGCACTTACATCTGAAAAAAGAGCCGGCAGATGCGGAAAAGATGAAAGCGGAAGTAAGAGAACGGCTGGCAAAGGCAAATAAAACAGATGGCGCATACGAATGATATTCTTGTATTCTTATGCATTATTCGTTACAATTATTATTAGAAGTTTGTAGGAAAGACAGAAGAAAGTGAGAAGGTATATATGAGTGATGATGTTATTGTAGGAATAGTTTTTTCGGGAGTAGCAGTACTCTTCTTCATAATTGGTCTTGTACTTCTTAAATTCTATAAGAAAAAGAGACAAAGATGCAGCGAAACCGTAACCGGAACGATTGTTACGATGTCCAAAGAAAGAGGGCGCAGTGAAACCAGTCCGACGGGATACGCCAATTACCATTGTGGGATTTATGAATATGAATGGAATGGAAATACCTATTATGCCCATTCTACGGTAGAGACAACAGCTCGTCCGAAATTGGGAAAACAGATGGTTTTGTATGTGAATCCGGAGAATCCGGAGGAAATTCTGGAAAAAAGATTTGTGTCCATTATGCCAATGGTGATTATGTTTGCCTTAAGTGGACTTTGCCTGTTGATAGGTTTGTTACTGATAATAGTTTAAAATATGTCTCGTGCTTTGTAATGAAGTGCGAGACTTTTTTCCAGATGCTATTCATTCATGAGCCGTTTTTTTGATAGTGAGGTAATCGTGTGAACACAAAAAATGCCATAAACTATGTAAAACAAATATTAGCGAATGACTGCAGCGGGCATGATTTTCATCATACCATGAGGGTGTATCGGTTGGCATTGCAGATTGCGGAGCAGGAAAATGCCAATCTGCAGATTGTGCAGATGGCAGCATTATTACATGATGTAGATGATGTAAAGCTGTCGCCGGAGACTTATGCAGACAAGAGAAATGCTGTCAAATTCATGAAAAAAAGTGGTGTAAGCGATGCCACTATAGAGACTGTGTGCAGGATTATAGATGAAGTATCGTTTATAGGAACAGATTCGGTTGTGCCAAGTACAATAGAAGGAAAATGTGTACAAGATGCAGACCGTTTGGACGCAATGGGAGCTATCGGAATTGCAAGAACCTTTGCCTATGGTGGTAGCAAAGGCAGAAAGATATATGAGCCGGAGATAAAACCGCTGCTTAATATGAACCAAGAGGAGTACAGAAAAAATCAGAATTCTACAAGTCTGAATCATTTTTACGAAAAATTGTTGTTGCTGAAAGATATGATGAATACAGAAGCTGCAAAAGAAATAGCAAGGCACAGACATGCTGTTATGGAGTCATATCTTGAGGAATTTATGGCAGAGTGGGAAGGAGAAAAATAATATGCCACATGTGATTGTAAAACTATGGCCGGGAAGAGATGAAGAAATTAAGAAAAATCTGGCGAAACGGATTGCAGATACCGTCGCAGAGGAACTGAAGGCGGATATCGGAACCGTGTCCGTTGCCATACAGGAAGTTTCGAGTGATGAGTGGGGCGAGAAGGTGTATAAAGCAGAGATTAAGGATAATCCGAACGTCTATCAGAAACCGAATTATGATTATGATTGATAGGAGCATACAATGACGAAAGTATATTTTGTACGCCATGCGCAGCCGGAGTTTTCATGGGGAGATGACAGAACAAGACCTCTGACAAAGGAGGGCAGACAGGATGCGGCGATGGTGCTTGATTTTTTGAAGGATAAGAAGATAGACCGGTTTTATTGCAGTCCGTATAAGCGCAGCATGGATACCATTGCACAGGCAGCGGATTTTTTCGGAAAAGAGATTCTCACAGACGAACGCCTTAGGGAACGCGAAAAAGGTCCGGACAGTAATAATCATGGAATGTTTCAGAAACGCTGGGCAGATCACGAGTATCATGAAGACGGCGGAGAGTCCATTGCCATGGTACAGAAACGAAACATAGAAGCTTTGCATGAGATTCTGGCGGCAAATCCGGGGAAAGAAATCGTAATTGGAACGCATGGAACTGCGCTTAGTACGATTTTAAACTTTTATGACAGTAGCTTTGGGTGTGAGGATTTTCTCAGGATTATTGATTGGATGCCCTATATCATGGAACTTGATTTTGAAGACGGAAAACAGGTGGGATGGCAGGAACATTGCCATGTAGAGAAAGAATTTAAGGGCAAGCAGCGCGCAGATAAGAAGTAAGCTGCTTGGAAAAAACGATAAAAGAGGAATCAAAATGAAACTACTATACGGAACAGGCAATCAGGCAAAGCTTTCGGCCATGCGGAGCAGACTTGCTAAACTAGGAATTGATCTGATTGGACTAAGTGATTTAAGAGCGGAAGGAAAAATCATTCCGGAGGTTTTGGAGGATGGAAAGTCGCCTCTGGAAAATGCGCGGATCAAGGCAAAAGCATACTACAAAGCATTTCAGATTCCGGTTTTTTCCTGCGATTCGGGATTATATTTTGACGAGGTTCCGGATGAGGTTCAGCCGGGAGTTCATGTGCGAAACGTGGAAGGGAAATGTTTAACGGATGATGAGATGGTTAAGTACTACGCATCTCTTGCGGAAAAATACGGAAATCTGACGGCGCAGTATAGAAATGCCATTTGTTTTGTGATGGATGAAGAGCATATTTATGAATCCATGGATCCTTCGATGTATAGTGAAAAATTTATTTTAACAGACAAGCCACACAGCGCCATAAGAAAAAAGGGATTTCCGCTGGATAGTCTGTCAATTGACCGAAGAACCGGAAAATATTACTACGACCTGGCGGAAGGACAGTTGGAACAGCTGGCTGTAGAGGACGGCTTTTTGAAGTTTTTTGAAGAGTTTTTATGCGGGAGGAGAAGGATTATGAAGTGTAAATTGCTATTATTTGATTTGGACGGAACTTTGTTACAGTCGGATAAAACAATTTCAAGTCGCACATTGCAGCAGTTGCAGCAATGCCGAAAGCAGGGCATTTTGATTGGCGTATCCACCTCCAGAAGCCAGCAGAACTGTCTGGGATTTATCAAAGAGCTTCAGCCGGATATCGTAATCTCGAGTGCGGGAGCGCTCGTAAAGTACCATGACGAGTATATTTATAAGGCAGAATTTTCGAAGGAAGAAACGAAGGATTTGATCGTAAAAGCGAGAAATATATGTGGCCGGGAATGTGAAATTACGGTCGATACGGTGGATGCACATTACTGGAATTATAAAATAGATCCGAAGCAGGCAGACAAAAGCTGGGGAGATAGCATCTATTCAGATTTTTGTGATTTTGATCTGCCATCTTTGAAAATCTGCGTGGAAATTTTTGATGAAAAGACCGCCCGAAGGCTACAGGACGAACTGCCGGATTGCGACTGTGTGCGTTTTTCGGACGGATACTGGTACAAGTTTACGAAAAAGAATGCAACCAAGGAAGATGCCATTTTGCAGATGTGCGATGCGTGCAAACTCACTCCGGGGGAGATTATAGCCTTCGGAGATGATTACGCGGATATAGGAATGCTGAAATTATGTGGCGTGGGAGTTGCCATGGGCAATGCGATTGACGAGGTAAAATGCATTGCAGACTGCGTGATAGGCGACAATGACCACGATGGGATTGCAGCCTATTTGGAGAATATTGTAAAAAAATAGATTAAAAATTATACCTATAATATGCTACAATAAAATAAGAAGCTTTTTATAGAAAAATCAAGGGGAAAAGAGGAAAACCTATGATAAAGAAAAAATGGTATGTATTTGCTTTGATCAGTATCATCGTTGCACTGTTTTGTATGGTTATGTTTAACTATACGGCGCTCAGTTCGAATATTACGCAGAGTATAGAAGATGTCGGGTCCAGCAATTTGGCACAGGCGAAAGAGGAACTGCAGGCATATCTTGAAAACGGAAAGAGCGTGGTACAGACAACGGCTGTTTCTGTGGA
>JAGAOK010000012.1 GCA_017623815.1 Lachnospiraceae bacterium
TATTTTTGACAACATAACTTTCACTTAGTTTTCATCCTTTAAAAAAGTATCCGACGCCCCATTTTGTATGCACATATTTCGGCTCACTCGAATTGGTTTCGATTTTCTCACGCAATCTTCGGATATGCACATCCACCGTACGCACATCACCCGGATAATCAGCACCCCACACCAGCGTCAGCAATTTCTCTCTGCCATATACCTGATTCGGATTAGTTGCAAGAAGCTCAAGTACATCAAACTCTTTTGCCGTCAGATTGATTTCTTTTCCCGCAATCGTCACGCGGCGGTTCGCGCGATCGATTGTCATATCACCGGACACAATGGCCGCATCCTTTTTCTCTGCCTTATTCCCTTTTGCGGTCCGTCGGATGATTGCCTTGATGCGGGCCTTCACCTCAAGAATATTAAACGGTTTGGTAATATAGTCATCCGCGCCGTATTCCAGACCCAGAATCTTATCCATGTCATCTCCCTTTGCTGTCAGCATAATAATCGGAACCGATGAAAACTCTCTGATTTGCTGACAAACTTCAAATCCTGTAAGCTTTGGTAACATGACATCCAGTAAAATAATATCGAACTGCTGCTCCTTTGCATAGGAAAGAGCCTCCTCGCCGTCATACGCACAGGTAACTTCCATTCCATCCTGCTCCAGACTGAATCGAATTCCTTTCACGATTAATTTTTCATCATCTACCACCAAAACCTTATTTGCCATTCTGTTCTCCTTTATACCTTGATCTTATCTTTAATTTTCTGAAAGAGACCTTCCTTGATCCCGCTCACCTTCATAATCTCCTCAATCGAGCCAAACGCTCCGTTTTGCTCCCGGTATGTAATAATGCTCTGCGCACGCGACTGACCGATCCCGGAAATACCGCAAAGCTGTTCCAAAGACGCTGTGTTAATGTTGATGCGACCATCGTCCTCACTTCCGGAAGATGCACTCTGCGCCGGTTCGTCAGCACCGGTGCCTGCCTGCATCTGCTGCCATTCCTGCTGCGTATACAGCACAATCATATCTCCGTCTGACACCTCAAGTGCCTGATTAATCGACTCTGCCTTCGCATCCTCTGTCATGCCTCCGGCCTTTTCTATTGCCTCAAACACACGGGCTCCCTTGGGTAGTTCATATACCCCCGGCTGCTTTACCGCCCCTGTGACCTGCACATAGATCGGCGATTCTTCCGCCGTCCCGGATATCTGCGCCGGCTCACTGCCGCCCGTCTCCTGAGCTCCGCTCTCCTGCAACGGCTCTGCCTGCCCGGACACCTCCGGCGCCGCCTCTTCTAATCCGGTCACAATCTCCAGATCATTTTTGCCTGCGCAACCGCAAAGCAATAAGACTGTCACCATAAGACAGCCTGTCATTTTTGTAAAAAAACATTTGTATTTCTGCATAACATAGTCTCCTTTTTATAAAAAAGAGCCCCTCTATGTCATTGCCTTTTTATTGTATTCCAAATATCTTTTTATAGCAAGAAATTTTTATTTCCATTTAAAGAGAATAATTCCGGCGATTGCAACTGCCATACCGATTACTTTCTGCATGGAAACCGGCTGTTTTTCCACACCGAACCATCCAAAAACCTCAATCAGGTAAGCACTGATGACCTGCGCCACAACGATAAACATCACCGCCCTGGCCGGTCCCATCTTATCCATACTTACGATGACAGTATACGTAATAAATGCACCGATGGCTCCTCCTGTCAAAAGATAACGCGGACGTACGGAAAGTACACCCGAAAATCCGGTCCGCTCCGTCAAAAGCCATGCGGCCAGACAGACAAGAAGCGCCGTAAAATGAACAAATGCCGACGACGACCAGATTGTCGAATTCTTAGTCACCTCCGTGTTAAACACGCCCTGAAGACTCATCAGTATTCCGGATACGATCGCAATTAAAAAACCAACCATTCGCATGACCTCCTGTTACTTTCATCATGTCCGAATGACTGGTTTTTATTCATCTTTATTGTATTTGCCTCAGCATCTGTTCCTCAAGACTCTGCATCTTCGCCTCTGCATCCTCTCCCTGCCAGATACCTGTATATGCCACTTCAAGCTGCACCCAGAAGTTGCTCGCCTGCATAATTTTCGGAAGGCTTACACTCTCCGCATAGGAAGCCATGGCAACATCTGTTATCGGATTTCCGTAGTCCACACCGTTAGCCGCTGCTAACTTTCCGGTTCTTTCATAGAGCGACGCATCCACATCACAGGTCAGGTAAGAAGCGAATGCGTTTGCATACTCTTTGTTCCTGCTAAAACCGTTTACCACCACGGTGTTTGTTACCGACAACGCTCTTGTAGCAAGTTCATTGCTGATATCCGGCATCGTTGTGATCCCATATTCCCAGGCAAACGTGCCATCTGCTTTCGCCTGCTCCAGACGCGCAATTGCATCCGTCGTTGCAACGGTAAACAAGGTTTTTCCCTGCAAAAACTCATTTAATACCAGTTCATAGTCGGTTTCATCCGCCTCGATGGAAAAGAACTGATTCAGACTCTGATACATCTTCATACAAGCTACCGACTGCTCATTGCAGACATCCACAATGGAGGAATCATCGCCCGTCTCTCCGCCGATATCCATGTAGTTACCCGCAAAGAAATAATTATAAAAAATGTCGGAAACATCCCATTTCAAAATGGATTCTACACCTTCCGGTGCGTCATATTCATCCGCCAGCGCAAGAATATCATCAAAGGTCTGCGGAACCAGATCATCCGCACCACTCACGGTTTTTACCGGCTCTGTTTCCTCCTCAGAAGCTTCCTCTCCCTCCTGCGCATCCGCCTGCGCCTGCGAAGCAAGTGCTTCTGCCTTTGTCTGTGCCATTGTCTCTAAATACGTACGGTTGTATAAAAAGACAGAGGTTTCATAAGAAAACGGATATGCAATTTTTTCTCCCTGATAGGTCACTGCGTTAAGCGCAGCCTCAGAAAACGTATTCTCATTTATTCTCTGCTGCGGATCGGTAATTTCCGTTGCAAGCCCTGCCATATAAGCTTTTTCCAGGCTGTCATTGGTCAGAAGAAAAAGATCCGGATAAACCTCCTGCTTCATCGTCGCCTCGTTTATCATCTCCAGATATTCCACTGCAGATACGAGAGTCGGAACGATTCGCACCTTTTCATTTTCTTCCATGAAACCAAGCGCCCGGCTGTTCATATAGTCGGTAAGCGCTTCGTCCGTATACCAGATGTGAATCGTCTGCTTCTCGTCAAACACATCCGGCACAGTTTCCGGCGCAGCCTCCTGCGGGCTGAGCCCCTGCCACAAAACAAAGCAGAGCATGACCAGCACCAGAAGTACTGCTGTAAATCTACTTCTAAAACTCATACTGTTACCTTATCACTTTCTTAGTTACAAGCTCCCAGACACTTATCAAGGATGGCAATCATCTGATCCACATCCTGCTTCGTTACCACAAGCGGCGGAACAAAACGGATGATATTTGCTCCTGCATTAATCAGTACAAGCCCTTCGGAAAGCGCCATCTTAATGATATCACCGACCGGTTTGTCCAAAACAAGTCCCTGCAAAAGACCCACACCGCGGTGCGTCTGTACAAACTCATATTTTTCAGTCAACATCTCAAGTTTTTCAGAAAGATATGCACCGACTTCTTTTACATTGCCTAAAATATCCTGCTCCTCAAAAATATCGAGCACCTTGGAAATTGCTGCACAGGCAAACGGATTACCGCCGTATGTGGTTCCGTGATCGCCCGGAACGAGCGAAGCCTGACCGACCTTTTCCGTCATCATAAATGCACCGACCGGAACACCGCAGCCAAGTGCTTTTGCAGATGCCATGACATCCGGCTTAATTCCGTAACGCTGCCATGCAAACATCTCACCGCATCTTCCCATTCCGCACTGTACCTCGTCCAGCATGAGCAGAATATCCTTTTCGTCGCAAAGAGCGCGGACTTTCTGCATAAATTCTTCCGTCGCCGGATAAATACCGCCCTCACCCTGTACGGTTTCAAACAGGATGGCGCATGTTTTGTCCGTCACGCACGCAAGCACGCTGTCAAAGTCGTTGAGCTGTGCAAATTTTACATTTCCGATCATCGGCTCAAACGGTGCGCGGTACGCCGGATTTCCGGTTACGGAAAGAGCTCCCATGGTACGTCCGTGGAACGAATGCTCCATCGCAATGATTTCATGATCTGTACTTCCGTCCTTGGTATACGCATATTTACGCGCTGTTTTAATCATGCCTTCCAGTGCCTCCGCACCGCTGTTTGTAAAAAAGACACGATCCATTCCGGAAACCTTTTTCAGTTTGCGTGCTGCATCAATCGCCGGAACATTGTAATAGTAATTCGATGTGTGAAGAAGCTTGTCAATCTGGCCTTTGAGCGCATCGTTATATGCCTTGTTATTATATCCGAGGGCAAACACCGCAATACCTGACACAAAATCCAGATACTCTTTTCCCTCAATGTCATATAAATGCACACCATCGCCGTGGTCAAATACCACCGGGTAACGATTATAGGTATGGAGCAGATCGCCTTCCGCCTGCTCGATATATTCCTGCATTTTCATTATTTCATCTCTCCTTCGTCCTTTATGATCGCTGTACCGATTCCTTCATTTGTAAAGATCTCAAGCAGTAAGCAATGAGCAATTCTACCGTCAAGAATATGTACACGACCAACGCCGTTCTTTACTGCATCCGTACAGTTGTTAAGCTTCGGAAGCATTCCTCCGCCGATACATCCTTCCCCGATCAGGTCATCTGCTTCTGACGCTGTCAGGCGGGAAATGAAGCTGTCTTTATCATTAATATCACGATACAGACCCTCGATGTCTGTAAGGAATGCCAGCTTTTCTGCGCCGACTGCCTTGGCAATCGCACACGCTGCATCGTCCGCGTTGATATTATAAGTATCATAATTATCATCAATACCAATCGGCGCTACGATCGGAAGATAATCATTCTCCAAAAGATCAAATAAAACCTTAGGATTTACCTTTTTGACATCCCCTACAAATCCGATGTCCTTTCCGCCGGATAACTTCTTATCTACATGAAGAAGATCTCCGTCCTTTCCGCTGATACCGATTGCTTTTACACCGAGTTCCTCCACCATTGTCACAAGACGCTTGTTTACTTTGGAAAGGACCATCTCTGCAATCTCCATCGTCTCTGCATCCGTCACACGAAGTCCGTTGACAAACTGAGCTTCTTTTCCGACCTTTGCCACCCAGTTGCTGATTTCCTTACCGCCGCCGTGAACGATAATCGGTTTGAATCCTACCAGTTTCAAAAGGGTTACATCCTTGATCACATTTCTCTGCAGCTCCGGATTTGCCATTGCACTTCCGCCGTATTTTACTACAATGATGCGGCGGTTAAACTGCTGAATGTACGGAAGCGCCTCAATAAGCACCTCTGCTTTTGCCATAATTTTGTTCATATCTTTTTTATCCATGTCTCTCCTCTTTTCTGCCCGTCTGCTGCAACCCTGCAGTCAGCCACGGCTTACTGATTAAATTGTACTATATTTTCCGTATTTAATGTAAAATCGTAATAATTTAAATCCTCACGCTTGGTCCAGCCAATCTCTTTCCAGAATGCATTTCCGATGTCATTTGCCGTAAAGGCAATCAGGGACACCTTGTTGATTCCTTCTTTATGTAATGCATTCATGCAAAAGACTACCATCTCTTTCCCGATTCCTCTCAGGCGGTAATCCGGATCCACGCACACATGATACAGACACCCTCTTCGTCCGTCATGCCCGCAAAGGATTGCGCCGACGATACGGCCGTCTTCCTCCGCCACCACGCTGATGCCCGGATTACGTGCAAGAAATCTCTCCACACCCTCCGCGGAATCATCGATGCTTCGGATGGCAAAGCCTTTGATCTTTTTCCAAAGTTTAAAAACCTGTTCATAATCTGTTATCTGCATGGCACGAATCATACTTCTCCCCCTTTGACAAACCGTTTATATCATACTTTAAAATCACGTTTCGTTCAAGTTCTTTCCTATATTTTATACACTCTTTACGCTCTGTGATTTCCTTTGTTGCATAATTATACATATCTAATGCATAATATGCAAGTATTTTTTCGTTTTATGCACATTTTTCGCGAATATTCACTATTTTATGCATTATTTTATGCTTGCATTATGAAAAATTATGATGTATATTAGATGCAGAGTTAAAAATTCATTAATAAAAATACATAACGGAGGCAAAATTATGAAAGAAAAAGTTATTTTAGCGTATTCAGGCGGACTTGATACTACAGCGATCATTCCTTGGCTGAAAGAAAACTTCGATTACGAAGTTATCTGTGTCTGTGTAGACTGCGGACAGGAAAGCGAGCTTGACGGATTAGAGGAAAGAGCAAAACTTTCCGGCGCAGAGAAATTATATATCGAAGATATCACAGATGAATTCTGCGATGAATATGTAGTTCCTTGTGTACAGGCTCACGCTGTATATGAAAATAAATATTTACTCGGAACATCCATGGCACGTCCGGCGATTGCAAAGAGACTTGTTGAAATCGCACGTAAAGAAGGTGCTACTGCTATCTGCCACGGTGCAACAGGTAAAGGAAATGACCAGATCCGTTTCGAGCTCGGAATCAAAGCTCTTGCTCCGGATCTTAAGATCATCGCTGCATGGAGAAACGAAAAATGGACTATGAACTCACGTGAAGAAGAAATCGAATACTGCCGTCAGCATGGCATCGACCTTCCGTTCTCAGCAGATAACTCTTACAGCCGTGACCGTAACCTTTGGCACATCAGCCACGAAGGTCTTGAACTTGAAGAGCCGGGCAACGAGCCAAACTACGATCACCTTCTTGTTCTCGGTGTTTCTCCTGAAAAAGCTCCGGACGAAGGCGAATATGTAACCATGACATTCGAAGCAGGTGTTCCGAAGTCTGTAAACGGAAAAGAAATGAAAGTTTCCGACATCATCCGTGAACTGAACAAACTCGGCGGAAAACACGGTATCGGTATCGTTGACATCGTAGAAAACCGTGTAGTAGGTATGAAGAGCCGTGGTGTTTACGAGACACCGGGCGGAACCATCCTCTACGAAGCTCATCAGCAGCTTGAGGAACTCATCCTTGACCGCGACACATACAGAACAAAAGAAGACATGGGCAACCTTTTCGCTCAGATCGTTTACGAAGGAAAATGGTTCTCACCACTTCGTGAGGCTACACAGGCTTTCATTGAAAGCACACAGAAATATGTGACAGGTGAAGTTAAGTTCAAATTATACAAAGGTAACATCATCAAAGCAGGAACTACTTCTCCGTACTCTCTCTACAACGAGAGCATCGCATCCTTCACAACAGGTGACCTTTACGACCACCATGACGCAGAAGGTTTCATCAACCTCTTTGGTTTATCTACAAAGGTTCGCGCGATGAAAATGAACGAAGTAGAAGGAAAATAATCTGAGGTATTTATGGACGTTTTATTAATCATCATTGTTTATGTTGTTATGATGAACCTTGTATCCTTTGCCCTTATGGGAATTGACAAATACAAGGCCAAAAAGAAAGCCTGGCGGATTCCGGAGGCAACACTCTTTCTGTTTGCCATCTTCGGCGGAAGCATCGGAAGCACACTCGGTATGTTCCTGTTCCACCACAAAACACGTCACTGGTATTTTCTTTTCGGATTACCTCTGATACTGATTCTGCAACTGGTGTGTATCTACCTTTTATGGCGGTCACCACTTCAGTTCAGTATCCTATAAGATGTTATAAACTAAACATATGAGTGCTGTCGCTTTTGCGGCAGCGCTTATTTTTCACAAAGGAGGAACTCATGCATATTGCCATCGTTGCTGACAATGTCGCAGACAGAAAACAGGCCGAGCGGCTCTTTGACCGCGCAAACACGGCTCTTGCCGCCACAACCGGAACGCTTTTTATCGACTCGTTCGGCGATGAAACGTCTTTTTTGCATGCCTGCATGCGCTATGACCTGTTCGTCCTCGATTTTGACAATGACACGGAGCACTCCCTTGCGGTTGCGCGCACACTCAAAGAAAAAAACGCACCCGGTCTGATTGTCATCTGCAAACACGCAGGCGATTCCTTCCGGTCTGAAACGGATATTCAGGGAATTTTCACACTCGATAAACCTATCCTGACCGCTGCGCTTCACAAGCTCCTTTGTGACATTCATCAGGAACTGCAAAAAGTAAAAAGCGAGCTTGATCTGGTAGAGCTTCGCACGCTGAAAGATACCCATTATGTATCCCGTTCCAAGATTGCCTATGCACAGGCCTTTATTCTGAAAAATCGTATTTGTTATCACCTTACTGACGGGACTGTGCTGGAAAGCGCCGGCGGATTCCGCGATCTGAAACGCTATCTCGGAAGCTATCCCGAGTTTGAACTTCGTCCCGGACACATACTGATTAACACAGATCACGAAAACAAGGAAACAAAATAAGGAGCTTTGAATGATCGCACTAAACATCAAAGACACTAAAAAAATGATGCAGTCCCTACTGCAATCCACATCGTTTGACAATTTTGCCATGCAGGAAGTTTCCGTTATCAAAGACATTTCCCTCTTTCTCGAGGGACGTCTCCACCCGGAATACTTCACCTCGCAGGATTTGGAGGATGACCCGGAGCTTAACACGCGCAGCTTCGCACGCTGGGGCGAGTACCGTGAACATATCGCGGCTTTTATCCAGGGAGATAAGACTCCGCTTTCTTTCAAATTTGTCCTGCAGGCACCAAAGGGCTACATGCAAAAACTACTTGCAAGCCCGGACTTTACGGCGGATCCGTCTTTGGTCAAATCACTCATTCTGACCTTCCGCTACGACAACGGAGTCCTCACCTGCCTGACCGGAACCGCGTTTACCACCTTTGTTCCGGACAAATCACTTGATAGTCTTTGGGATCATGCAATCCGCAAATCGCTTGATAACATGCAGATTGGATACGAAGATATGTAAATTGGCACTTAACAGCCGAGGCAGTTAGCCCAATGTCATTAAGTTAAGCATTGAGTCGGGGTGAAAGATGAATCAAAGAGGATGTTGGAGTTATTCCATCATCCTCTTTTTCTATGACTTTCCCATGTCAAAAAGACGGATTAAAATCCGCCTGATTATAGCGTGTAAA
>JAGAOK010000100.1 GCA_017623815.1 Lachnospiraceae bacterium
AATGCTTATATCATGGAAACCTATGAATATAAAATGCCGTTTACCCGTGATGGCAGTGTGAAGGAAAAGGCGCAGATAGAATATCCGCTTTCTCAGACAGAAATGTTGTTTCTTTTAAAATATTCAAAGCTTACCAAAAAGCAGGAGCAACTGTTAGTTGCTGATTTAAGAAAGGATGTTGAAAGCAATGGCTACAAGGTGATGACCGGTTTTGCCGGAACGCCGATTCTTTTGCCGGTGCTTACGCAGTATGGTATGTCGGATGTGGCTTACCGGGTTTTGCTTGGCGAGGAAAATCCGTCGTGGCTTTACAGTGTAAACCAGGGCGCGACTACCATCTGGGAGCGCTATGATTCCTATACAAAGGAGAAAGGCTTTGCGGATGCGGCCATGAACTCATTTAATCATTTTAACGAAGGGAGTGTGGCGCAGTGGATGTATGAAAGTATGCTGGGAATCCGTGTCGATTTAACCGGTCAGGTGCCGATTGTGATCGCACCGCAGATTCCACAGGAGGACATAGCGATATCACAGGTGAAAGGCAGTTATCATTCCGTTTTCGGTACCGTCGAAGTAGAATGGGAGAAGTTGGGTGAGGGGGAAGTTCGTGTCGGTGTATCTGCGCCGGAAAATGTGGATATAAGGGTGAAATTGCCGCTGGAAGGTGTGGATGAAATGCTAATTACAGGTGGCAGATATGAGTGGAAAGGGAAATACAAGTTGCTTGAATAATCCATAAAGTTATTGTATGATTAAAAAGTGATATGCATACATAAGATAGAATATGTGCATAGGGGAAAGGAGCGATGAAATGGCATTAACAGCAGGAACCTTATCATTAATCTGGCTGGCTGTTTTATTTGTCTGTATCGTCATTGAGGTTGCCACGATGGGGCTTGCGACAATCTGGTTTGCAGGCGGTGCATTGGTTTCGGCGATTCTGGCGATGATAAAAGCGCCTCTGTGGTTACAGGTTGTCGCATTTTTCGTAGTATCGATCGTATTATTGATCTTTACCAGACCTGTGGCAGTGCGTTATTTCAACAAAAGCAGAGCAAAGACAAATATCGACAGTCTGATCGGCAAAGAAGCGATTGTACTTAGTGAGATTGATAATCTTCAGGGGATCGGACGTGTACAGGTCGACGGAAAAGAGTGGACGGCGCGTACCGTTGCTGCCGGAATCACGATTCCGGTCGGAGAAGTCGTGATTGTAAAACAGATTGACGGCGTAAAGTTATTGGTAGAAAAAAGATAAGAAAAGAAAGAAAAGAGGAATAAAAAATGGGCGGAGTATTTGGAGCTATTATTTTATTAGTTATTATCATTTGGGTTATTGCAAGTTGTATTAAAATCGTACCGCAGGCACAGGCATTTGTTGTAGAGCGTCTCGGGGCTTATCAGGGAACATGGGGCGTAGGTATTCACTTCAAAGTTCCGTTTGTTGATAAGATTGCGAAAAAAGTGGTATTAAAAGAGCAGGTTGTTGACTTTGCACCGCAGCCGGTTATCACAAAGGATAACGTTACAATGAGAATTGACACAGTTGTGTTCTACCAGATTACAGATCCGAAGTTATTTGCATACGGTGTGGAAAATCCGATTATGGCGATTGAAAACCTGACAGCAACAACACTTCGTAACATCATCGGTGATATGGAACTTGACCAGACACTTACATCCAGAGAAGTAATCAATACAAAGATGAGTACAACACTTGATATCGCAACAGACCCATGGGGTATCAAAGTTAACCGTGTTGAGCTTAAGAACATCATTCCTCCTGCAGCTATCCAGGATGCGATGGAAAAACAGATGAAGGCAGAGCGTGAACGTCGTGAAGCAATCCTTCGTGCAGAGGGTGAAAAGAAATCTACTATCCTTGTAGCAGAAGGTCAGAAAGAATCTGCAATTCTTGAGGCAGAGGCTGAGAAACAGTCAGCAATCCTCCGCGCAGAAGCTCAGAAAGAAAAGATGATCCGTGAGGCAGAAGGTGAGGCTGAGGCAATCCTTAAAGTGCAGCAGGCGAATGCAGACGGTATCAGAATGCTTCGTGAGGCAGGTGCAGATGAAGCCGTTCTTCAGATGAAGAGCTTAGAGGCACTTGAAAAAGTGGCAGCAGGACAGTCTACAAAGATTATTATCCCTTCCGATCTTCAGGGAATCGCAGGTCTTGCAACAACATTCAAAGAGGTTGCATCAAGCAAATAAGAATGCGGCGCAAATTTGCATAAGAAAAGAAAAATACGGGACAAATTCAGTGAAAAACGCTGAATTTGCCCCTTTTTTCTTGCGGTCGGGAAGTATGTGTATTATAATGCAAAATATCTGATGGGAGAATATTTGCAAAGAAACGGAGGCAATTATGAATAAAATGGATTTAAAGGGAAGAGACTTTTTAAAACTGCTTGATTATACGGCAGAGGAGATTACATATCTGGTAGATTTGGCAGCAGATTATAAAAAGAAAAAGAAAGCCGGCGAACTTCATGATACCTTAAAAGGAAAAAACGTGGCACTGATTTTTGAAAAGACATCCACACGTACACGCTGTTCCTTTGAGGTGGCAGCGCATGACCTTGGTATGGGAACCACATATCTTGAGCCGGCGAGCTCACAGATCGGTAAAAAAGAAAGCATTGCAGATACTGCGCGTGTGCTCGCAGGAATGTTTGACGGTATTGAATACCGCGGATACGGACAGGAGATTGTGGAAGAACTTGCGAAATATTCCAAGGTTCCGGTATGGAACGGTCTGACCAATGAATTTCATCCGACACAGATGCTTGCAGACCTTCTGACGATTCGTGAGCATTTTGGCTCTTTAGAGGGAATCAAAGTAGCATATATGGGTGACGCCCGTTACAATATGGCCAATTCATGGATGGTAACCTGCGCAAAGATGGGAATGGATTTTGTGGCTTGTTCACCGAAGGAGTATTTCCCGAATGCGGAACTGATTGAGACCTGTCAGGCGATCGCAAAAGAGACGGGGGCAACTCTTTCTTTCTGCGAAGATGCAAAAGAAGGTGTCAAGGGTGCCAACGTGATTTATACAGATGTTTGGGTTTCTATGGGTGAGCCGGATGAAATCTGGGAAGAGAGAATCCGTGATCTTTCTCCGTACAAAGTAGATAAAGATCTGATGGACCATGCAGCGGAGAATGCAATTTTCATGCACTGTCTTCCGGCGTTCCATGATCTTAAAACAGAGATCGGAAAAGAAAAAGGCGAGCAGTACAATGTGACAGAACTTGAAGTGACGGACGAGGTGTTTGAATCTGAGCGCTCTTTGGTATTTGAAGAGGCAGAAAACCGTATGCATACCATCAAGGCTGTGATGGCTGCAACGCTCGGTGCGTAAGATGCAGTCTTTTGACACACGGTGGCTAGGAAAAGATTTCAGATATCTGGAGGTGACCGGATCTACCAATGATGACTGCGTGCGTTTTTTACAAGAGGGCGCAGGGCATGGATTGGTGGTTGCAGCCGGGCAGCAGACAAGCGGCAAAGGGAGGCGTGGTCGAGCGTGGAGTTCACCGCCCGGGCAGTCCGTATACATGACGATAGGACTACGGCCTGAGTTTGTACCGGAGAAGGCGTCTATGCTGACGCTGGTGATGGCACTTTCCGTTCTTCGCGCACTGGAGCAGGTGTGCGGGATGGAGGATATCTTTATCAAGTGGCCGAACGATATTGTGATCGGCGGGCGTAAGGTATGCGGCATTCTTACAGAGATGCATCTGGCAGGTGATAAGATGGACTGCGTAGTAATCGGAGTCGGGGTGAATGTAAATACGCCTGCATTTCCGCCGGAGATATCGCAGGTCGCAACGTCGCTTTTTGCAGAGTACGGCCAAACGTATGACTGCAGGGCTGTGATGGCAGCAATTCTGCAAAACTTTGAGAAGTATTATGATAAATTTGTCGAAACATGCGATATGTCTACCATAATGGGAGAGTATGTTGAAAAAATGATAAATTTTGGCAGGGAGGTGCGCGTGCTGGATCCACAGGGAGAGTATACAGCAACAGCGCATGGAATCAATGAAAGAGGAGAACTTCTTGTCGAAAGAGAAGACGGCACAATCCGGGCGGTATATGCCGGAGAAGTGTCAGTGAGAGGAATATATGGATATGTCTGAGGAAATGATAAAAGATACAACAGCCGATGGGCGCGTTGTGCTTTGTGGATCAAATGCATATGAAAAGAAATATTATCTGAATCCTGTATTTGCGGCTTTGCCGGAATCGGTCAAAGAAGAACTTCGCATTCTCTGCGTTTTGTTTACGGAGGAAGCAGGCGGAGTTTTTATGATTGTTTTTGAGGAAGACGGATCCGTGGCCATGGCGACAGAGGCGGCGGAAGAAGATATTTTGTATGATGAGATTACAGCAGGACTTCTGGTAAGTGAGGTGCGCAGACACAGACAGGATTTGTTTGAGCAGCTTCAGATGTTTTACCGCGTATTTGTCCTGAAGGAGGAACTATGATTTTAACATTAGACGTTGGAAATACAAATATTACTTTTGGTGTATATGACAAAGAGGAGCTTGTGACGACATTTCGTATCACCACTAAGATCGCCAGAACTTCCGACGAGTACGGAATCCTGATCCGGGATCTTCTGCGTATGAATGATGTAAACCGCGCGGATATTGAAGGAAGCATTGTGGCGAGCGTAGTACCGAATATTATGCATTCACTGACCGGAGCGATGGTTCGCTATATCGGATCCAATCCGCTTATAGTCGGACCGGGAACCAAGACGGGCATTCAGATTAAAACAAAGAACCCGCGCGAAATCGGTGCGGACCGTGTTGTAGATGCAGTGGCAGCCTATGAAAAATACGGCGGACCGGTACTGGTTCTTGATTTTGGTACCGCTACCACTTATGACTATGTATCGGCAGACGGAAGTCTGATGGCCGGAGTAACGGCGCCGGGTATCCGCATTTCCGCGGCTGCGCTTTCCGAAAATGCAGCCAAGCTTCCGAAAATTGAGATTAAAAAACCGGAGTCCATTCTGGCAGGAGATACTGTTACAAGTATGCAGGCCGGTATTATGTACGGTCAGATCGGACAGACTGAGTATATTATCCGTCAGATGAAAAAGGAAACCGGTTGTCACGATATGAAGGTCGTTGCAACGGGAGGACTGGGAAGATCGATTTCACAGGAAACGGATATGATTGACATTTACGATAAAACATTGACGCTGGACGGACTTCGCATTATTTTCGAAAAAAACCGTAGCTGATCATGTAACGAGTGATTCAGAAAGAAAAGGAAACCAGAATGAAACGATTGCAGATAGGAAATGTAACGCTGGACAATCCGGTCATACTGGCTCCGATGGCAGGTGTAACGGACCTGCCATTTCGTTTGCTCTGCAAAGAGCACGGAGCGGGGCTTTTGTGTATGGAGATGGTCTCGGCGAAAGCAATTTATTTTAATAATAAAAATACGGAACTTTTGATGGAAATCCATCCGGAGGAGATACCGGTTTCCCTTCAGCTGTTTGGCTCGGATCCGGATATCATCAGTCAGATGGCAGCACGCATTGAGGAAAAACCGTTTTCCGTGCTGGATATCAACATGGGCTGTCCGGTACCGAAAGTGGTAAATAACGGCGAGGGTTCGGCGCTGATGAAAAATCCGGCGCTTGTCCGCGAGATTCTGACTAAGACCGTAAAGGCGATAAAGAAGCCTGTGACGGTAAAAATCCGAAAAGGATTTGATGAGGGAAATGTGAATGCCGTGGAGATTGCAAAGATCGCGGAGGACTGCGGCGTGGCGGCTGTTGCCGTGCACGGAAGAACAAGAGAACAGTATTATTCCGGGCAGGCGGACTGGGATATCATTGCAAAGGTAAAGGATGCGGTGCAGATTCCGGTCATCGGAAACGGCGATGTGACAGACTGCGCCTCAGCTGCAAAGATGTTCGAATATACCGGCTGTGACGGTATTATGATAGGACGCGCGGCCAGGGGAAATCCGTTCCTGTTTGAACAGGTGGTTTCTTATCTTGAAACGGGGGAAATTGCGCAGGCGCCGTCTAAGGAGCATATGCGCGATACCGTGCTTCGCCACATGGAGTTGCAGCTTCAGTATAAAGGCGAATATACAGCGGTGCGTGAGATGAGAAAGCACATTGCGTGGTATTCGGCGGGACTTCCGCATTCGGCAAGGCTTAGACAAAAAGTCAACGAGATTGAGAGCATGGATGAGCTCAAAGACTATGTCATATCTGTCCTTTTTGCGCATACAATGTAGCATGAGCAATGAGGAAAATATAATCGTTAAATATGTAATGTTCGGCAAAAGAGAACAGCTGACACAGTTTCCGGGAACAAATCCCGCGGTCGTGTTGACCGGTAACCATGAAAAGACGGAGTTTCGGCCGGTTTATCTTTTTTGGGATAAGACGGATGAAACCATGGTGCGTATTCTGGAGCACCGGGGTACCGGCGCGGATACCGGGCGGATACGTTTTCCGGGGAAAATATTGGAAACGGTGGCGGTAAAGTATATACAAAATAAATACAAAGAAGTGTTTCTGAGTAGTCCGGAAACACTTTTTCTTTCGGAAAGTGCGCAGACGAAAATTCTGCCGGTGCTTTGGAAGGAAACACCGGTGCCAAGAGAAGAATGGTCACTGGAATTTGGAAAAAGAGAGGCACTGCGTATTTTGTCACAGGCAACAAGAGGGATTACAGTTTTGTATGTGACGGAGCCGGACTGGGTTGCAGATGAGGTAGAGGAATGGATGCAACTGGCAGAGAAAGCGGCGGGCGCGAACCTCGAAAACCTTTGTATGTTCGGAGAGAAGGAACAAAAAGACAGAGGAGAGGAAGTGCTGGAGCAGTTTTATGTCGAAACCGGAATTGCAGGTGGGTTTTATGCAGAGACGGAGTGCAGGCGAATGGGAGCCATGATGAAAGGGGATGTGCTTTTGCTCGATTGCCGTGGACTGCCACTTGCTATGGTCGGACGACCGACTTATTACATTGATGCGGCGGGTGTCAGGACAGAAAGAGAAATGCGGCGAATGAAAGGAGTCTGTAAAGGCTGTCAAAGCTTGAGAATGCAACTTGACAGAGCCTTTTTGGGTGCGTTATAATGGCATAGTTAATTAGGCGAAAAGCCATGTTGCATCAAAAGCAAAGAAAGGATGATGATCATGGAAAGTAAAAAGAACATTTTAACCTATGAAGGTCTGAAAAAATACGAGGACGAATTAGAGCATTTAAAAGTCGTAAGACGTAAAGAAGTTGCTGATAAGATTAAAGAGGCAAGAGGCCAGGGTGACTTGTCCGAAAATGCAGAGTATGATGCAGCGAAAGATGAGCAGCGTAATATTGAGTCCAGAATCGAAGAACTCGAAAAAATCCTCAAAAATGCTGAGGTAATTGACGAAGATGAAATCGATAAAGAAAAAATCAGTATCGGTTGTAAAGTTAAAGTACGCGATATGTCTGAAAAGGAAGACGTAGTATACAGAATTGTAGGTTCTACAGAGGCAAACAGCTTAAAAGGAAAGATTTCCAATGAATCACCGGTAGGAAAAGCCTTGATTGGATTAAAAGTAGGACAGACGGCAGAAGTAGAGACACCGGCAGGTGTATTTAAATACAAAGTTCTTGAGATTATTCAGTAAGCAGGAGATAAAAATGGCAAATAATAATCAAAATACACAGCAGCAGGATATTAACCAGCTGTTAAAAGTACGTCGCGAAAAACTTGCGACATTACAGGAGAGCGGAAGAGACCCGTTCGTTATTACAAAATTTGATCAGACACATCATTCTCTTGAGGTAAAGGCTCTTTATGAAGAGCATGAGGCAAAGCTTCTTGCAGGTCGTCAGGCACCGAGCACAGAGGGAATGGACGAGCAGCAGGCAAGAGAAGTGCTGAAAGCAGATTATAATGAAAGAAGAGCCATTATGGATGCGCAGCCGATTCCGGTTACGATTGCAGGACGTATGATGTTCAAACGTGTGATGGGAAAAGCTTCTTTCTGTAACATTCAGGATTTAAAAGGAAATATCCAGATTTATGTGGCGAGAGATGCAGTCGGAGAAGAAGACTATGCAGATTTCAAGAAATCCGATATCGGTGATATCTACGGTATTTCCGGTTTTGCATTCCGCACACAGACAGGTGAGATTTCCATCCATGCGGAGAAACTGACGCTTCTTTCTAAGAGTTTACAGATTCTTCCGGAGAAATTCCACGGACTTACCGATACCGATACACGTTATCGCCAGAGATATACAGACCTTATCATGAACGCAGAGGTAAAGGATACCTTTATCAAACGTTCTAAGATCATCAGCACTATTCGTAAATACTTAGACGGCGAAGGCTTTATGGAAGTAGAAACTCCGATGCTTGTAGCAAATGCCGGAGGAGCTGCTGCAAGACCGTTCGAGACACATTTCAATGCGCTTGACGAGGATTTCAAACTTCGTATTTCATTAGAGCTTTACTTAAAGAGACTGATTGTCGGCGGGCTTGAGAGAGTGTACGAAATCGGCCGAGTATTCCGTAACGAAGGTCTTGATACAAGACATAATCCGGAATTTACACTTATGGAGTTATACCAGGCTTACACAGACTACAACGGAATGATGGATCTTACTGAGAACATGTTCCGCTACGTAGCACAGGAAGTACTTGGCACAACCAAGATTGTTTACAACGGCATCGAGATGGACTGGGGTAAACCATTCGAGAGAATTACCATGATTGATGCGGTTAAGAAATATGCAGGCATTGACTTTAATGAAATTGCAGACACAGATGCTGCAAAAGCCATCGCAAAAGAGAAACACGTAGAGTTCGAGGATCATCATACAAAGGGCGATATCTTAAATCTTTTCTTCGAAGAATTTGTAGAAGAGCATTTGATTCAGCCGACCTTCGTTATGGATCATCCAATCGAGATTTCTCCGCTTACAAAGAAGAAACCGGAGGATCCGAACTACGTAGAGCGTTTCGAATTATTTATGAACGGATGGGAAATGTGTAACGCTTACTCAGAGCTTAACGATCCGATCGACCAGAGAGGGCGTTTCAAAGCACAGGAAGCACTTCTTGCACTCGGTGACGAGGAAGCAAACACAACAGACGAAGACTTCATGTATGCGCTTGAACTTGGTATGCCACCGACAGGCGGTATCGGATATGGTATCGACAGACTTTGTATGCTGCTTACCGATTCACAGGCGATCAGGGATGTACTTTTGTTCCCAACGATGAAGTCTCTCGACAAGTAATACTTGCGAAAAAGTCAGTAAAATCAGTGGTTAGCGGACTTTGGTAAAATCGGAAATGCACGCCGATACGCCAATTTTACGCCAAATCATACA
>JAGAOK010000101.1 GCA_017623815.1 Lachnospiraceae bacterium
CATTCCCTGCACGATTCCTCCGGTCATGGAAAGGAGCTGCTTGTCGGTAACGGTTAACATAATTCCCCTGTTGTTCTCTTGCGGATTATAAATCACTTCGTCAATATGAATATCATAAAATGCCGGTGCTTCCGAAAGCGCACAGTAAATCTGTGCCGGTCCCTCTGTGATTTCCTGTTTCAGACCAACCGGATATACGACGCAATCTCCCAAAAATTCCGCACCGCGTTCTGTAAGCAGATACTCTCCCGACAGACTTCCGTAGATTCCTTCTGAAGTATTATTTTCTATACTTCCCACATAATCACTCTCATCGAATGTAATGATACCTGTAAGCTCTCCCGGTATTGCTTTGTCTGCCTTGCGGATTGCAAGGATATTTGTCTCATAAATACTTCCATGCCCCAGATTCATAATTTCTCCGAGATCCGCATCATTGACGCCATGCCCAAGTGCTGCAAACTCTCCCTCCTGCGTAATATAACTGAGTGTTCCGATTCCCTGCGCGCTGTCTCTTACCCAGACTCCCAGTTTATATGTCCCCTCCTCATTTTTCTGTGGCTGCACTTTCACATTCGACACTTCTCCGCCGCGCAGAATAGTCAGAATCATTTCTTCGCCATCACTTCCTTCTACAAGACCTACAAAGAATCTCTTTCCTGATACCTCCTCGCCATTTACCTGCAAAATAGAATCTCCCGGCTGCAACACGCCTTCTGCCGGCGAGATTTCTTCTTTCCATTCGTTTACATAACTCCCTGTATCAATCACAAGTACCCCTTTTGTTTTTACATAAATTCCCACAGGCATTCCGCTGATTGCCACCTCTTTTCCGCTGATTACATCCAGGGTTACCGTTTTAAGCGGAACGATTCCCATGTATTTTAGATCCATGGTATAGGTTTTTTCCTTCCCCGGAACTATACGGACCGATGTTGCTACCGGAGTTTTTACATAAGATGAATCCGGCATTGCCATAGTCGCAGACACCGGAATATCAAAGGATATTTTTTCCTCCTGTCCTTTCCGCAAAAGAATCGTGTCCGGAACCGTTTCTACCACATAAAATTTGTATATATAGGCCATAGCAACTCCACAAACCACCAGTAGCATAAGCAAGCATCTTCTATAAGTAACCAGTCTTCTGTTTTCCATGTCCCGTACTCCTTTCTTCTGGGTTGTCTCATCAGGAAATCTTGCCAAAGCACAAAAAATACCAGGCAGATTTCTCTACCTAGTATTTGTTTTTTCAAAAATATTAAATTAGTATTGTTTTGCATGAATTGCCATATCTTTCAATTCTCGTGCATTTAACAATGTTGCATCCGTAATTGTATCACCGCCAAGAAGACGCGAAATTTCGCAGAGCATTCCGTCTTCACCGAGCATGGTCAGCGTCGTCCTTGTGCAATCGCTTGTCTGCTCTTTTTCAATCATATAGTGGTGATCTGCCATCGCAGCAATCTGCGGAAGATGGGTAATGCAGATAACCTGATGGCGACGGCCGAGCAGTCCGAGTTTTTCCGAAACCTTCCATGCTGTCTTTCCGCTGATTCCGGCATCAATCTCATCAAAGATCAGGGACTCTATTTCATCCTGATCGGCAAGTACCGTCTTAAGCGAAAGCATGATTCTGGAAAGTTCGCCACCGCTGGCTACCTGCGCAAGCGGTTTTAACCCTTCTCCTGCATTTAGCGAAATCAAAAATCTCACATAATCGTCACCGATTTTAGACAGGTATTTCTCATCCTGCACAACTTCAATCTCAAAGCGTGCATACGGAAAATTCAGTTCCAGCAGCGCATCCTGCATACGCTTCTGCAAAACCTCTGCCTGTCTGCACCGCTCCTTATGCGCTTTGGCACATAAGGTCTGCAAATGATTTTGCAAAGCATCACGTTTTTCAGACAACTCAATTTTATACTGTTCAAAATCTTCGAATTTATTCAAAAACTTCGTTTTTTCTTCTGCATACGCCAGGATTTCCTCAATCGAATTGCCGTATTTGGTTTTCAGACGATTTATGGTATCCAGTCTCTCTTTCGTATATGCATACGTCTGCGCGTCAATCTCAAGATTGTCCGCATAATGTGAAAGTAAACGGCCGGCGTCCCGCACCAGTTCCTCCGCAGCCGCAAGCTGATCCGCTGCTTCTGACAGACTTTCATCAAATACTTTGGCATCATTGACACTTTTAAGTGCCCGACCAATCAGCGACTGCGCATTTTCATTTTCATAATTATCAAGACAATGCACTGCAAGGGATACCGCTTCTGCGATTGTGCGGATATTTTCCATACGCCGGAATGCCTCCTCAAGCTGCACATCCTCCTCCTGCTGCAGGTTCGCCTCCTCTATTTCCTTCTTTTCAAATTGGGCAAGTGCAATCTCGCGATCTTTGGAAGCATCCTCTAAAAGAGCCTCCTGGAGTTCTTTTTCTGCTTCACGATATTTTATGTAAACCTCGGCAAGTTCCTCCTTTGTTCCGGAAAGTTCCTTCGCCGCATATAAATCCAGCACTTCCAGATGTTTTTTCTCACTCAAAAGAGACTGATGTTCATGCTGACCATGAATATCAATCAGCACTCCTGCTGCCTCTTTGAGCACCTTTCCGGAAACGGTCTCACCATTTAATCGGCAACTGCTCTTTCCCGGCATAATTCTTCGCGTAAGAACTACTTTTCCTTCCTCATCCGGAAAAATCTCCAGCTCCATGAGCTTTTGTCTGATTTTTTCACTTTCCACAGAAAATACCAGTTCCACATATGCATAATCTGCTCCCTGTCGGATCAGATTTTTGTCCGCCTTGGCTCCCAGTGCCAGATTGATAGAGCCGATCAAAATCGACTTACCTGCACCGGTCTCACCGGTCAAAATATTAAGACCGTCATGGAACTCCACCTCTGCCTCATCCATCAGCGCGACATTTTTTACTACGAGTCTTTCTAACATAAGTTTTTTTCTCCTATAATTGTAATAAATCCAGGATTAAAACGTGATTTGTTATACTTTACTTTTTCCCTCTATCCATTTTTATATAAAAAACGCAGGTTGTCAAATGGCAGCCCGCGTTTTTTTACTCCAAAAGCAACATAATCTGTTTCATAATACTCTTGGTATCTTCCACCGTCCGAATGGCTACCATGATGGTGTCATCCCCGGCAATAGAGCCGACAATTTCCGGATACTTCAGATTATCGACGGCTGCAGCCACTGCCATAGCCATTCCGGAAACAGTCTTAATTACCAATATATTCTGCGCCATGTCCATCGAAACAAAACCTTCCTTCAAGACATTGACGTACTTTGCAGACAGATGTTTCTCGTCATTATGCAAAAGCACATACTTCTGATGTCCGTTTCCCGCCGGAACCTTCGAGAGCTTCAAAGCCTTGATATCCCGCGAAACCGTTGCCTGTGTCACATCAAACCCCGCATCAATCAATAGCTGCGCAAGTTCCTGCTGCGTTTCCACATTTTGTCTCTCTATGATTTTGATAATTTCTGCCTGTCTGCCTTTTTTCATCTCTAATTCTCACTCATCTTTTTATGCAGTGTCTCCAGAAAACTGACCTTACTTAAATGAATCAGTTTCGTCGTCTGACCGGATCTGCGAACCACAATGCGGTCGCCTGTGACCAGACGTCTGGTAAGTCCGCCGTCAAAATTGATTTCCGCTTCCTGAATCCCTTCATTTCTTCCTTTTCCGATACGGATTTCAATCGTATCATCCGCAGCAAGCACTATACTTCTTGTATTGAGTGTGTGCGGACAAATCGGTGTTAAAATCATAAGGGTAGAACCCGGAAGTGCAATCGGACCTCCCGCCGACAAATTGTAGCCGGTCGATCCGGTCGGCGTCGAAACAATCATTCCGTCTGCCTGATAATGATTGAGTTTTTGTCCGTTGACGCTCACTTCAAACGAAAGAACCATCAGCGGTCCGAACCGGTTGACTACCACGTCATTGAGTGCATGCGCTGTTGCGATTTCTTCCTCCTCGCGAAAGACAGTTCCAACCAGCATCATGCGCTCTTCAATCTGATAATCATCCTCAAAAAGATGCACAAGCGCTTCTGTAATTCCGCTCTTTTCCACCTCCGCCAGATACCCAAGTGTTCCGAGGTTAATTCCAAGAAGCGGAATGGATAACTGCCGAATGCCTCGCGCGGTCTGAAGAAGCGTTCCGTCTCCTCCGAGCACAAGGACACAATCCGTATCCTCCGGAATATGGAGCGGATTGTACTCGCTGCTTTCTTTTGAAGCTGCTTTAAACACATCTTCCTGAACTATTACCGCCTCGCCGCCGTGCTCTTTTATAAATTCACATATGTAATTCGTCGTTTCCATGTCCGGATCTTTGGTCCGGTTCGTCACTATATAAAACTTTTTCATGCAAGTGTTCCGTGAGCGTTTGCCGCCACCTCTTCAATCCATGAAAGCGGCGCCGTCTGCTCTTTTCCTGTCTCTTTTTGCATATACAACAGATACTCTATATTTCCCTCCGGTCCCTTGATCGGTGAATGATCAAGTCCGAGAATCTGAAATCCTGTCTGTGCGGCAAATGTCATGATTTTTTCCATGACTTCACGATGCACCGCAATATCGGTCACCACTCCTTTTTTGCCCACTTTCTCTTTGCCTGCCTCAAACTGCGGTTTAATCAGGCAGACCATCTGTCCGCCTTCTTTCAAAAGAAGATAGGCAGGCGGCAGTATCTTTGTCAGCGAAATAAAAGATACGTCACAGGAAGCAAAATCCACTTTTTCTCCGAGGGAGTCTTCTTCCATGTAACGGAAATTGGTCTTTTCCATGCAGACAACGCGGGGATCATTTCGAAGTTTCCAGTCAAGCTGCCCATGCCCCACATCCACGGCAAATACCTTCGCCGCACCGTTTTGGAGCATGCAGTCGGTAAAACCTCCGGTGGAAGCACCGATATCAAGGCATACCGCGCCACCTACATTAATCGGAAATACCTGCAAGGCTTTTTCCAGCTTTAGCCCGCCGCGGCTGACATACCGAAGCGTTGCGCCTCTGACTTCTATTGTAATCTTTTCTTCTTCAAACATGGTTCCTGCTTTGTCTTCCTTTTGTCCGTCTACATAAACGATTCCGGACATCAGTATCGCCTTTGCCTTCTCTCTGGAAGGCGCGAACCCCTGTTTGACTAAAAGCACATCCAGTCTCTCTTTCATATCATCCTCTTGCTTTTTTAATTTTCCTGTACAAGTGCTGCACGGATTTTATCTGTGATTGTCTCAGAATCAATACCGACTTCCTTCTTTAACAGATCCACATTTCCATGCTCTACATAAGCATCCGGAAGTGTAATCGGCAATACTTTCACTCCCAATTTATTTTCATATACAAAATCCATCACTTTCTGCGAATAGCCGCCACTTAACACATTTTCTTCCAGTGTGACAATCAGTTTATGATTTTTGGCTCCATCCGCGATAGCTTCTTCGTCGATTGGTTTTACGAAACGTGCATTTACTAAAGAACAGGATGCATATCCTTCTTCTTTGAGTCGTATACGCACCTCTTCTGCAGTCTTTACCATGCTTCCGAGGGCAAACAGCGCAATATCCTTTTCTTTATAAATCCACTCTGCTTTTCCGTATTCAATCGGAGCACGGCAGTCCTTTAATCCGTCATAAGCGGTACCTCTCGGATAGCGGATTGCCATCGGCGCAGGAAAATCCACCGAATACTTGAGCATATCGGAAAGTTCCCATTTATTTTTCGGAGCCATAATGTGCATATTCGGAATGCTTGATAAAAAGGACAAATCAAAAATGCCCTGATGTGTCTCACCATCACTTCCGACAAGTCCTGCACGGTCAATCGCAAAGGTCACCGGAAGATTTTGGATACAGACATCATGAAGAATCTGATCGTATGCTCTTTGCAAAAAGGAAGAATAAATCGCAACTACCGGCTTAAGTCCTCCGGCTGCCAGTCCGGCTGCAAAGGTTACTGCATGCTCCTCCGCAATTCCGACATCGAAAAACCGATCCGGGAATCTGTTACGGAAACGCTTTAATCCGGTTCCGTCAGGCATCGCTGCCGTGATGGCAACTACCTTATCGTCTCTCTCTGCAATTTTATTCATTACCGTTGCAAACACATCGGTATAATTGGCTTTTGTACGCGGCGTTTTCGGAAGTCCTGTCGCAATTTCAAACGGCTCTGCTCCGTGGAATCTGGCCGGATGACGTTCTGCCGGAAGATATCCTTTTCCCTTCTGCGTCATCATATGAATCAGTACCGGTCCGTTGATACGCTTTGCCTCTCGGATAATCTTGACCATTCCCTGAATATCATGACCATCCACCGGTCCTAAATATTTGACACCCATATCCTCAAAAAACATTCCCGGAATTACGAGCTGTTTCAGACCGTTTTTGGCATTCTGAATCTTTTTGACAATGGACGCACCATATTTTGGCATATCTAACAGCCTATAATAAATACTGTCCTTTAAGTTCAGATATTTTGCATCCGTACGGATAGAGTTCAGATACGAAGAAACTCCTCCTACATTCTCTGAAATGGACATATTGTTGTCATTTAAAATAATAATGTAATTTTTCTCCAGACGCGCTGCATTATTCAGTGCCTCGTATGCCATACCTCCTGTCAGGGAACCGTCACCGATTACCGCAACGATAGTATGGTCCTGCCCGAGAATGTCTCGCGCTTCCACAAGACCCAGACCTGCGGATATGGAAGTCGAACTGTGTCCGGTGTCAAAACTGTCGCAGTCGCTTTCCTTTCGTTTCGGAAATCCACTGATTCCGCCGAATTTACGAAGCGTTTCAAACCCTTCTCTTCTTCCTGTCAGAATTTTATGTGTATATGCCTGATGTCCCACATCCCAGACAATCTTATCTTCCGGCAGATTCAGTGCCAGATGCAGTGCCATGGTAAGTTCCACCGCTCCGAGATTGGATCCGAGATGCCCTCCGGATACACTGATCTTATCAATCAGGAAGTCTCGTATTTCCTGTGCAAGTATGTCATAATCTTCCGGATTAATCTGCTTTATGTCGTTTTCTTTTTTTATCTTATCAAGCAGCATATATAATACCTCTTACTTATGTCTCTATTTGGTTCTGTGTATCAGTGACAGAATCAGTTCATCCAAAAATGCATGTTCTCCCGGAATCTGTCCCAAGAGAGTCACCGCTTCTTTGGAAAGTGCCTCCACCTGCTCTTTTGCCGCATCAAGCCCTGCAAGTGTCACATAGGTTTCTTTGTTATTTTTCTCATCGCTTCCGATCGGTTTACCAAGTTCCTGCTCACTGCCTGTTACATCCAAAATATCATCCTGTATCTGGAATGCGATACCAATATTGTAACCGATTTTCTCAAGTGCCTCCACCTGTGCCCGGTCTGCCCCTGCCAGTATTGCACCAATCATAAGCGCTGCCTGAATGAGGGCCGCCGTTTTATTTTCATGAATAAATAAAAGTTGCTCTTTGGAAAGCGGAAGCTGCCTTTTTTCTGCTTCTACATCACATACCTGTCCGCCTACCATTCCGAAAATACCGGCTTTTCTTGCAAGTACCATCATTGCACGCTCTGCGCGGATATCTCCCGGACTCATCTCAAATGCCGTTGCTGCAACTTCAAACGCATAGTTTAAAAGCGCATCCCCTGCCAGTATCGCCATCGCTTCCCCGTACACAACATGTGTTGTCTTCATCCCGCGGCAGTACTGATCGTTATCCATAGCCGGAAGATCATCATGCACCAGAGAATAGGTATGAATCATTTCAAGCGCTGTCATAAACGGACGGATGATTTCTTCATCTCCGCCCAGCATGCGATATGTCTCCAGCATAAGGAGCGGACGAAGTCTCTTTCCTCCGACCTTGACGCTATAATTCATTGCCTCAAAGACCGTCTTTTGATTGCCTTCTTCCTTTGGAAGATACGTAAGAATAATCTCTTCGGTCTCTTTCGTTTTCTCCGAAAGTATTTCCTTAAAACTCATCTGTCATTCCTCCCTCTGTCAACACCCTGACTTCTTTTTCTACCCGGTCTATCATTTGGTTACAAAGATTTACAAGCGCAACGCCTTCTTTGTACGCATCAAACGATTCCTCAAGCGAAGTGTCCGGCTGCTCTAAGGTTTCAATTACCGTCTCTAATTTTTCAAATGCTTCCTCTAAAGAAAGCTGTTTTTCTTCACTCATTCCGCACTCCTGTCGACATGGCTGACCGTCGCCGTAGCCCTGCCGTTTTGCATATATATTTTAATGGTATCGCCCGGCCGGATCTGCTCACTGTCTGTCAGTGCCTTGCCCTGCGCCGTTGTCACATAAGAATATCCCTGCTTCAGTTTTGTCAGCGGTGACAGACTTTCCAGCTTAGCCGCATATACCTTAAGTTCATGTTTCTTAGAAAGAAGTTTCGCATCCATCTTTGCGGTTAGTTCTTCCTCCATGGAAAGAATACGCATTCGGTGCTGCTTTGTTATGGCTTGCGGAGAAACCATCTGAAGTTTCAACTTCAAATTTTCTGCTGCCATTCTTTCACGTGCACATCTACCGAGTATCAAATCCGTCATACGACGTTTATACTCTTCCACCTGCGAAAGCAACATTCCCATATCACAAACCGCAAGCTCTGCCCCCGCTGAAGGTGTCGGTGCCCGCAGGTCCGATACGTAGTCAATAATGGTGGTATCTGTCTCATGACCGACCGCCGATATGACCGGAACCTGACAATCAAACACTGCCTGTGCCACCTCGCGGCTGTTAAATGCCCAAAGATCTTCGATGCTTCCGCCGCCGCGTCCGACAATCATCACATCTACGCCTTCCCTTTCGAGTCTCTGAATTCCTGCCACAATGCTGTCTATCGCATATTCTCCCTGCACGATTGCAGGATATAACACAATTTCAATATAGGGATTTCTGCGCTTGGCCACATTGATAATATCACGGACCGCTGCACCGGTGCTTGCCGTCACAACGCCGAGACGCTTTACATAGCGCGGAATCGGCTGCTTATAGCAGGCATCAAACATCCCCATCTCTTCCATTTCTTTTTTTAACTTTTCGTACTGCTCATACAATGCTCCGCCGCCGGTCTGCTCAATCTGTCTTGCATACAACTGGTATTTCCCGGCCGCTTCAAACACCTCAACCGATCCGCCTACAATCACGGACAATCCATCCTCAAGGCGGAATGTAAGTCCGCGCCGGTTTCCTGCAAACATGACACATGAAATAGCAGCCCCACTGTCTTTTAAGGTAAAATAAATATGACCCGAGCCATGATACTTCACATTGCTCAGTTCTCCCTTAATCAAAATGGAACTGCATAAAAAATCCTGGGCAAACATATTTTTGATATAACTGTTGACCTGACTTACGGAATATACATTTTGCTTCATTGCCTATTTTTCTTCCTTTGGCACAAACTTTGCAAGCACACCATTGATAAATGCCGGCGACTCCTCTGCTGCATATTTTTTGGCAAGTTCTACTGCTTCATTAATCGCTACAGAACCCGGAATTGCTTCATCAAACATAATTTCATAAATTGCAAGGCGCAAAATGGCAAGTTCTACCTTTCCGAGTCTGGATACATTCCATCCGGTCGATTTTTCATTAATCTGCGCATCAATCTCACTAAGCTGCGCAACCACCTGCTCAAATTTATTCTGTACCTGCTGTTGCTCTTTTTCAGTCATGCCTTCCTGTTCTTCGTCTCCAAAGAAAAACGCAACCTGCTCATTTAATTCTTCCTCGTCATTAAATGCCACGCGGAATACCAACTGAAATACTTTTTCTCTAAGTTTACTTCTACTCATCTGTTAATCCTGCTTTTTTCTATTTCATTTCCTGCATATTGACTCCGGCAATGCGGATATTGACATCGGAAACAGAAAGTCCTGTCATGTTCTCAATTGCAGATTTTACTTTTGTCTGTACATCCTGACATGTCTGCGGAATGTTATGACCATATTCAATCATAATTGCCAGTTCTAAAGACACAACGCCTTCAATAACCTCAACTTTCACTCCTTTTGACAGTTTTTTCATGCCCACTTTGCTCATGAGCTCATTTGTAATATTACCAACCAGAGCAGAAACACCATCTACCTCTGTAGCTGCCAGTGATGCAATCATCGCTACCACATCATCTGCAATCTGAACTGCTCCTAATTTATCATCTTCTTTTAATGTGTAAGTACCACGTTCCATCTCTTTTTCCATGTTGTGGTCCTCCTTTCCATATATAGTAAAAGTATATCAAATCTTCTTCTATTATTCAATCCAGAAAATAAGTGTATACAGATCATCGTTATAACTGTAGGACACCGATCCCACACCATCCATAAACCGAAAAATCTTCTGCTCTGTCAAAAGTGCATTCTTAACACTCTGGTATGCTGCTGCATCGGAACAACGAAGCGATACGCTTCTTTCTCCTTGTGCCTTCATGCGGTCAAAGATTGCCGAAATGGTAGCCTCCTCATAAGCATGCAGATACAACCCTTCCCTGATATAATAGTTATTTCTCGTTGCTACACATGCAGGCATGGAAACCACATTGTCAATCACATGGGACTTTGAAAGCTGTTCTGTGGTAATCAGAAAATACTCGTAATTGACACCCTGACTAACTGAGGCCGAGGCCTGTCCCGGCCGGACATATCCCGCATCGCCCCACGTCGGATCCATATAATAACATTCTCCGTCCACTCGAACCAGATTCCAGGAATGAGATTCACTTCCCACATGTCCGTATACCAGCGTGGCATCAATCCCCAGACGATCCAAAATATACTGGGTTGCCTTTGCATATCCCATACAGACACTCTCTCCGCCAATAAACACCGAACAGACATTTTGATTGTTCGGCGAGTTTGGAACATACTCTGTATGGTTAATAATATACTCATACACACATTTTACTTTTGTATAGTCATCTGCTCCGGTTGGAATCGAAGAAATACAGCTCTCCACATACGCTTCTATTTTGCGAAAATTCTCCTGCACTTCATCCTCGGTCATATGGTAATTTGCAGAAAAATTCATCTGCACCATCTTTCCGTACAATTCGATGCCTTCAATCTGATATGCGCTGCAATAAAAAATCTCCGGATGATCGTTGGTCACACATTCAAATATCTTACTGACCACTTCTTTATCTTTGGTATCCAGCTTTACTTCTTTGCGCGCGATAATTGCTTCATACATCTGGTCATAAACCGTCTGTTCTTCCGGACTTAGCGCATTATAATAATACAGGTAAGGACCTGTCTGTATCTCTTCTGCCTGCCTGCTTTCTTCCGCTTTTTCGGTATCAGACGCCGATGACAATACCTCGCTGACTGCATCCGGCACAGCAAGATCCTCTTGTTTTGAATCCGGCAAAATCGCCGAAATCATTATTCCTGCCAAAAACAGCAGGGCAAATATTGCAAATATTTTTGTAAATTTATCACTCATATTTTAATTCTTACCAAATTCGGACAATTCCAATCCTTCGTTACGATTTAATACCATCTGCACACTCCACTCATTGATGAACAAAAGAAGCGGTCTTTCTTTTAAGTCCGTCACCTTCTTCATATCGGAAGTACCGACAATGCGATTCAAATCAATATCATCGTTCTCCACCCAGCGGATGTACTCATACGGAAGCGGTTCTAACCGAATTTCCACATTGTACTCATTCTCCAGACGATATTTTAATACATCAAACTGCAGAACACCTACCACGCCGACAATAATTTCTTCCATACCGGTATTAAACTCTTTGAAAATCTGAATTGCACCTTCCTGTGCAATCTGCGTAATTCCCTTGACAAACTGCTTACGCTTCATCGTATCCATCTGGCGTACGCGTGCAAAATGCTCCGGCGCAAATGTCGGAATACCTGCGTATTGGAAATTTTCTTTCGGCATACAAATTGTGTCGCCGATAGAGAAAATCCCCGGATCGAATACACCGATGATATCTCCTGCATAAGCCTCGTCCAAAATCTTACGGGAATCTGCCATGATCTGCTGCGGCTGAGAAAGACGCATCACTTTATTGCCCTGTACATGCTTTACTTCCATCCCCGCATCAAAACGTCCGGAACAGATACGCATAAACGCCACTCTGTCGCGGTGCGCTTTGTTCATATTGGCCTGAATTTTAAATACAAAAGCAGAAAAATCATTCTCTACCGGATCAATCGCACCCTTGTCCGAGATACGCGGAAGCGGTGTTGTTGTCATCTCCAGGAAGTGCTTTAAAAACACCTCCACGCCGAAGTTTGTCAGCGCTGAACCGAAAAATACCGGTGTCAGATTTCCTGCCTGTACCTGTTCTAAATCAAACTCTGCACTCGCGCCGTCCAAAAGCTCAATCTCATCATTTAAAAGAGCAAATGCATCCTCACCGATTTGTGCGGTCAGCTTACCTTCATCGTCAACGGAGATCACCTGCGTCTCTCCCTCTTTTGTACCTTTTTCCGTATCGGAGAACGTAAATACATTTCGTGATTTACGCTCATAAACGCCTTTAAACTCTTTACCGGAACCGATTGGCCAGTTTACCGGACATGTCGCAATTCCAAGTTCTTTTTCAATTTCATCCAAAAGCTCGAACGTATCGTTCGCATCACGGTCCATCTTGTTGATAAATGTAAAAATCGGTATTTTACGCATAACACAAACCTTAAACAGCTTTCTGGTCTGTGCCTCAACACCTTTGCTCGCATCGATGACCATAACCGCCGAATCGGCTGCCATAAGCGTACGGTACGTATCTTCCGAGAAGTCCTGATGTCCCGGTGTATCCAGAATATTGATGCAGAATCCGTCATACTCAAACTGCAAAACCGAAGACGTTACGGAAATACCTCTCTCCTTTTCAATTTCCATCCAGTCAGAAACCGCATGTCTGGCTGTTGCCTTTCCTTTTACGCTACCCGCCAGATTAATTGCGCCTCCGTATAACAGAAACTTTTCCGTCAGCGTTGTTTTTCCCGCATCCGGGTGAGAGATGATCGCAAACGTTCTTCTCTTATTTATCTCTGCCTCATATTTACTCACTTGTTTTTCCTCCAACTCTTATGTTCCTATATTACAGCATACTGCTGCCTTTGATTTCTCCCGGGACTCCCAGATAAGAAAGCACAGTCGCACCGATGTCTGCAAATGTTTCTCTCGTTCCGAGATTTTCCGGCGTAACATTCTTACCATACATCAGACACGGGGTATATTCTCTCGAATGATCCGTAGATACGGTATAACCCGGATCACATCCGTGATCTGCTGTGATAATCAGCATATCTTCCTCCTTCATTCCCGCCATAATCTGCGGCAATTTTTCATCAAAGAAAGCAAGTGCCTTCGCATAACCGTCAATGTCATTGCGGTGCCCATATAACATATCATAATCCACAAGATTGATAAAGCATAAACCTTCGAAATCTTTCTTTAAATATTCCAAGGTTTTCTCAATTCCCTCTGCATTTCCGCTTGTATACGTATGCTCCGTAATTCCCGCTCCCGCAAAAATATCGTAAATTTTGCCAACGGCAATCACATCTTTTCCTGCCTCTGAAAGATGGGAAAGCATCGTTTTTTCCGGCGGGACAAGCGAAAAGTCGTGTCGACGCGGTGTTCTCGTATAATTGCCGTTTTCTCCGACAAAAGGACGCGCGATCACCCGGCCGACACCATGCTTTCCGACTAAAATCTCTCTTGCAATCCTGCAATACTCATAAAGCTGCTCCACAGGTACCACGTCCTCGTGTGCTGCAATCTGGAACACACTGTCCGCGGAAGTATAAACAATCAAATCGCCTGTTTTTACATGCTCATCCCCATATACTTTAATGACTTCCGTTCCGGAATACGGCTTATTACAAAGTACTCCGCGTCCCGTCTTTTCCGAAAAAGCATCGAGAACCTCCTTTGGAAATCCATCCGGATACGTCGGAAGCGGTGTCTGTGAAACAAGACCTGCGATCTCCCAGTGTCCGATTGTCGTATCTTTTCCTTTGGACGCTTCCGTCATCCGCGCAATCCGAGCTGCCGGCTGACCGACCGGTCCCGCCTTTCCGTTTACGTCAACGCCATCTATATCAAACAAACCAAGTTTTTGCATATTCGGCATCTGAAAATATTTTGAAGTGGCACAGGACCTGATGGTATTTGTTCCCATGTCCCCGTACTGCGCCGCATCCGGCATCTGACCGATTCCAAAACTATCCAGCACAATTAAAAATACTCTCTTCATAAGCTGCCTCCTTTTTCACGTTTGTATTCTTCTTTTTTACCACGTAAAGTATACCATAATCCGTCCATTTTGACACTATTTTTCTGCGACAGGAGAAATAATAATGTGCTCCGCCGAAATTCCGGTTTTTCTCTTTACGATATCTTCAATCTGTGCACGCTGTGCATCGGAAAGTTCCGTAGCCGCCACGATGACATCCGCTGTCTCTCCCGTAATGCTCACAACCACATCCTCAAATCCCTTTGCCTCCAAAAGAATTTCTGCCGAACACTCTTTCTGTGAAATATCCGTCAGCGCAATCATGCTCTCGACCGCCTCCTGCTTTGCACTGTCCGGAAGATTGTCAGAATTGATGATTTCCATCAGCGCCTCCTTATTTTTCGCCCTTGTCTGTTCCCGTAAAATGTTTGCACCTTCCAAAGATGTGATTGCTGTCGTGCTTGTAAATACAGCTTCTCCCGGCGTCTCTCCGTCATAATCTTCTGTCACGGCTGCTGTTATGTTTTCTACTTGTTCTTCATCCAGATAATCACTGTAAAGCATTTCTTCCTCTGAATCCATGCTGTCAATGTCCGTCAGCGCCGCCGACGCATCCAGTTCCTGCGCTCCATCTGTAATCAGTGCAAGCTCATCGCTTGTCACATCGCCAACCTGCGCCAGATCAATATCCGCATCTCCTGTCATGTCTGCAAGCTGATCTCCGCCTGTCACATCTGTTGCGTCAGATACATCCGCCGCCTGCATTTCCTCAAACTGCGCCGACGTCGTAAACAAATCCTCCTCGTCTACTTTTTTGCCCATAAAATTCAAATAACCTGCAATTGCAATCATAAGGGCAAGCGCCGTAATCATAATCTGATTCCGTTTCCATAATTTCTTCACCGGTAATCTCCTCCCTGTTTATGTAGATAATTTTACTACTCTAATTTTATGTTCCTCGATTCCAAATAATGCCATCACAAGCGCTGTGATTTCCTTTTTTATCATTTCATTGTCCGCCCCCTGCGCTGCAACCACCACTCCTCTTACTGTCGGTACGATTTCTTTTACTATAATCGGGGCTTCACTTCCATCTTCCTGTCTGATCAGCACAACCTCCGATTCATTCTCTGTCTCATTAATTACACGGGTACTCTCCTGCGCCGTCTCCTCCTCTGTCCTCTTTGCATACGGGCTGTTTCTTTCTACGATTTTCTCAGACGACGAATGCATTGTTATGTAAACCTTGGCTATCCCAACGCCCTCCATCCGCTGTAAAAACTGCTCCAGTTGTCTGCATAAATTCAGACGATAATTTTCCACATCATCCTGCTTTATCTGTGAGTTGTCCGGCAGCACCGCCACTTCTTTTGTCTGCACGTTTTCCTCCTGCTTTTTCTTTCCTTCATTTTCTCCCCATGGCATCACAATAATTACCAGCATAAGTCCCGCCAGAAAAAGCAGGATAAATCTGTCTTTTCCGATCTTTTGTAATTTTTCACTGATCTGTTCTACGTTCATAGACCTCCTGCTTCTCCTCTCCGCTTTCCTGCCCTATGCCCTCCTGCTCTATCTCTCCCGCAATTTCTTCTGCCGCCTGTTCCGATCTGTACGCAATATCGTCCATCGTCACACCAATCTGTTTTTCCGCTTGTATTTTCCAGTTTCCCTCCCACATCTCATAACTTTGCCGAAACATATCACCGGACAAAAACGGAGACAAAAAAATGCAGAATGCAATCCAGCTTATCAGCGCACTTAAGTACTTTTCGTATTTCTCATTCGGACACATATGCAGAAAAACCCGCGCAAACACAAAAAAGCAACATACCTTCTCAAGATACTGCATCATGCGCCTCCTTTCATTACAAACATCGTCATGGCAATCGATATACAAATTGCAATCGCTGCACAAACCACCACCCGCAAAACCAGAATTCCTCCTTCTCCAATTCCCGTAATAGTATCAGCCAAAGACTTTTGTCCCATCAGCCGGACACATGCACCTGCAAGTTTCATCGTAAACGAAATGCAAAACACCTTCCAGAGCGGCCGAAGAATGAGCAAAAACAAAAACACCATGGCTGCCGAACCGATGCTGTTTTTTATCAGACCGGCGGAGCCGAGCAGTATCTGCGAGACAGACTCTGACAAATCACCGATTCCGGGAATAGCGCCTACCGCTTTCTGAAACACAGTCTTTTGTACCCCGTCCATCTGTACGGATATGGTGCTTTGTACTCCGCTGATTACAACCGTCACCGTAAGACAGATGCGCAGCCCCCACGAAATCATACGTCCCAGAAGTTTCACAAACTCCTTCATGCGATGTTTTTCATCCAGTCCATCCATCACAATCAGAAAAATATAGGATTGTGTCATCGGCAGTAAAAGCCCTGCCAGAATATAATCGATTCCAAGCAAAAGCAGTAGCACAAACTCATAATAAGCCGCACTTCCGGCCGCTCCCGCCGCCAACGAAACCGAAAGGCAATACGCAGGAACCAGCGCCGCAATAAACTGTCTGCAAAGATCCAGCACCTCACGTCCCGTTTCCATGACATACCCGAAATTTTCAAGTAGTAACAGAATCAAAATCAAATAGACAAAATAACTTGCAAGATCTGCCACCTGGCGACTTTTCACAATCCCGAACGTATAATGCAGAAGTACGGAAAACAGACCGAGCACCAAAATACCGGTCAAAAGTCCCTTGCTCTCACGGATTCCGGGAAGACACACATCCGCGACCGTCGCACCAATCATGCGTAATACTTCCCCCATATTCCCGCCCGCCAGTTCTCTTGCAACATCTTCAAAACTATAATGGGTAAGGTTTGTCATCTCCTCTACTAATTCGTTCATCTGTTTCAGATTCAGTTGTTCCCAAATTTTATCATTCATCCGCCATACCCCGTGATTGTCTGCAAAAGCATCCATAATACAGGCATTCCAAGCAGCATGACCGCTACCTTTCCACACAGTTCAATCTGTCCTGCAATCAGTGTGTTCCCACTGTCTCTGCAAAGATTTCCCGCAAACTCACACAGATACGTAATACCAAGCGCTTTCCACAGAACACTCATATACTCCGACACCCCCTGCAAATAAGTCTCCCACGTCTGCAAAACCTGCGAAAGATCCACCAGGAACCTCACCAGATACAGAGCAATCAAAACCCCTGCGGTCAGCGAAAGAATCACGGCCCAGTCGCTGCGCCAGCTTTTCAGCACCAGAATCAATATCACTGCCACAATCCCAAACAGTGCAACTTTCATTACTTCCAATTTCTTATCCTCCCAGCTGAAACAGATTTTCTATCGTTTCAAACAGATCACTGATATGCGGCACCAGCCACGACAAAACAAGTATCAGTCCCGCCAGCCCGATAAAAAAGGAATATTCCTCTTTGCCACTGTTTTTTAGTACCTGTCCGAGTATCATAACCAGAATACCTACCGCCGCCATTTTAAACAGCAAAGCAACACTCATTTGTTTTCTCCCTTCTTAAATCAAAAGAATACAGAAAAACACACCCGACATAATTCCAAGCGTCTGATACAACCTGCATTTTTCTTCTTTTTGCTCCGTCAGCCGGTGGAGCTGTAGTTCCAACCGCTGTTCATAAGCCTTCAATGCCTGACTTTGTCCCTTAGCATCCGAAAAGCCTGTCTGCTTCATGCAATCCGCAAATTCTGCATAGTCCTTTTTATTCATCCTCTCCTTTATCATCTGTGCATTATTTTTCCAAAGAAACGAAACATTTTCACCCGAAAACTCTTCCAGCTGAAAGGAAACTTTCTTTAAAAAGTCCGAAAACGGCGCATCCATTCGATCTGCCGTTCTTGCAAACGCCTCCGGCAAAGAAGCATATTCATAAAGTATCAGGTCGTTCATATAGTGCATCATATTCCTTATCTGGCTCAGCATATGTATGCGCATCGTATACTCTCCAACCAGAGAAAATCCGATTCCTGCTGTCCCTGAAAGCACAAGCAAAAAGCCAATCCATTTCATAACATTTCTTCTCCCTTCTCATTATATATTCCCGCCTTTCCCTTTTCTCTTATCAGGATGAATCTTTTAAAATATGTCGTTTCAAACAGCGGGGCCAAGTATGGCTTTCCACGCACCCTTGCAAAAGAATCCCCATGCACGGTTGCCATCACCCGGACACCGCAGTGAAGGAGCAACAGAAGCGTTTCTACATCCTCACTAAGAGCAATCTCGTCCACCGCCAGCACCTCCGGGGACATCGACCGAAGCATCATTTCCATCCCGAAAGCCTTCGGACATGCATCCAGAACATCCGTCCGCATCCCAATATCATTTTGCGGCTCTCCCTGAAAAGCTCCAGCAATTTCGCTTCGCTCATCCACCACCGCAACGCGTACTCCCCGATATCCGTCGCCCCCATTCGAAACAAGACGGACCAAATCCCGAAGCAGCGTCGTCTTTCCCAGTCCCGGTGGTGCAATAATCAGACAATTATGTATATTTCCCGTCTCCTCTTCATAAAGCCTACGGACATACGGCAGTGCTACCCCTTTCATTTCGTGTGACACCCGGATATTCAAAAAACGGACATTTCGGATGCCACCAATTCCATCGCTTGTCCGAATCACCTGCCCTGCCACGCCTACCCGATGCCCGCCTGACACAGTAAGAAACCCCTGTTTCAGTGCTTCTCCATACGCATAGGGAGAATACTGACAAAGATAGGAAAATACATGCTCCACTTGTCCCCCATCCAGACAAAGCGCATCCTCCCACGAGTTACCCTCAGCTAACTTCTCTTCTCCGCTCAATGTCAGATAAAATTCCTCTCTGCGGCGATATATCATAACAGGACGTCCGGCGCGGATCCTTATCTCCGACAAGGTCTCATATTTTTCTGAAACCTGCTTAAAATATTCTCTGATTTCACCCGGAAATAATTGCAAAATACTTTTTTGTTTTTTCAACTGTTTACCTCTCTGCAACGATTTTTTATCACAAAAAAATAGGATAAGGTCATGCCTTATCCTATGCTTGTAATTTCATTTGTATGCTATTTTTCTTCTGTTTCTTTTTCAGCCTCTGCCTGTCTCTCTGCTTCCGCCTGCTTCATCTGCATCTCCTGCACGACAAACGGATCATCAATATGTAACATCAGAACTTCAATCTGCTCTTTGTACTGATCAATCTCCTTGCGGAGTGCTGCCATCTTATCACGGAATGCCACCTGCACTTCATCCAGCTGCTCCGCATAAAGAGTCTTCATCTTCTCAAGTTCTGCTTCATGATCTTCTTTGAGCTGTTTTATCTCTTCTTCATGTTCTTCTTTGAGCTTCTTCACATCTTCACCATGCTCTTTTTCCAGCTGTCTTACTTTTTCCTTATTCTCTTCTTTTAACTGATCTACTTCTTTTTCCTGCGCTTCGATCAGATTCTTTTCTTTATCTGCGAACTCTTTCTGAACAGCCTCTCTGGCTTTTGCCTTTTCTTTTACAACAACATCATTAACGACTGCATTTGCCTTAGAAAGTTCTTTTTCTACTTCTTCCTCCAGCACCTTAATCGCCTTACGCCATTCCATTCCGGCCGCAATATAAATCGGATCTCCCTCTTCTGCCTGTGCCTGAGCTGCTCTCATAGCCTCTACTGCTTCAATGGCTTCTTTTGACGCTTCTGTATTTTCTACAGGAGAAACCTGATGTTCTTTCTGCTCCTGTTCTTCTGTCACCTTTGTTTCCACTTCGCTCATTTTGTTTTTCCTCCTTCTACGCTAACAAATCGCCAAGCTGGGTTTTTAATATAGCAATCTGTGTCTGCAGACTTGCATTTTTCTCACGGAATGCTTCCTGCACTTCCATAAGCTGCTCGTCATACAATTTATTCATCTTTTCCAGTTCCGCTTCATGCGACTGGACATTCGTCTTATATAACATAATCTGCTCATTTGCTGCATCAATCTCTTTCTGCTGCTGAGCAAGTTTTGCCTGAAACACTTCCTGAATTTCCGAAATCATACTCTCATAAATACTCTTCATGCGATTCATTTCTGCTTCATGCTCACTTTGCAGTTTTGCGGCATTTCCGGTACTGTTGTCAAACAGTTCCAAAGCCATGGCTTCTTTCTTTTCGCGAAACGCTGTCTGAATCTCCTCAATCTGCTCATGATAGAGATTCTTCATCTTAAGAAGCTGCTCTTCCTGCTTTTTATTCTCTTCTTCAAACTGCTCGCTCTTTTCGCGGTACTGCTCCATCTCCTGTTTGAGCGTATCATTCCGGTCACGGAATGCAGACTGAATCTCCTCAATCTGTTCGTGATAGAGTTTTTTCATTTTTTCCAGTTCTGCCTCATGCGCCGCTTCCATCTCTTCGGAATTGTGCGTGGCTTTGTACTGCTCAAAATCCTGTTTGATGCTCGCTGTCTTTTCTCGAAACGCAGTCTGAATCTCCTCAATCTGCTCGTGATAAAGGTTCTTCATTTTATCGAGCTCTGCCTGATGTTCTTTCTTACTGATTCCTCCAAGTAAATTCAATAAAAAACTCATTCGTATCTCTCTCCGTTTTTTTATTGTCATTCATTGTCAAAATTTCCACAAATATTTTAGCACTATTTCTTCCACTTGTAAAATAAAACTTTCGTTTTTTCCCATAAAAAAGGGACTTTATCCAAATCTAAAGTCCCTTTGCCTGCTTAATTACTGCGCATCCTTAATTGAGAAGCTCAGTCTTCCCATCTTATCTTTTCCAAGGCACACTACTGTTACAACATCGCCGAGTGTAAGAACATCTTCCACATGGTTGATTCTCTCTTTTGCAATCTTAGAAATGTGAACCATTCCTTCTTTGCCCGGTGCGAACTCGATAAATGCACCGAATTCTTTGATGCTGACTACAGATCCTGTATACTTTTCGCCTTCCACGAACTCAGATGTAATCATCTTAATCATCTCGATGGCTTTGTCCATACCTTCTGCATCGTTTCCGCATACAGAAACTGCTCCGTCATCTGTAATATCAATCTTAACACCTGTACGTGCAATAATCTCATTGATTGTTTTACCGCGCTGTCCGACAACATCGCCGATTTTTTCAGGATCAATCTGAATCTGAACAATCTTCGGTGCGTACTGTCCGACTTCCTTACGAGGCTCTGCAATAGCCGGTTTCATACATGTATCCATGATGAAAAGTCTTGCTTCTCTTGTTCTGCGGATTGCTTCTTCCACGATCGGTCTTGTTAAACCGTGAATCTTGATATCCATCTGAATCGCTGTGATACCGTCTGTTGTACCTGTTACCTTGAAGTCCATGTCGCCGAAGAAATCTTCAAGACCCTGGATATCTGTAAGAACGATGTAATCATCGTCTGTGTCGCCTGTTACAAGACCGCAGGAAATACCTGCAACCATTTTCTTAATCGGAACACCGGCTGCCATAAGTGACATACAAGATGCACATGTAGAAGCCATAGAGGTAGAACCGTTTGATTCAAATGTTTCTGATACCGTACGGATTGCATATGGGAATTCTTCTGTAGAAGGAAGAACTGCCATAAGTGCTTTCTCAGCAAGAGCTCCGTGTCCGATCTCACGACGTCCCGGTCCGCGGCTTACTTTTGTCTCACCAACGGAGTATGACGGGAAGTTGTAGTGATGCATATATCTCTTATTTGTGATGTTTGCATCAAGACCGTCTACTTTCTGTACTTCAGAAAGCGGAGCAAGTGTTGTCACGTTACAAATCTGTGTCTGTCCGCGAGTGAACATTGCAGATCCGTGAACACGAGGAATGATATCAACCTCTGCATCCAGCTTACGAATCTGGTCAATCGCACGACCGTCCGGACGTTTGTGGTCTTTTAAGATCATCTTGCGGACTGTCTTTTTCTGATACTGATATACTGCTTCGCCGAGAACAGCAAGCCATTCTTCGTTATCAGCGAATGCTTCTTCTAATTTTTCTGTCACTTTGCGGATATTTTCTTCACGAACCTGTTTTTCGTCTGTGAATACTGCTTCTTCCATCTCTGCCGGTGGAACGATTTCCTTGATGGCAGCGAACATTTCCTCAGGAATCGCACAGCTTACATATTCGTGTTTTGGTTTTCCTACTTCTGCTACAATCTTGTTGATGAACTCGATGATTTCTTTGTTGATACCATCTGCCATGTAGATTGCTTCTAAGATTTTATCTTCCGGAACTTCATTTGCACCTGCTTCGATCATGATAACTTTCTCAGATGTAGAAGCAACTGTCATCTGAAGATCTCCGTTATCCCACTGCTCCTGGTTCGGGTTGATGACAAACTGTCCGTCAACAAGACCTACCTGTGTCATTGCACAAGGACCGTCAAACGGGATATCTGAAATACATGTTGCGATGGATGTACCAAGCATCGCTACGAGCTCCGGACGACATTCCGGATCCACGCTCATTACCATGTTGTGAAGTGTTACGTCATTTCTGTAATCCTTCGGGAACAGAGGACGCATCGGTCTGTCAATAACACGGCTTGTAAGGATGGCATTTTCACTTGCCTTTCCTTCTCTTTTGTTAAATCCTCCCGGGATTTTTCCTACTGCGTAAAGTTTTTCTTCATATTCAACGCTGCATGGGAAGAAATCAATTCCGTCCCTCGGTTTTTCTGAAGCTGTTGCTGTGGACAATACTGTTGTCTCACCATAGTGCATGAATGCACAACCATTTGCCTGTTTACCAACTCTGCCGATGTCTACTGTAAGTGTTCTTCCGGCAAGTTCCATTGAGTAACTCTTATACATCTCTTTCTCCTTCTCTTTCCGGGCTTTGCCCTATTTGTTTTCTACTTATCCGGTAGAAGACGCCGAAACTACTGAACCGCATGCGATAGGCTCACATATGCTTCAGTGGTCTCGGAATACTTCTTCTACCTTTAAAAGAGGCGGATATGCAATCCGCCTCTCTTCATTCATTGCCTATTTTCTGATACCAAGTTCTTTAATTAAAGTACGATATCTTTCAATATCTTTTCCTTTTAAGTAGTCAAGAAGAGCTCTTCTTCTACCAATCATCTTGTACATACCACGTCTTGAGTGGTGATCCTTCGGATTCTCTTTTAAGTGCTCTGTAAGCTCTTTGATTCTCTCTGTGAGAACTGCTACCTGAACTTCAGGTGAACCTGTGTCACCAGGTGTTCTGGCAAATTTTTCCATAAGTTCTGTTTTCTTTTCCTTTGAAATCATTTTGATTTCCTCCTTCTTTTTCATAAGGCTCATACTAAGAACGGGGCCACAGTTTCCCTCGCCTGAGCATGGCTAGTTTTCACACAGAAATGAGTATAACACACGAATGAAGTTATGTAAAGAGGTGAATTAGGGATTTTTACAGGGATTTCCCGGGCATCGGCTCAGGCTTTTTATGCCTGATGTTGGATAAAATTCTTGTTTTTCTCTATTTTATCCCATAGATTCGCCTGTTTTTGTGTTATGTAAACTTATTTTTCATCCTATCCCCCAATGAATTCACTTGAATTATCCGTTTACATAATTCAAGTACAACGAACTATTTACTTTTATTCTCTCTTCTCCATAGGAATCCTTCGTAGCAGTCCGGTACAGGTCATCGGACGGCATGTTCCGTCTCCGATAAACGAAAAGATGCCGTCAAGAACCAACACTTCATATCGTTTCTTGCATTTGCCTTTTACGATAACAGGAATTTCTCCCATTGCAAACATTTTCTTTCTGATTTCCTGATCCATCTCTATTCCTACATTTTTTGACAAGTCCGCACATTTGCCCTCAAATTGGTAGAACTGACCATCTTCCTTAGAAAACCAGAAACAGCTTACTCGAAGCACTCCACTGTTCATGTCCCAATACGATTCTTTTCTGTCAATGGTCGCCCACAGTACTTCTCCTGTTTTCAGCGTATGGTTCGTCCGTACGATCTGCATCCATCCCGCCAAAATAACACTACCCAAAAACACGCTGATTCCAATCACCGAGTACCAAAATATATTAGCACCAAACGTCCTTAGTTCCGGGAATGCTGCCCACATGCAAAAAAGAACAACAAACCAGCTGAGACCTCCTACCATGAAGTACAGGCACCACTTGTTATGAAACACTGTCCTCTTGTAGACCTTTATCGCATCTGTCCCCGCCCCAATCTCGCTTTGTGTGAGATTAAAACTTTTTTGACTCATTGCAACCGAAAATTTGGTAATAACTGCCGTCATTATGACAGCTACCACTTCAATAACTGCCATTGTAAAAAGATATTCACCTGTTTTTATCACATGTACAAATGCCACTATCGCAAACAATGCCATCACTCCACACAAAACTCCACCTTTTAACATGACATATGAAACGGAAGCCAATGTGTGTTTTTCACAAAAGAACAGTTGCATCCAACGGCGTCGCAACAATATTCCATGATGCTTGCTGTATGCTACCGGTACGTTTCCCCCAATCCTGTCTCTTTTATCACGCCGCAATATCATTCGATGCTCCTCTTCGTTCACTACAAATCGAAGAATCGTATAATAGGTATATGGATTCACTTCTGCCCCGTACCCATAATTTGGCACTTCTAAAAAACCCACAACCTCCGCATCTGTTTTATCCGGCACAAACTTCGGCCACAAATATAGAGTTGCGTATACTGTTAAAAATATAACAGTTATAGTAATACAAAAAATTCCGGTTTCCACAATATCACCTTTCTTTCCATTCCTCTTCATTGGTTGTAATACTGACGACATGCTTATTTTTCCGTTCTTTATATCCAATCACAAGATCAATCAATAATGTCATCAAAAAAATAACTCCGCAAGCAATATTTCCCCTGACATATCCCTTTCCGTAATTTAAAAATTCGGCTCGATACATCTTCTGTGTTTTTTTATTTACCGCTACCTTTATCATATCTCCCTGCAGTTCCTCCTTTGTGCGAAGCACCGTCCCCCGACATAGTTCTCCCTGCACCCGACAGTCTACAACCGCCTTATATATCGGCATTTCTGTATCTTTATGGCTTCCTCGCGCTCTCGGAAGAATCCATCCCTCCGTTTCCTCTTCAAGTATGATTGTCTCATGAACTTCATATCCGACCGGCCAGATATGACATGCAAAAAAACCTTTTTGAAAAACAGCCAGCGAGCAGAAGAAAACCAAACATATCATAGCGTATAGAAATACTCTAAAAACTTTCCAGTTTTCTCTGTATCTTGCTTTTTGTGCAATATCAATCATAGCATATCCTCTCTTTGCATAACTCCAAACCGGATCAGAGACTCAGATTTCTAATAAAAATCTACCACGTGCGTTCCCTCATCCCTAAATAAAGTGGCAGGCACAAATAATTCAGCAAAAAAACAATCACCGGAATGAGGAGTGCTACTTCTATCACCAGAAACAAGCCAAGCAAAAAAATATCACAAACTATGCCCAGCAGTATAGTAAAATACACATGCGACAAACCATTCGTCTCCCCGTACAATATCTGCTTTTCATATCGTATTGCTTTTTCAGGCTCTTTTTTACTTACCGCCAACAAAACTGCTTCTCCGACTCTGTCTTCCTCGCATCGCAGAATTTTAGTCCTGCATCTCCAATCTTTTATCCGATATTCAACCACAGATACATAATCACCAGGACACCTCGACTCTTCCCACCATCTGCCTCTTTCAAAACCGACAATCACTCCCCTGATTTTTGTTTTACGAAAAAAAACATGTCTTGCAAGGCAAAACTCAAATCTTTTAGAACCCAATGTGCGTAGTATTATAAACAGCTGAATCGTTATCGTGTACACAATACCTATCCACACAATTGCCAAAGCATTATTCATCTCGGGTCCCCTCCATTTCATCCGTGGAATCGATAATTTCTCCACTTTCATCATAATGGCGAATCAAATAGTGTTCATTTCCCAAAGCATCTTTCTCCACACATACCTTAGTTAATTTTGCACTCTCGTCTTCCGGTTCCGGAACAGTTGTCACATAATGCCACAAACTATACACTTCAATCGCAAAAATCAAAAGAAACAAACCTGCAAGCCAATATGTCTTTCCGATTATCAGCGCCCCCGCAACAAGAGGACCGAGAAACAAGTAACTTGAACCTCTACTATTTTTTTCAAACCATTCATCTAATCTCTTTATCATGAAATCACCTGCTTTTCATTCATCATATCACAAAAATATGGAATCAGAAATCCCCCCTGCGTGAGATAAATTTCTTTCTCCGGTTACAAATGATACACCTACCCATCGTTACAACAAAAACAGGGCATCACAATCGTGATGCCCGAATTTAACGCTTATCCTCTAAGCATAATCAATCATATAATACTCTGGCTGCTGACACCGGTTTTCTGTAGTAGGTACTTGAAATACGGATACCTGTCTTCGGTGAACTTGCATGGATAACCTGTCCACCACCGATATACATTGCCACGTGGTTGATACGGCGACCGTTTGAATAGAATACCAAATCGCCCGGTTTCATCTCTGAAACTTTAATCTTGGTTCCGCAGTTTGCCTGTGCTCTGGAAGAATGCGGCAGAGCTACACCGAATTTCTTGTAAATGCTGAGCACAAAACCGGAACAGTCCGCACCCTTTGTCAGGGAAGTTCCGCCCCATACATATGGGTTACCGAGGAACTGTTTTGCATATTCGCAGATTTCCACACGTACATCGGAAACACCTTCGCCGTATAAGAACTCTGTCATATTCAGTGCTGTCTTAAGCTTTCTGTCGACAGACACATAATCTGCGGAAACAAACACCTTCTGACCGTCAAACTCTACTGCCACCCAGCCATCCAGTTTTTCCAGTACTTCCAGTTCTTCTCCGTACGCAACCATGTCATACACTTCTGCTTCCAGAGAAGGTGCCATTCTCATCTTAAGACCATCCGCTGTCACGGTAGCCAATTCTTTTACAATCGTATTTGCATATTTCTCGGCTGCGTCACCGATCAAAAGATATCCGGTGCTTACATAGCCTTCCACACTACCTGAAATGATGTGTGCCATACCGTCCGTCACGTCAAGGACTTCGCATCCGGAATCGCCTTCCATTTTTCCGACAATCTTACTGTCTTTTTCTGCGGTGGCGCGCACATTTAAGTGGTCCTCCACACGGGCAATTCCGAGGTTGGTATAACCGAATAATCCACCGGCGTTTTCTTCTTCATCATAGGACTGCTCGTCCATATCTTCCGGCGCAACTGCGACCGATGCTGTCACAAGACCGCCCGCTCCCGCTGTAAATGTAACATCTTCCGCTACCGCCGGATCCGAAGGCTGTACGCCTGCTCCAATGGTAATCTCCGGTGTTTTAGACTGCGCCTGCACATCCACATCCAAAGACGGAGTCTTTGAAATCACTTTATCTGCTCCTGCTGTAAATCCTCCGATGGAAAGCGTAGGCGCTGCCATCGTCTGTATCGGAAATGCAACGGTTACCGCCAATGCAAGAGCAACTGCTGACATTCCTGCTTTTTTCTTATTATACATAACATACCTTTCTCTGTTTGGGTAACAATTTCATGTTTTAATTGTTACAAATTTGTTACAAATGTTACAG
>JAGAOK010000102.1 GCA_017623815.1 Lachnospiraceae bacterium
AAACGTACCCGAGGCTAACAATATATTCCTGCTCTATTTAATTTATATCATTTATCACTTCACACACCCAATAATCTCATTGATATCCGCAATGCCTTTTTCCTGCATGAATTTTTCAATGCCGGCCACGGTTTCAACGGTTGTGTATGGGTTGATAAAGTTCATGGCTCCGATAGAAACGGCAGTTGCACCTGCCATCATGAATTCAATGGCATCTTCTGCATTTGCAATACCGCCCATACCGATGATCGGAATCTGAACAGCATTTGCCACCTGGTATACCATGCGGACAGCTACCGGTTTGATCGCCGGGCCGCTCATTCCGCCTGTCTTGTTAGCCAACGCAAACGCTCTTCTATGGATATCAATCTTCATACCCGTAATTGTGTTGATAAGAGAAAGTGCATCTGCACCTGCTGCCTCAGCCGCCTTTGCCATCTCCGTAATATCTGTCACGTTCGGGCTGAGTTTCATAATAACCGGCTGACGCGCTTTCTTTTTGATCTCTGTCGTAATCTCGGAAAGTGCTTTCGCATTCTGACCAAAGGCAATTGCCCCCTCTTTTACGTTCGGGCAGGAAACATTAATCTCAAGCATGTCCACTGCCTCATCAGAAAGCCTCTCCACAACTTCTACATAGTCTTCAATGCTCTTTCCGCACACATTTACGATTACCTTTGTGTCGTACTTCTTCAAAAACTCAAGGTCTCTTTCCACAAACACTTCGATGCCCGGATTCTGAAGCCCGATGGCATTGAGCATTCCGCCGTAAGTCTCCGCAACACGTGGTGTCGGATTTCCCGGCCACGGTACATTTGCCACACCTTTGGTCACTACGCCGCCGAGTTTATTTAAATCTACAAACTCGCTGTATTCCATTCCTGAGCCGAATGTTCCGGATGCTGTCATGACCGGATTTTTGAATTCAACTCCTGCAATCGTCACTTTTGTATTCATCAGATCATTACCTCCTTTGCATCATAAACCGGACCGTCGGTACAGATTCTTGCATTTTTTACATGAGAATGATGATCCACTTCTTTGGTTGTACATACGCATCCCAAACATGCTCCTACGCCGCACGCCATTCTCTCCTCAAGAGAAATATACGCTTCCATTTGGTTTGCCTCAGCAAACTGCTTGATGGCACGAAGCATAGGCATAGGTCCGCAGGCAAAGATAATGTCACCCTTAAGGTCATTATCGCGGATGGCATCCATAACGGTTCCTTTGCTTCCGCTGCTTCCGTCTTCTGTCGCTGCATAAACATCTGCATAAGCTTTAAAATCTTCATAAAGGAACAGTTCGTTGCGGTAGCCGAGGATTGCGCTGATATTTTCTGCTTTTCCGCGAGCGGAAAGCTCTTTGGAAAGCTGGAGCATCGGCGGAATCCCGATACCTCCTCCCATGAGGAAGACCCTTTTTCCATCCGCTTTCTCAAGCGGAAATCCGTTTCCGAGTGTTCCGAGGATTTCAATGCTCTCGCCTGTATGATAATTTGAAAATTCCCTCGTTCCCTGACCTGCCACGCGGTATACGATGCGAAGCGCGCTCTTTTCTTCATTTACCTCACAGATACTGATCGGACGCGGAAGGAGTGTTGCCTGATTTTTCGGGTAAATACTGATAAACTGTCCCGGTTTTGCATCCTTTGCCAGATCTGTCTCAATCCACATATCATATATTCCTGCTGCAATCTGCTCCTGGCGGAATACGGTTGCAGTCAATTTTTTCTTCTGTGCCATATGCCTTATCCTTTCTTTTTCAGATTCTATTCTGTCTTATTTTCATAAGCGATCTCGCCTTTGCAGATCGTCATATCAATCCTACCATAAAATGTCTGTCCGAGGAATGGGGAATTCGACGAACGGGATATAAATTTATCAAATGTCACCTGCTTTTCCTCATCAAAAATGATAAGGTCAGCCACTGCGCCTTCCTCTATCCTTCCGTACGGAAGATGATACATACGGGACGGTGCCAGGCTCATCCGGTCAAAAAGCTGCGGAAGCGAAAGATATCCCGGTCTGACCAAGTTGCTTATCGCTAATGCAAATGCGGTCTCCAAACCGATGATTCCGCTCGGTGCCTCCGTGATCGGACGACTTTTCTCTTCTGCGCTGTGAGGTGCATGGTCGGTCGCAATCAGATCGATCGTTCCGTCTCTCAGTCCCTCGATCACTGCCATGCGGTCTTCCTCCTGTCGCAGCGGCGGATTCATTTTTGCTAGCGTTCCGTGCTTGATGACCGCCTCCTCCGTCAGAGTAAAGTGATGCGGCGTTGCCTCCGCATGAATGTTATTTCTTCCAAGCTGCGATGCCTTTTCCTTTGCCCTGCGCACCAGCTCCACGCTCTCTTTTGCACTGATGTGCTGTACGTTAAAGGAGGCCCCTGTCGCAAGCGCGATTTCAAGGTCTCTTTCCACCAGACTGATCTCCGCCATGCGGTCCGATCCACCTATGCCAAAATGCTCCGATGCTTTTCCCTTGTTCACCCCGTTATTTTCAATATAAGCCGGATCTTCTTCATGGAAGCTTAAAGGTACATCCAAATCCGCTGCCTTTTCCATCGCCCTGCGCACCAATTCTTCTGACAAAATCGGAATACCGTCATCCGTAAAACCGACCGCTCCGGCGGCTTTGAGCGCATCCATATCCGTCATGGTCTCGCCCTTCAAAGACTCCGTGATGCTTGCGCAGGTATGAACCCGAATTGCGGTTTTTTCTCCCTTTTCCATAACATAGGAAAGCGTCTCAATATTATCGACAGAAGGCTTGGTATTTGCCATGAGAACTACCGCCGTAAACCCTCCTGCAGCAGCTGCTGCCGCTCCTGTTTCTATGTCTTCTTTATACGTAAATCCCGGATCACGGAAATGCACATGCACATCCACAAGTCCCGGTCCGATTTTCTTTCCCGCAGCATCAATAATCTGCGCATCCGCATACTCCTTCGGATCTATATGATCTTCTATCTTTTGAATCTTTCCGCCATCAATAAGCAAATCTTTTTGACACATTGTCCCTTGCTCCGGGTCAATGATTGTACCGCCCAAAATCAGTTTCATCAAAAGTCCTCCTTGTACTGCCTTTTCTCTGCCTTCTATCATACAACATTTTGTCAGTCAAAGACAACTGTCATATCCTGATATTCTGTTTTTATCACGATGTACGGCGTCGTCTCCTTTTCCACAACCCGCTCAGAAGCAGAGGGTCCGATCAAGGTAGCCGAAACGTAAATTGCATTTGCAGTCTGATACACCTGACTAACCTGTATACTGTAACCGCCGGTCGGCCGGGTTCCGAATCCTTGGCAGATATACAGATAATCCCCATCCTGATATGTCATCTTAAACGGCTGTTGTTTTTTCCCGTCAATCAGCACCTTTAATTCTTCCGGCAGACGATCCTCACTTGTTACCGTATACTCGACATCCCTTACCTTCTTTTCATCCAATCTATCGCTCCTGCATCCGGCCATCAGCATGGCCAAAACAAAAAGACAAAGAATCCCTGTGCATGTTCTTTTTTTCTTCAATCCGTTTTACTCCAAACTTTTTTATATATTGTATGGAATCTTACGCCAAACTATGACGCAGGCAGCTTTCGCTTTCTGAAAACAGGTTGTTATTTCGATGTTTTTGGGATATAATAAACACTGTTTATAAATGTAGAAAGGATGAAGAGATGTTACGTTTTTTTGCTATCATAATCTTTCTGGTTATTTTCCTGATTCTTACGATACCGGTTATGATCGTAGAATGGATCATCAATAAATTTAATCCTTCGCTCCGGCGCAAAACTTCCAATGCGATTGTAAAATGTGGACTCGGTTTTTGTGTCTTTTTGGCCGGAACGAAAATCACGACCATCGGACTTGAAAATATTCCGAAAGATACCGCCGTTCTTTATGTCGGAAATCACAGAAGTTATTTTGATATCATGCTTCTTGCCATGCATGCTCCGGGTCCGCTTAGTTTCCTCTCGAAAAAGGAAATGCTCCGGTATCCGCTCCTTTGCCACTGGATGAAGCTGATTGACAGTACCTTTATCGACCGCAGCGACATCAAACAGGGACTGAAAGTTATTTTAAAAAATATTGAGTTGTTAAAAGAAGGCGTTTCCGTTTCTGTGTTCCCGGAAGGAACCCGCAATAAAACAGACGCGCTTCTTCTTCCGTTCCACGACGGCAGCTTTAAAATGGCCGAAAAATCGAAATGTCCGATTGTGGTCGTAACTTACAACAATACACGCAATATCTTTGAATCGCATATGCCACGCGTCGAAAAACAGCATGTTATCATGGAGTTTTCCAAGCCGTTCTATATGGCTGACCTCGATCCGGAGGACCGCCGTCATATTGGAAAATATGTAAGTAATATTTTAATTGAAAATCATGAAAAAAATAAGGAATTGGTTTAATTGACCAATTCCTTTATTAATGTCTCGAAATGCATTCCGTGAGACGCTTTAAGCAAAATGGTATCTCCGATGCAAAGCAGATTTTCTTTTTCGGAAAGAAACTCTTCTTTGAATGCAAAATAACAGAGTTTACATGATTTTTCGTCTGCGTTCTGCCCTGCGCCCTCGTAGATATGACGGGCATTTTCTCCGATACAGATTAAAAGATCGATTCCGACTGCTCCGGCATACCTTCCGACCTCTCCATGAAGTGCATCCGAATTTTCTCCCAGTTCAAACATATCTCCCAGAATCGCCACGCGTCTTCCTTCCGTCTGCGCCAGTGCGTCCAGTGTCGCCTTCATGGAAACCGGATTGGCATTGTAGCTTTCGTCGATCAGCGTATATCTGTCTCCCGCCAGAATCTGACCTCTTCCTGCCAGCGCCACCACGCTCTTGATTCCTGCTTCAATTTCCTCTTTGGTGAGTCCCAGCTGCTGTGCCACGCAAACCGCGGCCATCGCATTTTTGACCTGATGCGCGCCCTGTACACGGATATCCGCAGCAATCGTCATATCCTTTGCGCAAATCACACAGGAAGTTCCCAGTAAGCCATGACTGACTATCTGCTCCGCATAACAGTCGCCGCCGCCGAAAAACCGCGGTACTTTTCCGTTTACCTCTCTGACCGTGATTAATTTATCATCCTGGCCGTTTAATACTACATCACCATCTTTGGCCAGTCCCTCGAAAATCTCCGTCTTGGCCCTCAAAACACCATCCCGGTCTCCAAGGTTTTCCAGGTGACATTCTCCGATGTTGGTAATGACACAAATGTCCGGTTTTACCATTGCCGTCAGCCGGCTCATCTCACCGAAATCACTGATGCCCATCTCGATAACGGCCACTTCATGTTCTTCCCGGATTCCAAATAACGTCAGCGGAACACCGACTTCGTTATTAAAATTTCCTGCGGTCTTTAACACGCGGTACTTTGCGGATAACACACCGGCAATCATTTCCTTTGTGCTCGTTTTTCCGACGCTTCCGGTAATTCCCACCACTTTGCAGGAAAGACAGCTTCTGTAATATGCTGCTAAGTCTTTGATTGCCTGAAATGTATCCGGAACCAGTATGTAAGGGCAATCCGTCTCCGGAACCTGCTCAACCAGTACGCAGAGAGCTCCTTTTTCCATAACCTGACCGACAAACGAATGGCCGTCCACTCGCTCGCCTTTTGTTGCCACAAACATCCATCCCGGCTGAATCAATCGCGAATCAATCGCAATCCCGCCCACGCACTGTTTTTTTATCTCTTCCGGTCCGTGATAGGTTCCTTTGCAGGCCTTAGCAATATGCTCCGGTGTCATATCTTTCATCATATTTCCATCCTCGTTACTTTTCATATTTGCGAAGCGAAACTTCGATCAGCCATTCACACAATTTCCCGAAATCATATCCGATCTGCTGTGCCTCCTGCGGAAGAAGTGACGTCGGGGTCATTCCCGGAAGGGTATTTGCTTCCAGACAAAACATTTCTCCGATTTCATTCATCATAAAATCAATGCGCGCATAGGACTCAATATGAAGTGCCTCATAGGTGCGCTCAGCAAACTGCTGCATTTTCTCCGTCAGTTCATTGGAAATCTCTGCCGGACATGTCTCAATCGTGCTTCCTGCCTGATATTTATTTTTGTAGTCATAAAATCCGCTAAGCGGCGCAATCTCAATAATCGGAAGTGCTTTCCCTTCAATGACACCGACGGAAAATTCTCTTCCCTTGATATACTGCTCCACGATAACCTGTGAATCATAGGCGTAAGCCTGCTCAATCGCTTTGGCACATTCAGTTTCATTTTGCACGATATACACTCCGACACTCGATCCGCCGTTGCAGGCCTTTACCACCGCCGGGTAAATCACATCCTCCGGGAGAGCATCGCCTTTTTTCAGAGTATAACCCTGCGGCGTCGGAATACCGTTTCCTCTAAAAATCTGCTTGGAAAGTCCTTTATCCATGGATACTGCGGCTCCGAGCGGTCCGGTTCCCGTGTATTTGATTCCTTCAAGATCCAGCGCTGCCTGCACCTTTCCGTCCTCTCCGTTCTCCCCGTGAAGACCCATGAAAACGATATCTGCCTGATGACAGATCGCCATCACGTTCGGTCCGAAAAATCCGGTGCCGCCTCTTTTTTTCTTAATTGCTTCAATATCCGGATCTGTCTCGCTGATTGCACCAACACTGGCTGCCCAGTCTTTTTCTACCGAAAAAATGTCTGTGTAATCGCTCTGGGGATATCCCATAAACACATCCAAAAGTACAACCTGATGTCCGTTTTCTTTTAATGCCTCATATACCATTTTCCCGGTAATAAGGGAAACGTCGCGTTCTGTGCTGGTTCCTCCTGCCAAAACTACTATTTTCATTCTTCTTCCTCACTTTCTGCAAGATTTCCGAGAAGTAAAAGCAAGGTCGCCTTCTGCTCATGCGTAAACCCAATCTCCTCCATCTTATGAAGAACACTGTGAATCTGTTCCTTGCACACATTTCGGTACTCCCGGCTGACAATGGTATAATCTGCAACCGTCAGCCAGATCGCCTTTTCAAGGGAATCTTCTCTATTTTCAATCAGGCCGAAGGCACTCTTTGGTACCTTATCAAGCCACTCTCCGCAAAGATTCATCATCTCTGCCATCTGTTTGTCACAAATCGTCATATCAGCACCTTTTGGCGAAATCAGATAATACAGATTTCCCCAAAGTACTTCGTCGCACAATAGTTTTGCATCGTCCGAAAGCTCCGTATAACCCGGCTTTGCCACGGGCTGCTGTGCATATTTTTCTTTAATCACTGCATGGTACGTATAACTTCCGGTCGCACAAAACAACGATCCTGCTGCCATATACTGCACATCTCCGGTCAGTTTATATTTTACATTATCCTGATATGCCTTCTGCGCCTGCGCCAGGCACCGGGAAGAAAGCTGCGGATTATATGGCCTCAGTATGGTAGTCGCCGCCGCTGCCGCGCTTGCGAACATATAGTCCTCTGTCACCAGCTGCTTTTCGTCTTCCCCCGGCTCATTATAATTCGGTTTCCGGGCCTCCGTACGCTTTCGCTCTTCTCTTTGCGCCAGCACTTCTTCCCGCACCAAAAGAATCCACTGCGCATATTCTTCCAGTTTTTGCTCATACTCCTCGCCCAGCGCTTCCGGGAAAAAGTAGTAAGCCATGGCAAATTTCTGAAACGAATAATACAGCGCCGATCTCTCCTGCGGCGTATCATATTCTCCGAAATACTCCTCAGGAGTCAGCGTAAGAAATTCTTTTTTCAGTTCCTCATACTGATTCCGGTAGCGATCCGAATCAATACGGAATGTATAAGACTGTCCGATGACAGCCGTCTGTATGTAGTAAACGCCGGGCTCAGTAATGTCGGAAAAATCGCCTTTATAAATCTGCTTTCCTTCCGACATTTCATTTCCCATTTTTCGAAGTTTTCCCGTAAAAATGCGTTCCCCGGTCGCACTGTCTATCACATAAAACGATTCCGCCAGATCACTGCCTGCAAAATATGCATATTTCTGATCCTCCGGCGCATATCCCATTAAATCTACAAATATATTCGAATTTACCTGCGGTCTTGTAAAGCTCTGCTCATATGCTTCCTCTCCGACAAAACCCTCTCTTTGCTCCATCTCGACCTCGTAATCACTCTGCACCGTTTCCTGTTCCGGCTCCTCGGATACTGCAGTCGCAGGTGCGCTTTCCCGGTTTTGACAGCCACATAACAAAGCAAGAGAAATAACGGCAATCAGCAGGTATTTTAGTTCTTTTGATTTTCTCTTCTGCATTGTTTTAAACGAACCTCCGCATACATTTGTATTATACTCCACGCGCCTTGGCAGGTAAAGAGTCAAAGATACATTTCTGCGTCCCGGTAAACGATTTCTCCGTCAATCATGGTAAACAAAACCTTTGAAAATGTTTCGAAAGGATGACCTTTAAAAAGTACCAGATCCGCTTTTTTTCCTTCCCGTATGCTGCCTACCATGTGGTCCATTCTGCAAATTTGTGCCGCACTGATGGTAAGTGCACGCAGGCCACCCTCCGGCGTCAGCCCTTCCTTTACGGCCAGACCGCAGCAAAGCGGAAGTGACTGGATCAGTGAGACGGGATGATCGGTCGTTACTGCCACTGTCACTTTGGCCTTTTCCAGCTCTCCGGCCGTTTTGAATGCCATATTTTTCACTTCTATCTTGTTACGGCTTGCCAAATCCGGACCGACAATGGCCGGAAATCCGCTACGGGCAATCTTTTCTGCAATCAGATGCCCTTCACTGCAGTGATCAAGCGTGATATCCAGCCCGAATTCCTCTGCTATACGGATGGCTGTCAGGATATCATCTGCTCTGTGTGCATGCACTTTCAGCGGAATTTTCTTTGCAAAGACATCTCGGTAACACCCATACCGGAATTCATCCTCCGGGCTTTCTTCCTCTCCTTGCGCGGGCGGATTCGGATATTTTTTGATATAGTTTCCAGCACAGAGAAGTTCTTTGCGCAGCATTCCAGCGATTGCCATTCTGGTATAAGGACTGCAATCCTTCATTCCGTAGTTCATTTTGGGATTTTCTCCGAATGCGACTTTCATGGCAGCAGGCGCTAACCGTATCATTTCATCCATGCACCTTCCGTGCGTCTTGACAAACGCAAACTGTCCTCCTACCACATTGGAACTTCCCGGACCGATCATGGCAGAGGTAATTCCGGCCGCAACCGCATCGTGAAATGCTGCATCCATTGGATTGATGGCATCGATGGCACGCAGATAGGGCGTCAGCGGATCCACACATTCATTGCAGTCGTCGCCTTCTCTTCCTTTTTTCTCCTCAGTGATTCCCATGTGGCAGTGCGGCTCGATAAACCCCGGAAAGAGCATATGACCCCTTCCGTCGATAACCCTCGCCCCCTCCGGAATCTCCTGCTCTGCGCTCACCCTGCATATGGTATCTCCTTCTACAACGACCGTTCCTATCTCAAGAACACCTGTTGTCTCCTCCATCGTAAATACCTTTGCATTTTTGATTGCAATCATGACCTGCTCCTATCTATTCCAAAAGACTGAGCGGATCTACCGGCTCTCCGTCCTTTGTCACTGCAAGCGACACATGATCACCCTCTACGGAATAATATTTGGTAGTCTTTGCCACATTACCGATAACCTGTCCACGCGATACGAGCGCTCCTTCCTTTACCTGAAGGTTTTCAAGTTGTCCGTAGGTAACCTCATAACCGTCTCCGAGATTCATGACCACATACTGTCCCTGCTCTGCCGACTGACCGATCGATACCACCTGTCCGCGCGCGCAGGCACTGACATTATCCCCCTCTTTTGCACCGATCAGAATCGCCGGGTTATACTTATACTGCATCAGTGTTGCAAAATAAACGGCGCTGTCCATGCTGTAATTTAAGATCACATCTCCCACCAGCGGCCAACCCATTCCGTTTTCCGGGTCAAAGGAAAGGTCTGTTGCCGGCGCAGGTCTTATCACAGAATCCGAAGCTGTCTCGACACTCTCCTCGGAGGTTTCCTTTTCCTTTCCGGTTTCTTCGTCCGCTTCCTTCTTCTTTCCGGTCTCTTCGCCCGTTTCCTTTTCAGGCTCTGCCTGCTGCTCCGGCGCCGGTTTTCCTGTAGTTACTTCTTTGTTTTCCTTCTCTTTTTCCGGATTACTCTCCTGCTGCTGCGGATCTGTATTTACCACATTTTGTCCGCTGACACGTGCAAGAGAAGCACCGCTTCCCAGCTCCGGATCATTTACGATGCTGTTTTTTGCCTCATCGACCGTTTCCATTTGTGACAGATCAATCTTATAATCCGTTGCTGTATTCATCGACTGATTTACATACACCGCGGTCGCGATACATCCCGTGATTACGACTGCTGTTGAAAAAATCAGGCTTTTCTTTTGCTTATTGTTTTTATTACGCATAATTATCACCTCGGTGATAGTGTTTCCTGCTTTTTCTAATTTATTCCACTCTTTGAAATGTGATATCTTCAAAAAAAGTTTCCAAAATTTCCCTGTAATCTTTTCCCTTTTGTGCCAATCGATTTCCGTAATACTGATCAAGCCCAAATCCGTGCCCTTTTCCCCTCACTTTGAAGCAATAGTTTTTGCCTTCTTTTTTCCATGAAATATTTGAGGAAGCAAGTCCAAGCCAATCTCGCAGCTGCTCACCTGAAATCAGTTCCCCGTCTCTTTTTACGGAAATCAGATATCCGCCTTCATCAAACGTTCCTTCCGACAGCTCTCCGACCCGGTCCGCAGGCAAGAAAATTTCCTCCTCATATTGCAGGTCGCTTAAATTATCTGCGCAAACAGTTTCCTTAAGGTAACCCAGCTTTTCTCCGGACGAAAGTATCTTCCGGCTCCTCGTTTTTCCCGCACTCATCGCATGAAAAAAGCCCTCCACCGGTCGCAGATCATGTGTAAGGTACATTCCCTGTGTCTGCAACACCGCATCGGTGCACTTCTTTAAATTAGTCTCGTATTGATCGCCCCATGCACTTTGCATCTTCCGGTCTGTCCAAAAGCTCCATTCTCCTGCACTGACGGTCAGGCAGACATCGGTTTCTCCGTTCTGTTTTTCCTCTTCGAAGCGACAGCAAAGTGTACTTCGAAGCAAAATTGCCTGCGCTTTGAGCATTTCTTCTTCATAAGCAACCGGAATCGTGGCAGCGAGTGCTCCGACCAAAAAGTGCTCCATGGGTAACCGAAGCCGGATCTGTTCCTCTTCCCAGATTATGGTATATCTGTCTTTATGTGAAAGCTGTGACAGTTTCTCATAGTTTTCCGGTAACAGCATATCCTGCTGACGTTTAAAAAACATCACGAAATAGGTCATGAGAGAGAAAAAAAGAAATAAAATAAAAAAGTCTCTTATATTTTTCACCTGCATCTCCTCCCATCCGGACATTTTCGTCTGTTCTAATATATTTTCCTGTGTACCAAATCATGCTTTTTTGTTATGATACAAGTAACATCCTTTACGCACGAAAGGAGATCTGTGATGACGAAAAAAATCATTGTGGCAGGCCATATCTGCCTTGATATTACCCCGATTTTTCCGGATAAAAAAGCACGCAGACCGGAGGATATTTTGTCCCCTGGTAAGCTGGTGCAAACCGGTGCTGCCGATGTACATACGGGAGGAGCCGTGGCTAACACGGGACTTGCCCTGAAACTTCTCGGCGCCGATGTCTCTTTAATGGGAAAAGTCGGCTGTGATGAATTCGGAGATATGATCTGCGGTATTTTGAAAAAGTACGATGCTGCAAAGCATATGATTCGCTCCGCGAAGGAATCCACATCCTACTCGGTTGTGCTGGCCATTCCCGGAATTGATCGTATTTTTTTACATAATCCGGGAGCCAACCACTCATTCTGCGCCGCTGATATCCCTGCGGATGCGCTTGAAGATGCTGCTCTCTTCCACTTTGGTTACCCTCCGCTTATGCGCACGATGTATGAAAACGAGGGGCGAGAACTAATGCACCTCATGCAAACTGTTCACAGTACCAGAGTTGCAACCTCCCTTGATATGGCTGCGATTGACCCGGATACCGAAGCCGGAAACGCCGACTGGAATGCGATTTTAAAACGGGTACTTCCTTACGTAGATTTCTTTGTCCCGAGCGTAGAAGAGCTGTGCTTTATGCTGGACAGACAGCGGTTTGAAAACTGGCAGAGCCGCTCCGGAGGAAATGACATTACCGAAATCCTCAATATCGAAACCGATGTAAAACCTCTTGCTGACATCTGTATGTCCTACGGTGTCAAAGTCCTTCTGATCAAATGCGGGGCGCGCGGAATGTTCTACCGGACAGCCGGACGAGAAGCACTTTCACAGATCAGCAGCCGCATCGGCCTTGATACCCTTGCCTGGGCAGGAAAAGAAGGATTTGAGGCAAGTTATGTCCCGGAAAAAATATTGTCGGGCACAGGCGCGGGCGATACCAGCATTGCTGCGTTTCTTGCTTCCGTCATAAACGGAGAATCCTTAGAAACCGCCATGCAGTTAGCCACTGCTACCGGCGCTTGCTGCGTCACTGCCTACGATGCGCTCGGCGGATTAAAACCACTGGATGAGTTAAAAGAAAAGATCAGCACCGGTTGGCCAAAAAGCGGAATATAAATTTCCATTAGTAGATCTGAATGATTTATTTCATATTAGTTTTCGGCCATTTGTTTACTCATTCTAAAAAGGCTGGCAAAATGCCAGCCCTTTCTCTTAAATCCTCAAAACTCTCAAAAAAATTCCTTTTTTTATACACTACAATCCTAATAACTGTTTTTTCTTTGCATCA
>JAGAOK010000013.1 GCA_017623815.1 Lachnospiraceae bacterium
AAAAACAAATATATGCTTCCGTAGAAATAATGAAAAGAGGAATATATGGCACTGATTTATATCGTAGAAGATGATAAGAATATCGCAGAAATCGAAAGCTTTGCATTGAGAAACGTAGGCTATGATGTGGAGACGTTTTTCCGTGCCCGTGATTTTTATCGTGCTTTGGAACGAAGAGTACCGGATTTGTTTTTACTGGATATCATGCTTCCGGACGAAGACGGTCTTGAAATCCTCCGGACATTGAAAGCGGATCCGAAAACCTCTTATCCGCCGGTTATACTTGTGACTGCTAAGACATCAGAGATGGATAAGGTAAAGGGACTTGACCAGGGAGCGGATGACTATATGACAAAGCCTTTTGGTGTGATGGAACTGATTTCCAGAGTCAAAGCTCTTCTTCGCCGCACCAAGGTAATAGGTGCAGTGCCATTCGTACTTGCGTTTGAAAGCATTCGGATGGAGGAGGAAAAACATCTGGTTACGGTGGATGGCAAGACTTGCGAACTTACGTATAAAGAGTACGAATTATTGAAACTTTTGATGATCAATGCCGGAATTGTTACAAGTCGCGAGGTTGTTCTTGAAAAAATATGGGGAACCGATTTTGAGGGAGAATCACGTACGCTGGATGTGCATATGAAGAGTCTCCGTAAAAAGCTGGGAGAAGCCGGTTCCTATATAAAAACCGTGCGAAACGTAGGTTATATTCTCACAAGAGAGGATTAGCATGAAAAAAAAGATTAACATTCAGATGATGTATATCGTGCTTCTTGCGATTTTTGCAACTCTTTTCGCGCTGATTGGAGTGTTTTATAACCTGTTTCAGCAGGAAATATTTGATGATCTGCGGGCGTATACGGTGATTTTGCAGGAAGCAGACCTTAAAAATATAGTAAAAAATGAGACATTTATATCCGAAGCGGACGGGCTTCGGATTACTGTCGTTTCAGAGGATGGAACAGTTTTATACGATAATATTGCGGAAGAGGCGCAGATGGAAAATCACGCAGAAAGGTGTGAGATCGCTGAAGCCATAAGAAACGGAAAGGGACAGAATATACGAAAATCCGAAACACTTTCTGAAAGCATGTATTATTATGCAGTGAAAATGGATAATGGGAATATTCTACGCGTGGCGAAGAAGTCTTCCAGTGCGCTACATTTTATTATAAGCTCTTTACCGGTGATTATTTTGGTACTGCTTATTCTGTTGCTGGTGTGTTCAACGTTATCCAGGGCACTGGCGAAAAGTATTGTGGAGCCGATTGAAAAAATGGCGGAGGATATGGATCGTATGGATCAGGTGGAAAGCTATCCGGAACTGAAACCTTTGTTACAGACGATCAACAGACAGCATGCGGATATCTTAAAAAGTGCAAATATGCGTCAGGAATTTACGGCCAATGTGTCACACGAGTTAAAAACGCCGCTTACATCTATTTCGGGCTATTCTGAACTGATTGAAAACGGAATGGTAAATGAACAGGATACCATCCGTTTCGGAAAAGAAATACACAGAAGTGCGAATCGTCTACTAACTTTGATTGATGATATATTGCGCCTTTCTGAACTGGATGCCACTTCGGAAAGTCAGCAGTTTGAACAGGTGGATTTGTATGAACTGGCTCAGGTATGTGTCGAAATGTTGCAGGTAAACGCGAAAAAAAGCCGCGTGACACTGAAACTTAGCGGGCAGAGACGTTTGGTGTACGGGAACAAGCAGATGCTAGATGAGGTAATCTATAATCTATGCGATAATGCAATCCGTTATAATGTAGAAGACGGAAATGTCTGTGTGACTGTGGATGAGGAAGATGATACTGTGTTTCTTTCTGTGCGAGACACGGGGATCGGTATCGCCCCGGAGCACCAAGAGCGTATTTTTGAGCGCTTTTACCGTGTGGACAAGAGCCGTTCCAAGGAAACCGGCGGGACGGGTCTCGGTCTTGCGATTGTCAAACACATTGCGGCGCTCCACCATGCACAGATTCAGATTGACAGCCGGATAGGGGAAGGAACAGAGATCAAGATTCTTTTTATATAAAATAGATATGTTTTTAGTGTGCCATATGTTTTATCAGAGGCGCGCTTGCGCTACGCTAAAAACGTAACGGTACTAGATTCGCAGCTGATTAATCATCTGCTCATCAAGGACCGACGTTTTTACAGTGCCTTCTGAGTAAAACATATGGCGCACAAACCATACGTATCTTTATATAAAAAATTTATATTTTATAACATTTTCTGCTTGACAAATGTAAAAAGTGGCGATAAAATAATGAAGTGCTTTGTGAGCAGTGTAACTGCCCAGATAGCTCAGTTGGTAGAGCAGAGGACT
>JAGAOK010000103.1 GCA_017623815.1 Lachnospiraceae bacterium
GAAGCCGACACCATCTCCACAGCCTCCATCATACGCGGAATCAAATAAGAATCTAATTTTTCGCGGTTTTTCTTTCCGAATTTGTTCAATCGATATAAACGAGTTTCTTTTTCATACTCATAGCAACTCTCTAAAAGCATATAGTCATCCGATATCGTCCCCTCTGTCTCATCGATCGGAATCAAAAGCAGATTAAAAAATCTCTCGTAGCTTTCCTCTGACATGACATCCGGTGACACATAAGCAATTCCCTTTTGCATAATTCCGACATCGACAATATCCGATGTGTAATTGGGCAGCATCAAATCACAGTACGCCTGCACGATAAGCAAAAGAATAATCGCCAGAACTGTCTTTTTCTCCACCCACAAATTTTTAAAAATCTTAGCCAATGTTTCAGATCCTTTCCCGATTTACATTGCAAATATTATGAACGGTAATCTCCGTTGATTTTTACATAATCATACGTCAGGTCACAGCCCCATGCTTTTGCCTGCACATCTCCGTCATGAAGAGATACATTAATAAAAATCTCATCAGCTGCAAGCACTTCTTTTGCAAACTCTTCTGAAAATTCCACTCCGGCGCCGTTTCTGCATACCTGAAGAGTTCCATGCTCAGATGCCAAATCCACATCTACCTTATTGATATCAAACTCCGCATCTGCATATCCAATCGCACAAAGCACGCGGCCCCAGTTCGCATCTTCTCCAAACATCGCACATTTGAAAAGCGGTGAACAGATTACACTCTTAGCTACTGTAATCGCTGTTTCCAAATCCTTTGCTTCGCTGACACTACACTCGAGAAGCTTGGTCGCTCCCTCACCGTCTGCTGCCAACATCTTTGTCAAGTTCATCAAAACAATATAAAGAGCTTCTTTAAAAATCTCATACTCTTCATTTTCTTCTGTGATAAGCGCATTGCCCGCAAGACCGTTTGCCATCACGGTAAGTGTATCATTGGTTGACGTATCTCCGTCCACAGACAGGCAATTGTATGTCACTTTCACAATTTCATCGAGTGCTTTCTGCACCAGTACTGAAGAAATTGCCACATCCGTCGTCACAAAATTGAGCGTTGTCGCCATATTTGGATGAATCATTCCGCTACCTTTTGCCATACCACCAAGATGGCAGGTAACACCACCGAGTGTAAATTCCACTGCCACTTCTTTTTTCACCGTATCTGTCGTCATAATTGCAGTTGCTGCCCTCTCATTACCATCTACCGTAAGCCCTTCCGCAAGCTTTTCGATATGCGCCTCAATCGGCTCAATCGGAAGCACCTGTCCGATGACACCTGTCGATGCCACAATCACTTCTTCTTTTTTGATACCGAGTGCATCTGCAGCAAGCTGACACATTTTGTCGGCCTTCTGCTCACCGTCCGCATTACATGTATTGGCATTTTTAGAATTGACGATAATCGCCTTTGAAATACCGCCTGTCGCTGCCAAATTCTTTTTCGTCACCAGAATCGGCGCACCCTTTACCTTATTCTGTGTATAAACTGCTCCCGTATTACATGGCACAGAACTAAACACGAGTCCTAAATCATTTTTCTCCTTATTCGGATTCAGCCCGCAGTTGAGTCCGTTTGCCTCAAATCCTTTCGCCGCACAGACGCCGCCTTCCATAAATGTAAATCCTTCTTTTCCTGTCAGTTTCATTATGTTTTCCTCCCTATCTCTAGCTTATAATTCTTTATTTTTCATATATTATCTCATCCGTCTCACTGAGGTACTCGCTGATCTCGGTCAGCTGCATTACGGAAATCCTATCCATATCTTCAGGCACCAGATCCGGCACCATCAAGGTATTACGATTTAAAAACACCGTCTCCTCCTGCTCTTTGCCGTTAAGTGCCACCTTACTGTATTCGGTAAAATTCTCACCGTGCACATACAGGCTTCCGGCAATAACATCCGCATTCGTAATCTTAATCGGATGAATCCCCATCTGAATCACGGTAGGCTTATAAGGATTCACTCCGCCGAAAATTTCTCTGTCTCCATACAACATATCATACATCAAAGTTTCCAGTTCTTCCTCATAAACACGATCCAGAAAATTCCTCTGATGGAATTTGGTAAGCACCCCCTGATTCATTCCGAGTCTGCCAAACACATAGGCATATAACTGATATGCACAAAGATCTTTTTTCGTATTCTTCATGGTCTTTATTTCCCGCTGCGCCTGATTCGACCAGATGAGGTATTCCGTTTCAAACAAACTGGCGTCTGAAATTTCTTCCTCTGTGATATCAATGTTCGGCAGATGATCCCCAAACATTACCACCACTGTCGGCTCGTCAAAAGCATTGAGCGTAGAAATCAGCATTCCCAAAAATGCATCCGTCTCATGTACTTCATTGACATAATATTCAAACCCGTTCGCCCGCTCCTGCTCTTCCGGTGCAAATCCTGTCACGCGGATGTGCGGGTTTTCCATCTGCTCTTCCGGATACTTTCCGTGCGGCTGTACCGAAATGGCATAAATAAAGTCCTGCTCCTTCGACGCAGTAAGCGCATGGCTTATCTGCTGTGTCAAAATCTTGTCTTTGGCCCATCCAAGCTGATTATATGTAAGTCCCTGCATATATTCTTCACTGTCAAAACAGTCAAATCCCAAATTCGGATAGACCTTGTTCCTGTCATAAAACGTCCCCGTATTATTATGAATCGCTGTAGCTCTATATCCGAGTTTTTTTAAGTTATAGGCCATCGACTCACAGGTCTGTTCCTGAAGAATCGTCTTGTACGGATATTCCCCGGCTCCGAAATAATCCAGATTCATTCCGGTCAGAACTTCGAACTCTGTATTGGCCGTTCCCGCTCCGACACTCGGTACTGTCAGCTTCCCGCCCGGACAACTTTGTAAAAGCGCTGTATATACCGGCATCGGCTGTTCTGAATACTCTGCTCCCTTTACACGGGAAAGATCAAAAAACGATTCAATCTGCAGAAAAATAAGATTCGGCTTATGTTCCACCTCTTTATCTTTCTGATTTCTGATATCTACAAAAATATCCTCCAATACCTCTTCGGTATATTCTTCCGGTTCCTCAATTCCCCGATCGACAATACTTCTCGTAAAACAATAAATATAACCATTGTCTTCATACGCATCCGGAAGATTCGCAAATTCCGTCTGCAGCATTCCGGTCTCATCACCGACATTCATACCTATCGCTGCCGCCGCAAACAATATTCCTACCACCGCTACTGCTGCCGCCAGATTTCTTTCCTGCCCCTTGCTTCGGTATCCATATATTGCAATTGCACTGATAACACAAAATAGCAATACTATCATTAAAATTATCTGCCATATCGTCAGATAGACCTGCATAATCTCAAACACCGACGACAGCAGTGCAATATCTGTTGCCGAAAGCGGTGTAATTCTGAAAAAAAGCAAAATAAAATTGGCTATGCCAAGCGTCAGAAAAAGTGCAGTAAAAAGCAACCATACAAAACGCCTTCTTCGAAACAGAAACGAAACAGAATATACCGCCGTTAAAATCAATGCGCTGTACAGAATCAGAAAAGGGTGATCCCATACAAACTGCATTCCTTTTTGCACCGAATGTCTTGCAAGCATCTCAATCAGTAATATAAGCACAATAGAAAACCAATAGTTCTGCACCGTCTTCTTTATATAAAACTTAAACTTCTCCCTGTCAAATTTAACTGTATCTTTCATTCTGCATCCTCCGCAGCTCCTTTGTGCATACTTATTTATTATAAAATAGATACAAAAAAAAGAAAAGAGCCTGTTACAAAATCAGCCCGGCATTTCTGCGTCTGATCTTGTAACAGCCCTTACTATTTAATTCCCGAAGAAATAGCGGAAAAAGTCTTCCATTTCATCCATATCATAGTCACGCGAATATCCGTCCGGATACTCACTATCCGGCATTTCACCTTCCGGAGTCTCTCCCTGCGGCATTTCCGGCGTCGGAGACACCTGCCCGCTTTCTTCCTGTTGTTTTGCCTTCTTTGCCTGCTCGCTGTCTGTCAGGGTTACTGTCACTGTTTTTTCCTGATAAACTCCGTTATCGGATCTCATGAACACAACCTCAATCTGCTCGCCTTTCTTATAATATGCAATCAGGCCACTGAGATCGGAAGCGCTTGTAATTGTAATACCATCAAATTTTGTAATAATATCTCCCTGCTGAATACCCGCATTGGCTGCGCCGCCTCCTTCTTCCGCAGACTCTACATAGGCGCCTTTCGGAATGTTATAAAACGATGAGGCCTCCTCGGAAACATCCTGCACCGATACTCCCAGATATCCTGCCTGTTCCCCTGCAAGTTCTCTCGTTGCACGGTTCATCAGATTGTCAAGAATCGGCTGCGCTGTTGCAATCGGGATTGCATATCCCATACCTTCTACCAGCTCCGAAGCAAACTTTGCAGAATTGATTCCGATCAGTTCACCTTTCATATTAAAAAGCGCACCGCCACTGTTTCCCGGATTGATTGCTGCGTCTGTCTGAATCAGTTTTGCATCCAGATCCTCAATCTCTACTTCCCTGTCTAACGCAGAGACAATTCCTGTCGTAACACTCTGACCGTGTCCGAGCGCATTTCCGATAGCCACTACCTGATCCCCTACCTTCAGCGCAGAGGAATTTCCGATGGTTGCCACTTTAATGGAAGATAATATTTCGTCGCTTAAGTTTTCCAGCGAAATAGCTACCACTGCCAGATCCTTGGCCGGATCACTTCCCTTTACAACTGCTGTTGCCACCGCTGTTTCGCTGTCATTAAAGCATACGGACACTTCCGTTGCTCCTTCTACCACATGATTGTTGGTTGCCACTAAAAGCTCAGTATCACTCTTTCCGACAATAATACCGCTTCCCGCGCCTTCGCTTTCATACTGCTGCGTTCCGAAAAAGCTACGCACCTCATCAATATTCTTGGTTGTAATCGCTACAACAGAAGGCATACAGTTTTTTGCAATCTGTGAAATCACTGTGCTTGCCGACGCATCAGCATCTTCCGATGCACTGCTTTCGCCTTCTATGGTTTTCGTTGTTTCCAGAACTACACTGCGCTCATTTTCATCCTTTAAAAAGGTGTTTTTCCCAATCCATGCAATGCCTAAAAATACCACTCCTGCACAAACTCCGAATACCACCCCGCCAAGCGCACTTTTAAGGATTTTCCGTTCCTTCTTCGGTTTCTTTTCCTTCGGCATCGGCTGCGGCTGTGGCTGCGCATACATTTCCGGTTGCGGCTGTGACTGATACTGTGGATTTACTTCCGGCGTTGGCTGCGGTGTCGGCTGCACATATTCTTCCGGCTGCGGCTGTATCTGCGGCGTAGGTTCATATCCATATTCGAATTCGTTCTTATCTTCAAACATACTCCTCGTTCCTTTCCTTTGATGTTTCTATTCTATGGTCTTAAGGATATCGTCCAATTGTTATCAAATTTTGTTAAATTTGTGAAAATTCTATGTATTTTTTCTCGATTTCGGCAAATGGCACAACTTCAAACACCGGATTACTGCTAAGCCGCGGCTCCTCATCCATCAGCTTCTCACCCATGTAATGTTCAAATTCATAATACAGCAGCGCATCATCCACCTCGGATACGACTTTCTGCTCCTCCTCCGTCAGCCTGGTGCCGAGAAACCTTTCATACACTGCATCCTGCAGCACCTTTTCAATGACCAGGTACTTTGGCAGATTCTTTTTTACCGGCCGCGTAATATCCGCAAGGTACGCCTCGCTTGCATCATGCAAAAGGCAGGCCAGTCGAAGTCTTTTCGAAAGACCGCGCGCCGTTGCTTCCTCATAACAGTGGATACAATGCTGTGCTACGGAATAAAACTCCGGAAAATGCCCATTTGCTCTTGTCATAAGTGAAAGCGAATGTGCAATATCCTCAATCCGGATCTGCTCCTTTTTCGGCTTAAGCGGTGTAAAATGAATTTTGCTGTGCGTTGTAATATAATCAGACATTTTTCTTCTCTCCCCAATTCGTTCTATAATATTGATTTCGGTACTCTCCCGGCGTAATGCCCACATTTTCCCGGAACACCTTCACAAAATGACTCTGTGAGGAAAACGCCAGAAATGCGGCTATTTCCGAAAACGTGTAGTCTGAATACTTGAGCATATTCTGCGCCGTCTCAAGCTTGCGCCTGCGGATGTATTCACCGATTCCCACACCCGTTTCCTGTTTAAATAATCTGGACAAATAACTGACGTGAAGTCCGCAATACGCTGCCAGTTTCTCTGTCGTAACCCGCTCATTGATGTGTGCATGGATATAATCCACACACTGCACAATGTGCTTAGAATAAATACTGTCCTTCTTCAGCCTTCGCATGCGCTGTGTAAAATCCACGCACATATGCAGATGAAGGCGGGTCAGTTCTTTTTTATCCCTGATCACATCTGCCTTGCGGATATACATATCAGAAAGACCGTACGCTGTTTCCGGATCCATTCCGCCCTCAATGCAAAATCTCGTAATCATAGCCACCGAAATAATGACATGATAGCGCAGGTGATGAATCGGGTTGTCCGAAAGCTTTCCAAAGCCTTCTCCTGTTCCGATCGGATGCGCACGCATCCATCCGTCCACCTCTTCCACTTCTCCGTTCTTTACTTTTTCATAGAAACTCAGTTCCTTTTCATACGGTGCATGAAAGATATTCTCTTCCCGCTGCATGTAGAGACTGATATCTAAATTTGTGTTTTCTTTCATTTGCCACCTCTTTCATCAGAATTATAATATAAATGTCACGAATTTGATATAGTTTTTTCTTATTTCTGCTATTTTTATATAAACAGAACGCACGAAACATTTTTCGGAGGACACTATAATGACAAAAACAGAATTACAAGAACTTTTGAAAACATTGACCTTGGACGAAAAAATCAGTATGATTCACGGCGCAGCCTTATTTAAAACAGCTGCTGTACCGGAAAAAGGCATCCCAGCCTTTACATTTTCCGACGGACCGATGGGGACCAGACCGGAATTTCTTCCGGACCAGTGGCTGATGATCGGCGGAAACGATGATTACACCTCATACCTTCCATGTAACAGCGCCATTGCTGCCACCTGGAACCGCGAATGCGCATATGCTTCCGGTCAGGTTCTCGGTCTCGAAGCGCGAGGACGTGGAAAAGACATGATTTTGGCACCGGGAATCAACATCCAACGCTCGCCTCTGTGCGGACGCAATTTTGAATACATGAGCGAAGATCCTTACCTGACTGCTGAAATGGCAGTTCCTTATGTAAAAGGTGTACAGGAATCCGATGTCTCTGCCTGTGTAAAACATTATGCACTAAACAACCAGGAAACCCAGCGTCACGGCGGAAACTCCATTCCAAGTGAGCGTGCCCTTTGGGAAATCTATTTTCCTGCTTTCCGCGCTACGGTCTATGAAGGTAATACCCTCGGAATGATGGCTTCTTATAACCGCTTTATGGGCGAATATGCCTGCCATAGTCAGCAGCTTCTTGATGACATACTTCGCGGTGAATGGAACTTTGAAGGCCTCACAGTATCCGACTGGGGCGGTGTCCACGACACCGAAAAATCAGCAACTTGTTCGCTGGATGTCGAGATGGGTTGTACGGACAATTTTGACGAATACTATCTGGCAAATCCGCTCAAACAGGCAGTGAAAGACGGTCTGGTCAGCGAGGCTGAAATCGACAAAAAAATCATGCACATTCTGCATACAATGAATGAACTTCACATGTTAGACGGCAATAGAAAACGTGGTGGTTACAACCTTCCTTCTTCGCGTGAAGCCTTGCTGAAAACAGCGGAAGAATCCATCGTTCTTCTCAAGAATGACAAAAAGCAGCTCCCGCTTAACCCGGACAAAATAAAGAAACTCCTTGTCATCGGCGATAATGCGGACCGCACCCACGCGCTTGGCGGCGGAAGCGCAGAAATAAAAGCGCTTTATGAACTCACTCCTTTGATGGGATTGAAAATGTACCTTGGCGGAAACTGTGAGGTAGTTTACGAGCCGGGCTATTATAACTACGTAATCGGCAATGCATGGGGACGGGAAAATTCACAGAATATTCTTTCTTATAATAAAATGGATGAAGCATTAAATCCGTTTTTACCACGCCAGCAGCGCTACATTCCGGAAGAAAAACTGGAAGCAATAAACGCAGAATATTTAGAACGCGCAAAGCAGGCCTGCAAAGATGCTGACGCAGTGATCTTTGTCGGCGGACTGACGCATGACCAGGATGTGGAGGATCAGGACCGTAAAGACTACCATCTTCCTTGCGGACAGGATCATGTGATCAGCGAACTGTTAAAGGTTCGCCCGGATATGATTGTGACACTAATTGGCGGATCTCCTGTTTCCACTGCCGTCTGGAGCGATCAGGCAGACACACTTCTCTTCTCTTACTATAATGGTATGGAAGGGGGACTTGCATTTGCACGTACTATTTTCGGTGAAGTATCTCCTTCCGGAAAGCTTCCGACGTCATTCCCGAAAGTACTTTCTGACTGTGGTGCACACAGTTTGGACACGTTCCCTGGGATTGATACCGTGACCTACAAAGAAGATGTCTTTGTCGGATACCGCCACCTTGACAGCGCCGATATTGAGCCGGCATTTGCCTTCGGACACGGTCTGTCTTACGCTGAATTTAAATACAGTGATATGGAAGTATGTGATGTGACAGCTGACATGGACACAACCACCGACGAGCTGATTCCTCGTCGCAGTCTGGTTCCGATTTTTGACATTACCTGCCGGGTAAAAAACACGTCGGAAGTCACCGCCAAAGAAAGCGTTCAGCTTTACGTGGCACCTTCCGATCCGGTTACCGGTCAGGGACAGAAACGTCCGGTAAAAGAACTTCGCGATTTTGACAAAAAGCAAATCGCAGCCGGCGAAGAATGCATGTATCATTTTTCACTCACTCCGGAAGCCTTCTGTTACTACGATGAGACCTCTCATTGCTACATCGCTCCGCAAGGAACTTATGATATTCTGCTGGCAAGTTCCAGCCGCGATATCCGCTGTGTCAAACAGGTAACCCTTCATAAAGATTACAAAATCAGTCGCAGCTGATAAAAAAAAGGGCCGTTGCTCTATAGTGATTTCAAAATGCAAATCATCTTATAGAGCGACAGCCCTTTTTTCTCATATTATGAGTGCTGTTTAGGCAACACCTTCCATTTTCCTTTCATATAACGCGCCACACATATCAGCGCCGTTGTCACCCAAGTAGCTCCTGTCGTTAGCCAGATTCCCCAAAATCCCAGCACAGGGATGGCCGTCAATATCTGTGAAAACGAAATTCGACATACCACTTCTACAATTCCGTTAATCAGGGCAAATGTGGAGTCACCGCATCCATTAAGCACTCCTCTCGGTACATAAATCATCCCAAGTGCAAAATAGCACAGACTGTTAATCCGAAGTGCAGTGGTTCCAATCCGGATAACTTCAGCATCCTTTACAAATATTCCTATAATCTGCTCACCCAAAAGATATGCAATCGGAATCAGACACAAACTAAATATCAGAGCCATCAGCGTAGCCTGACGGAATCCTTTTTTTACACGCTCTGTATTTCCCGCACCGATATTTTGTCCGCTGTAGGTCGTCAGTGCCATGGCAAGTGAACTGTACGGCTGCTGAACAATCTGCTCAATACGACCGATGATCGTATATGCCGCCATAACCGTCTCACCGAAGGTATTGACTACTCCCTGCAATGCCATGCAGGAAACTGCTATCATGGAATTCTGTAATGCTATCGGTACTCCCAGCCGGAACGAAGTGACTATCATTCCGCGGTCCGGCTTCATATGCTCCCTGCGCAGCCTGAAGTAACTGATCTTTTTATAAGCATAAATGATACATGCAATAGCAGAAAAAGCCTGTGCAATAATCGTTGCAATCGCAACACCGAATACTCCAAGACCAAAACGCAGTACAAAAACAAGATCCAAAACCACATTAATCACGCTCGACATAATCAAAAAATACAGAGGCGTTCTGGAATCTCCGAGTGCCCGTAAAAGTGCCGCCATTCCGTTATAAGTGGTAACAAAAATCATTCCGGCACAGGCAGTTCTCATATAGATTACCGAATTTCCGATTACGCTCTCCGGTGTCTGCAAAAGTGCCAAAAGCTGCGGACAAAACAACACACCGAGAATGCTTACACACATCGCAACGCCAAACAGTACATACACAGCGTTTGCAATCGCCTTTCGCACCCTCTTTTCATCTCCCGCACCGAAAAACTGTGAAACCAAAATCCCGATTCCGGTTGCAAGTCCCGTGCTGAGCGATACGAACAAAAAATTCATGGAGCCGCACGCTCCTACCGCTGCCAGCGCATCAGGACCGACGTAATTGCCGACCACGACAGAATCCACCATGTTATAAAGCTGCTGAAACAGATTTCCCAAAAGAAGGGGAAGCGTAAATTTCACCATATGCCTTAGCGGACTTCCGACTGTCATATCCACTGTGGTCTTTTTCTTCATCTTTTTTCCTCTTTCCCGGGCGGCAAAACCGTCACGCTTTTATTTTTCTCTGGCAAAAATCGCACACCAGTATAAATATCCGTCTTTTCCGAGGTATACACCTACTCCGATATCTTTATACTGTTTTCCGATAATCTTAGCCTTTGTTGACGCACTCTTCATCCACGCATCGACCGTCTGCTGCGGCGTTGCAAAATCACGCGCAATATTTTCTGCTGCACGTTTAAAATCGTAATCCATACTGATTGCTGACGTCCATTTCGTTCCGTTCGGACGCGTATGTGAAAACTTCTTTGAAAGCTCCTTTGCACGCTTCTGCGCCGCTGCCATCAAAAGCGGATCACGGTCAAAGGATGCATATCCATATTTCCTTCTCTCTTTATTCATCTGCCGGATTGTCTTACTCACATAAGAATCCTGCATGGTAATTACAGTTACCTTACAAGTAAACTTTTTCTTTCCAACCTTCGCCGTAATCGTAGTCTTTCCGGCTTTTTTGGCCGTTACAAGTCCGTTTTTTGAAACCGTTGCCACCTTCGGATTGCTTGAACGCCACTTTACACTCTTTTGTGTATTTCGTACTTTGAGTTTATATGTATTTCCTATCACCATTTTCTTTTCGGTTGTATTTAATTTGACCGTTGCTGCTCTGACCGGCTCTGCAAAAAATGTGAGACAAAACATCGCTATCGCACCTATCACTATTGCAGTCTTTAAAGCTGCCTTCTTACATCTTTCCATTTTCATACGCTCACTCCTAACTCATGCTCTTAAACATGGATACTGTTGTCTTTCCTCAAATTTTATCATAAATCCATTCTTTTTACTACTTTTATCTTCTGTTTTCCGTGCATAAAAAACAGTTTTTTGCGCATCCTTTGAATAAGCCCAAAGCATTCAGGAGGACCATAACATGGCATTAGGAAAAGTAGAAATATGCGGCGTAAATACGGCAAAGCTTCCTCTTCTAGAAGCTTCCCAGCAAACCGCTTTGTTTGAGCTGATTAAAGCCGGCGATGAACAGGCCCGACTTCGTTATATCGAGGGAAATCTCCGTCTGGTACTGAGCGTTATCCGACGTTTTTCCAACACAACGGAAAACATTGATGACCTGTTCCAAATCGGCTGTATCGGGCTGATTAAAGCCATCGACAATTTTGACTGCACCCTCGGTGTTAAATTTTCCACGTATGCGGTTCCTATGATCATCGGTGAAATCCGCCGCTATCTGCGTGATAACAGTGCACTTCGGGTCTCGCGCTCCTTAAAAGATATCGCCTACAAAGCCATCTGCGCCAGAGAACAGATGACCAAAGAAAACCAGAAAGAACCAACCATTGACGAACTCTCTGCTGAACTTGGCATATCCAAGGAGGATATCGTTTATGCCCTTGATGCCATGCAAAATCCCATGAGTCTGAGCGAACCGATTTACACCGAAGGCGGCGACACCCTTTACGTCATGGATCAGATCAGTGACAAAAAAAATAAAGAGGAGAACTGGATCGAATCTCTCTCTTTATCTGAAGCCATGAAGCGACTTAATATGCGCGAACACGAGATTATCTCGCTCCGCTTTTTTGAAGGAAAAACCCAGATGGAAGTTGCGGACATGATTGGCATTTCCCAGGCACAGGTATCCCGTCTGGAAAAAAACGCGCTAAAAACCATGCGCAACTATCTGGCCGGATAATCCGTCTCCATAAGACAAAGCCCCTGCGCCGGTGCCGTTACACCGGCCAGCTGCCTGTTTTTATCTTCCAAGGCTCTTCGCACCTGCTCCGGCGTGATCTGTGACAGCCCTGCCGCCACCAGTGTTCCTGTCATAATCCGCACCATATGATGCAAAAAACCATCTCCATGGAAGGTAAGTGTTACGTAATCGCCGTTTCTTACCACCTCTATCTTATCCACCGTACGAATGGTGGATTTCCTTTTTTGCGGATTTTTGCAAAATCCGGCAAAATCATGCGTTCCCACTAAAATATCTGCTACGGATTTCATCTTATCAAGAGCAAGAGGCTCGTCTATGTTCCATACATACTTGCGGTCAAACAACGGTTTCCCCTCTCCGCTATATAACGTATAGCAGTAGGTTTTTCCCGTCGCATTGTAGCGGGCGTGAAACCGCTCCTCTGCCTCTTCCATTTCATAGACTACAATATCCTCCGGTAAATAACGGTTTACATAACTCTTCAATTCTTCTACTGTTTTGTCACACAAAAGAAATACATTCGCCACCATTCCTTTTGCATGCACTCCCGCATCGGTCCGTCCTGCGCCGATAACATGGACCGGCTCCTCTGATACATGCGCAAGCACCTTTGCAATACGCCCCTGCACGGTATCGCGGCCCTCTTTGTGCTCCCAGCCGTGATATCGGCTTCCATCGTATCCGATAACTAACTTAAAATTTCTTTTTTTCATATGGTTTCCTATCTTCTGCTCTTAGCTGCGCGAAGTAGATGCTTTGCCAGAACGGAAGTCGTAACAGAACCGACACCGCCCGGTACCGGAGTTGCAACAGAAGCAACACCTTCCATAGCATCATAATCTACATCTCCGCAAAGATTCCCCTCTGCATCCACATTGATTCCGACATCTATTACCACAGCGTCTTTTCCGACATAATCAGCCGTAATCATCTTTGCCACGCCTGCAGCGGCCACCAGAATCTCAGCATTTCTACATACAGAAGGCATATCCACGGTTCTGGTATGACATACCGTCACCGTTGCATTTCTCTTCATCAAAAGCATGGTTACCGGTTTCCCGATGACAAGACTTCTTCCTACCACCGTCACGCGCTTTCCGGTGATATCAATTCCTGCAAAATCCAGCATCTCAATGACTGCCTCAGCCGTACACGGTGCAAATCCGCTCGCATCACCTGCATATACCTTGGCAAGATTTACCGGCGAAATACCATCCAGATCCTTGGCCGGATCAATCCGCTGCTCGATTGCTTTTTCATCAATATGCTTCGGAAGCGGTCTGAGCAGTAAAATGCCGTCGATTTCCTCATTTTCATTGATTTTATCAAATTCCTTCTGAAACTCTTCGTTTGTAATCTCCCCCGGGAACGTAAACTGCGTACAGTCGAATCCTACCTTTTCCATCTTTTTTACCGCGCCGCGCTCATATGCAATATCGTCCGGCTTTTCTCCGACGCGCACGATTGCCAGATGTGGCAGTCTTCCCTCAAAGTCTTTCATTTCCTCTGCAATCTGTTCATTGACAGCCTTTGCTACCGGAAGTCCTTTTAAACATTCCATGATTCTTTCCTCCGTCTTTTATCTTCTTCCTTTATACTGCTTCTTTTATCCGCGAATTGCTTTCACGACCTTGTCATATGCTTCATCCGCCATTTGGTTACCCTCAGCCAACATTTCATCTGCACGGGCATTCATCTGCTCCGCAAGTTCTCTGTTCTTCATCAGCTTTGTATTGATAAACACATTTAACGATGCACCATTCAGCGCTGCCTTACACATCTGCGCTCCGACACCGGCGTCACTGATTGCAATTCGGCTTCCAATCTCAGACAGACGAAGAATCACTGCAAGTGCCTCCATAATCTTTTCCATCAGTGCAAGCGGAGCCTCGCTCGCCTCCTTCAGTGCCTGCTCCATAATACGCGTCCGCTCGGCAATCTCTTCCTCTGTATTTTTCGGAAGACCATATGCCTTTGAAAGCGGCTCAAAGGCCTCTGCATCCTTATCCATAAACGCCATCAATTCCTGTGCGATTCTATCGCCCTTGACCAGAATCTCTTCAATCTCCTCCTGATACTCGGCATATTTTTTCTTACCTGTCGTAAGACTCGCCACCATATTTCCAAGTGCCATACCGATCGCTGCTGCGTATCCGCTCGCACCTCCGCCGCCCGGTACCGGGGCATCGGACGAGAGCACTTTTATAAATTCATTCATTTTACTTTCTGCCATCATAAGAATCTGCCTCCTGTTTTGCTATCATTTGCGGATTCCCTGACCGTCTGCGCAGGAATCCTCTGCCAGTAAGTATAACAAAGAACGCGCCCGAGGACAAGTTTTCCCTTGCAATCTTGCGCCTGCAAATTTATACTAAGTAAGAGTCGGAATGTTATATTCCAAACCAAATAGAAACGGAGTGACAACATGCAACGCAAAGATTTAATGGAACTGAAAAAACGCTTCAAAAAAGACCAGTGCACCTTCACCCGCATGACCGGGTGCTATGTAAATTCCCAAAAGGAAAAGGTCGTTACGTTAAATGAAGTATTTTTAAATCTTCCGGATGAAGAATATTACAAATACCTTGAAATTGCCAAGAAAACCCTTTCAGGGACTCTGGGCAACAACCTGCTCGAACTGGAATTTCCGCGCGAAGAAGAAGAGGCCGGTGGCAAACAGCAGTTTTTCATGGGACTGAAAAAAACTGCCCTCAAGGAAGAAGGACTACTTGACCGCTTCTATGACCTCATCATCGAGACCTATGATTATGTCGGAAATTATCTGATTCTGCTCTATCATGACGCCTACGATGTTCCGGTCAAAACCGAGGATAACATGAAGCTCGACGAATCCGAGGAGGTATACGAATATCTTCTGTGTGCCATCTGTCCGGTCACCCTTTCCAAACCGGGACTCGGCTACCTTGAAGAAGAAAATAAAATCGGTGTGCGTCTGCGCGACTGGATTGTTTCCCCACCGGAAAACGGGTTCCTCTTCCCTGCCTTCACGCAGCGAAGCAGCGACATTCACGCCCTGCTCTATTATACAAAAAATGCCAAAGATCCACACAAATCCTTCATGGAAGACGGACTCGGATGCGATTCTAAGAAAACAGCCATGCAGCAGAAAAAATCCTTCCAGGACATTGTCAAAAAAGCCGTTTCGCAGGTTCCGGATGACGAAGTCCTTGCAGATGATGTTTTTATGAGCCTGCAGGAATCCATCAGCGATCTGCTCGACCGCGAGCAGCCGGAAGACCCGAATGCGGAACCGATTACACTGACCGCAGATACATTTAAGACCATTCTGGAGGAATGCGAGTTTTCAGAAACGCTTACGCCGCAGCTGGAAAAAGCCTTTGAAGAAGAATTTTCCGAAGAACTTCCGACTGCAGATGCGGTTCTTGATGCCAAAGCACTGGCAAAAAATGAGCAAAAGAAAAAAGAAAAGGAACTTATCAGCGAAGTCGCTTCTCTGAAAGAAACGCTGGCACAGGTTCAGGATGAAAGCGGAAAAACA
>JAGAOK010000104.1 GCA_017623815.1 Lachnospiraceae bacterium
TGCGGTCCTGTTGAACGCCCGGTTGAACCAACCGCAGCAATCTCATCTCCTGCGGACACAACATTCCCGGAAGAGACAAACAACGCAGATGCATGCATATAAATGGTAAACAATCCGCCACCATGATCAATCATGACATAATTTCCCATGGTTGCATTATAAGAGGCTGCAACCACCACGCCATCCGCCGCTGCCAAAATCGGGCTTCCGCTCGGTGATGCCATATCAACACCATTATGAAACTGTTGTACCCCAAGCGTTGGATGTGTTCTCCACCCGTAATCATCGGAAATTCTGGTATAAGACGGAGCCGGCCAGCAAAAAGTACCGCCGCCATACGAAGCCGAATTATTGGAAACGCCCATCTGCTGCTGTTTCTTTTTGGCCGATGCTACAGCCACTTCCAAAGCACCAATAATACCATCCTGCTCAGCAATCATGTCTTCATACTCTTTGATTGCCTTTTCCTTATTCGCAATATCCGTCTCGTATTCGCTTATTTCTTCTTTCTTTTCGTCAATCAGGCCTTTCATCTCATCCTGCTGCTTCTGTACATCCGCACGCACGGTCTCAAGTATCTGCTTCTGGTCGCTTAATTCCTTTTCCAGTTCTTCTACTTTTACCTTCGTCACCTCATACTGATTCAGCATCTGCCTGTCATAGGCCGAAACCTGCTCGATATATTCTGCTTTATTGAGCATCTCACTAAAACTGGAACTGGAAAGAAGAATCTCAAGAAAAGACATGGACCCGTGTTCATACATAAACTGAATACGAATCTTCATATCCTCGTACTGCTTCTCTATATTATCCTTTGCCACCACAAGTCTTTCTTCTGTCTCCCGGTGCTCCACTTCTTTCATTTTCAAAAGTTCTTCCACTTCAAAAAGTTTCATGGACACCTGACTCATTTCATTGTCCAGTTCAACCATATGATCGGTCAATTCATTTTTGGTCACCTGCAACGCTTTTTTTAGTTCCTGCGCCGCTTCCAGATTGTCCTGCAGTTTTTCTTTCTCGCTTTGCGCATTATCAAGTGCTGCAGAATCCTCTCTTATCTGCTGATCCAGACTTTCTTTCGTATCTGCCATTACAGAGCAAGGGGTTATCACAAGCATCACCAAAGCCAGTAAAAAACCAAGCCATCGTTTCGTATTTATCATGCAGTCAAAATCTCCTGTATATTATTTCATATTCAACATCAGACACGAATATGTTTGCGAACCGTTGAAAAACTTCCTACAAAACCGATACCGATACCGATCAGTAAAGAAACCGGAACCAGCACCTGGAACACCTGATCCACGGTCAAGAATTTTAATAACTGTGTCAGCATCTGGAATCTTGTTGTTACATATTCCAAAACATTATTATAAATAAAATAAATGATTGCGAGCGGAAGGAGCGACCCTACTGCCCCGATTAACATACCTTCAATCACAAACGGAGCACGCACAAAAAAGTCTGTTGCACCGATGTACTTCATGATATTAATTTCTTCCTTACGCACGGAAATACCGATGGTTACCGTATTGCTGATCAGGAACACGGAAACTGCCAAAAGAATCGCAATGATACCGATGGAAACATAACCAATCAGCCGGTTCATTCCTGACAAGGTATTTGCCGTAATATCGGAGCGGTTTACCTTACGCACGCCCTGAATGGATTCCAGGTACGTCACCAGACTGTCCTGCATGGAAACATCATTCAGATATACTTCATAGTTTTCTGAATCCTTGATTGGATTATCATCTCCGAAGCCATCTGCATACTCACCAAGATAAACATCTTTAAAGTTTTCCCATGCTTCGTCAGATGATACAAATTCGGCTCTTGACACCTCCGGTCTTTTCCTAATCATTTCACCGATTTCTTTAATTCGGTCATCGCTCGTATCCTCATTAAAGAATACCGTAACCGCCACTCCGTTCTGCGCCTCTTTTACAATATGCTGGAAATTGGCCACTACCGAATAAAAGATTCCAAACATAAAAAGACATGCACTGATGGTCGCCATGGATGCCAGGGAATACCACTTATTACGGAAAATATTAATTACGCCCTGCTTGATTGTATAAATTAGTGTACTAAATCTCATCGATGTATGTACCTTCCTTCTCGTCGCTCACAATAACACCTTTGTTCATCGTGATTACACGTTTCTTCATTGCATTTACGATTTCACGGTTATGTGTTACAACCACCACCGTCGTTCCTCTTGCATTGATCTCTTCAAACAACTTCATGATTTCCCATGAGTTTTTCGGATCCAGATTTCCGGTCGGCTCATCTGCCAGAAGGATTGGCGGATTATTCACAAGCGCCCTGGCAAGTGCCACTCGCTGCTGCTCTCCACCGGAAAGCTGACGTGGTCTTGCTTTGTATTTTCCGGCCAGTCCTACCGTAGAAAGAATGGACGGAACATTTCTCTTAATCTCTTTGTTCGGTGTCTGCACAATGCGCTGTGCGAATGCCACATTTTCATATACATTGCGATCCTTTAGCAGACGGAAGTCCTGAAACACCACTCCCAGGCTGCGTCTGTACTTCGGGATCTCTTTATGGCGCAGCGCCGCAACATCCATATTGTTTACCACGATGGAACCGGATGTCGGCAAAAGTTCCCTCAGCAAAAGTTTAATTAACGTCGATTTGCCGGATCCGCTGTCACCTACAATGAACACAAACTCGCCGGCTTCAATATTCAGGCTGATGCCATTTAGGGCCGGTGCTCCGGTCGAATATGACTTTACAACATTTTCCAATGTAATCATAGGAATCTTTTCTCCTTATTCTAATACTCAAAACTTTCCATATATTTCATATACTTTGCTACCATCATTGCAATTTTAAACGTGATGGCGTCTTCAAACACACGCAGATCCAGCCCCGTGCTCTTTTGCAGTTTATCAAGCCGGTATACCAGTGTGTTTCGATGAATAAACAGCTGTCTGGATGTCTCAGAAACATTCAGGCTGTTTTCAAAGAATTTATTGATTGTAATAATTGTCTCTTCGTCGAACTCATCCGGACTCTTATTTCCGAAAATCTCGCGAATGAACATTTTACAAAGAGGAATCGGAAGCTGATAAATAAGTCTCCCTATGCCAAGTTCACTGTACGCCACAATCTGTCTCTCATCAAAAAAGATACGCCCAACATCCAGTGCCATTTTGGCTTCCTTATAAGAACGGCTCACTTCTTTCAGTTCTCCCACCATACTACCATATGCAACATGCACCTTGGAAGCACCTTCTTTTTCCAGTACCGCAATAATAGTTTTGGCAGTCTGTTCCAGTTCTGCTTTCACATTGTCTGACTCTGTCTCCTTGACAATAATCACGCTGTTTTCATCCACTGCAGTCGTAAAATCCCTGTTTCCCTGCGGCAGACATCCTCGCACCAATTCTACGGCATTGATATCTTTACCGCCTTCCGTTTCCGCAATTAACACACTTCGCGGTGCCTCCATGCGGATATGTAACTTTTTCGACCGGCTGTAAATATCTACCAGAAGAAGATTATCAAGCAACAGATTCTTGATAAAATTGTCTTTATCAAAACGTTCCTTGTAAGCAATCAGAAGATTTTGAATCTGGAATGTCGCCATCTTGCCGACCATATAGACATCCTCTCCCGAACCGGTAGCAACCAGTACATATTCCACTGACTGCTCATCATAAATCTTAAAAAACTGATATCTGGAAACCTCCTGGCTGTCTGCCGGAGATTTCACAAAATCAACGACCGCATGAACATAATCGCCCTCACTGTCCACTGTTGATGCCACTGTCTTTCCATCCGTATCAATCACAGAAAAGTCCACTCTGGAAATCGCCTTCAAGCCATCCAGCGTATTTTGCAGAATCTGATTTGAAATCATATCCTCCACTCCTTTGCCCATACATATGTTTCAGCTATTTATACATTTTTCACAAATAAACATAGCCCCACAAATACCATTTGCACATTGTATTTTTCATTTTAAAACATTTTAACAAAAAAATCTACTTATTTTCACTATTTTTTTATGCAATTTTATTCAAAAAAGAGCCTCGTAGAAGTTTGTACCCTTCCACAAGACTCTTTTTTCACTCATCCAGCTCTTGATTTTGATATTTTACTACCTTTCTGCGGAACAATTTTTTTGATACCATATCCGGCAGACGCCACAATACACTCTTCTTACGAGTCGCATGCACTACTTTATCCTTCAGCATCAGCCAGATACGTGCATTCATCTTCATATGGTTGTTTTCAAAAAAACTTTCTCTCTGCGGAGAAGAAATATTAGAAATCACCACTTCCGTCATCTGTGCGTTCATTTCATTAATCAGCCAGTCCTCTTCCTTCTCCAGTTCATCCAGAGAGAATTTTCCGACAATACGGAGACTCTGCTGATAGCTTTTCAAACATTCCTCAAGAGCCACAAGCTGCTCCTTCGTACCTGTTAACAGATACACACTCCTCTTGCCACGAACCAGTTTTTTAAGAAATTCTTCCATAAACTCGTCATTTTCAACTTCTTTTATTCGATTGCGATTCTCAATTCCGGCCGCATGCAAAATATCACTATCAGCCGCCACAGTCAAATCGATGTTTGACAAAAATGCTTTAAGTTCCGGAGAATCTTCTGCCGCCATAAGCCCACGTGTCGTAATATATGCAATCGTATTCAGTTTCTGATCATGCAGGAAAACCTCCGCCTTCCGCATCGCTTCACGCACGGTATAATCCTGTAGCTCTACTCCGAGCACCTGCATTTGTCTCATACTTTCACCCTTACTGTCAAAACCACACCATGTCCGCAATCATATATACCAGACAAAGCATGATAGAAAAAACCAACGGCCAGGACCACACTCTGCGCCCCGAAGCCGAAACACCACTTTCACCCTTCTTCGAAAATAAAAGGCGAACATGCCCGGTTCTTCCCTCTTTCTTTAAAATCAAATAGTATAGACAACCGGCAATTGTTGTCGTAAAGCAGGCAATCACTGCATACACTGCGATTACGATACAAAGCGCCTGCTTGTAAGGCATATTCATCATTGACTCAATCATCTGCTGAGTCTGTTTCGCATCCATGGCTGCAGTCTCCGGGTTCTGCATCAAAATCTGGATTACATTTGTCACATTGACACAGACATGGAACACAATACTGTAGAAAATACTTCCGGTTCCTTCTATCAAAAGAACACCGATTACACCAACCAAAACGGCATAGCTCATCTGGTTGAAATTCAGATGTATAAGTCCAAACAAAAAGGCCGACAACAGCATCGCCGTCACAATTCTCCCACTCCGGCGATATCCATGATAAATCACACCTCGAAATACAAATTCTTCGCTGACAGGTCCAATGATTCCAATCATCAATATCAGCTGCCATGCAGGTACTCCCTGCAAAAGAGGCTGCAAATTTGTCACCTCATTTTCCACAAACAACATGGAAAAAGCATTGATCGTCACCACCAGCGGCATACACAAATACGTAATTAAAATCACCAGAAGTGTCGTAAGCCACTTCGGTTTTTCTACCGCAATCAAGTCTTTTATTTTGGTCCGTGTGGCAAGTAAAAACAGAAGCGCCGGCACAAACAAAATCGCCTGGCTGAGAAGCAGTCCCGGAATCGTTCCGATTTCTATGCCCATATATCCTGTCACAAATGCAACTGCTGCTACAACCACCACGTTTAATAATATTATTGATGTAAATAACCAATTGGTTTTCTTTGCATTCATATATTAATTATTCATCATAAAGTTCACGAGTTTGTTAATATCTTCCGGTTCATAAGCAAGCAGTTCTAATTCCTGAATGGAACCATCCGAAAAAATATTAGCAAGTGATACATACTGCGCCAGTTTGGATTTTAAATTTAAACGGTCGCCTTCTCCGGTAACCAGCTCAACCTTTCCTTTGCAGCTGTCAATCACCTCAAAAAACTTATCAATATCTGTAATATTCTGTACTTTCATCGAATCTTCCTCATCTTTCCTTTTTCTTCTATTTTTCCCAGTATAATGCAAGTTATGTAAAATTGCAATTTTTTACATCAAGCTGATGAATTCCGGAGCGACTGTGATTTTACGTTCTTTGTAAAGTCTGCCCTCCGCACGCTTGAACTCATTTTTGCTCATACCTGTCCATTTGCGTATCTTTTCCGGCGAAGATTTGTCTCCAATCGGCAATGTTCCGTTGTTTTTCTCAAGCAGTTCAAGAAGTGCCTCTGCATCCGTATTCATCTGCAAATGCGCTTTCTGACGGATTGCGAGGTCCAGTTTTCCGTCTTCTTTTACCTTCACCACCCGCGCTGTTATCATATCGAGAACTTCCGGTTTTCCATACAGTTCTTTCTTGGCAATGAGCGCCGAATACTTATCATCAACCGCTACAAATGCACCAAAATTCGAACTGATTTCATAAATCATTCCCGTCACTTCATCCTCCGCCTGATATGGGCTCTGCGTAGAAAGGTACGGGTACACTCGCATTGTCGCACAAAGGCGGCTGCTTTTATCCAAATAAAGTGCCACGATAACCTCATCGCCTTCTTTTACCTTAATGGTCTGCTCACGGAATGGTAAAAACAGATCTTTTTCCAGCCCCCAATCCAGAAAAGCACCCATTTTCCCAACGGACACAACTCGAAGGCGTGCCGTCTCGCCAAGCATCAGTTTTGGCGCATTGGTGGTCGCAATCGGACGATCCTGAGAATCTTTATATAAAAACACTTCAATTTCATCGCCCGGACACAGCCCCTGCGGAACCTGCTTTGCAGGAAGAAGCACTTTATTTTCTTTTTCCTTTAAAGACTCGGCAAGATATACACCGAAATCCACTTTTTTTACCATAACCAATGTCTGTTTTTGTCCGAATAACATAATTTCCTCACTTATATTTCACTGATATTGTATCTCTACCTACATTCACAAAATTCTATATTTGCATACGGACTCCCCTGCGCATCGCAGAGTGCCACTCCGACAGTTTCTTCCTTTTCTCTGTAAACCACCGGATAAAGCAAATCACCAAGCACCGCCGACTTATGATACGTTGCACGCATACGGCGAATGATAAAATCTTCCGGAAGGTAGTCGCAGGCCACTGCCACATATTGCGCATTGTTGACATGCTGATTCGTATCAAGGTGATGATTTTTCACCTCTACCGGATCAAGTGATTCTCCCACGCCCACAAAGCTGATTTTGCGATCAAGGTATTCCATCTCATACGGCGGCTCAATTCCATAACTGTCTATCATTTCTGATGTCGGTTTCATCGGGCGTCCCGTGTCAGTATTTAAAAAAGTCCAAAGCGTATTGGCAACCGCCGTCATTGCCCCGTCTTTATCTACCATTCCGAAATTTCTCGATCCGAGACACAATTTAAAATCATACGGATGTGTCTGAATCCTCACCTGCTCTCCCAGTTTTGGATATCTGTCAATATCAATCTGCCAGGAATTCATCACCCAGACGCCGTGGATTTTTTCCAAATACTCCACCCCCACATTCAGGTCCTCCGAATGAAATATAGCACAATCCTGGAAATAATTCAGCAAAGAAAGAAGTGTAAGTTTTCCGTCGCTTCCCGTCTCACTATATCTGATTCTGCTTTCAAATGAATACATAGTATCACTTCCCGTTCTACACGTTTCTCTGCGCCCGGCAAATTCCGATACGCATATCCGCGTTACATTATATGGGATTTACGAGAATTTTGCAAGATTTCCGTGGCATTCATTCAGCACGAGGCAGATGGGGATTTCCAAGAAGTTACTGCAACGCCCGGACGGGTATTGAAGGCAGAATCTCCACCTCAATACCCAAAATTTGAGTCAAAACTGTCCAAAAAGGGTATTCACAAGCTTTTCTGTATCCCCATACCCAGAAAAACACAAAAGTGTGGGTATCAGCTGCCATTTTCAGACCGCAATACCCGCGCGTCGTTTCATTCGATATATTTGCGATATTAGGCCATTGTCACACCAACAAAAAACAGGCTTTTTCTCCGACCAAAAAAGCACGCATCTTTCGATACGTGCTTTCTGTTAAGCTGGGCTACAAGGATTCGAACCTTGAAATGACGGAGTCAGAGTCCGTTGCCTTACCATTTGGCGATAGCCCATCACAAGGACAAAGTATACACGATTTTTTTACTTTGTGCAAGTGTTTTTTTAAATTTTTTTATTTTTTTGACGATTTCTTCCCCTTAACTACCTCCACTTTACTCCAGCGACCTTTGATTTTTGCTTTCCCGGAGCTTTTAAACGAACGCACACGCACATAATAAGATTCCCCTTTTTCCACTCCTGAAATCCTGCGTGAAGTAACGCTTTTTGAAGAAATCAGTATTTCTATTACATTGCCTTTCTTGTTGTAATCAAACAAAGGGTCTTCTGAACATTCAAGAATATAGCCGCTTGCCTTTTTATCTTTTTTCCAAGATACAACAACCGTTCCCGGCTCCTTTGCCGTAAGACTTTTAATTTCCTGTCTCTTCGGACGCACAGTCAATGTAACAGTGGTTACCGCGGCAAGGTATTTTCCCCTTGCCGCCGCGCTAATAACAACTTTGGTTCTTCCGCAATTTTTCACGGTCACCTTGCCGCTTTTACTTACGGCCGCAACCTTCTTATTCAATACCTTGTACGTCAGTTTTCCCTTTCCGCTTGCCTTTGCTTCCAACAGAAACGATGCCGTCCCGTAATCAACTGTTCTGTCATGGCAGAAAATCTTCTGCACCTTACTCCTATTGTCAAAATCCACAAGGCGATAGTCAAATCCGTTTTCAACAGCATATGTATATGCTGCAGAGTTCGGAGCACAGGCAATCACCAGACCTTCCCCACACTCTCTAAACGCATTTTCCCCTATTTTTTTGACAGACGGAGGAATTTCCGCATACACCAGATTCGGGCACTTATAAAATGCATTGGAACGAATAGTAGCCACACTGTCCGATACAAGAACAGAAGTAATGGTATTGTTCTCATAAAATGCCAGCTCACAGATAATTTTTATATCATCCGGAATCACCACTTTACTACTGTCTCCCTCATACTCTTCCAGATAGTAGTCGCTACGATAAAAGTAATCTTTTGCATGCACCACTCTATCAGTTGCAAACATCAAAGTTACAACTAAAGCAACCGTGCAAAGCAAATAGATTGAACACTTTTTCTTCATACAAACATCTTCTTTCTATACCTCAAACATGAGCTCTCCGTAGGTCGGAATCGGCCAGACATCCTTATCTACAATCATTTCCAGTTCATCAGCCGGTACGCGGAGCGCATCCATCGCCGGAATCACCTCGTTCATATAGAAGAACGCCTGCTCTTTTGCATTCTTGATACCGCGTGCTTTGCGGTCAACATCTTTCAGATTTGCACAAGCCGTCTGTGTTGCTGCAAGACGCCTTGAAACACTTTCCAGCATTCCCTTTTGCACCGCGTTATCCACGCCTGCCACAGCAAGGGCATTTACCATCTCTGCCAACGTCTTGGTGTAGGATACCACTGCAGGAATAATCTGTTTTCCTGCCATATCAATCATCGTAAGTGCTTCGATATTAATTGTCTTAGAGTATGTCTCGTAAATAATTTCCTCACGAGATTCAAGCTCTGCTTTGGTATAAATACCGAACTGCTCAAACAGTTCCACTGATTTATCACTTGTTAAGGTAGCTGCTGCTTCCACCGTGGTACGAATATTCGGAAGACCACGTTTTTCAGCCTCGCGCACCCATTCATCAGAATATCCGTTTCCATTGAAAATAATACGCTGGTGCTTTGCCATATATTCCTTAATCAGGTCGTGTACGGCAAGTTCAAAATTATCTGCTGCTTCCAGTCTGTCTGCCGCTTCGCAAAATGCCTGTGCCACGATTGCATTTAATGTTGTATTCGGTCCTGCGATGGAATCGGAAGAACCAACCATACGGAACTCAAATTTATTACCGGTGAATGCAAACGGCGACGTGCGGTTACGGTCCGTTGCATCTTTTTCAAAATCAGGAAGTGTGGAAACACCTGTCTCCAGCGTTCCGCCTTCTTTGAGCGACTCTGCTGCACCCGTTTCCACGAGCTGTTTTACCACATCCTCAAGCTGCTCTCCGAGGAAAATGGAAATAATCGCAGGCGGCGCCTCATCAGCCCCTAAACGATGGTCATTGCCCACGTCTGCTGCCGACTGGCGGAGAAGATCTGCATGTTTATCCACTGCGCGCATAATACACGCAAGTACCAGAAGGAACTGTATATTTTCATTCGGTGTGTCACCCGGATCAAGCATGTTGATGCCTGTATCTGTCGTGATGGACCAGTTATTGTGTTTACCGGAACCATTGACGCCCGCATACGGTTTTTCATGCAAAAGACAACGCATGCTGTGCTGTGTTGCCACACGTTTCATTGTCTCCATTACAATCTGGTTATGGTCAGTTGCAATATTGCAGGTTTCATAAATCGGAGCAAGCTCATGCTGCGCAGGAGCCGCCTCATTGTGCTGCGTCTTTGCCGTTACGCCGAGTTTCCAGAGTTCATCATTTAAATCCGCCATAAATGCAGCTACGCGCTCACGGATGACACCGAAATAGTGATCCTCCATCTCCTGCCCTTTCGGCGCCGGAGCTCCGAAGAGTGTTCTTCCCGCAAACATAAGGTCAGATCTCTGTTTGTAAAGATTTTCATCCACCAGAAAATATTCCTGCTCTGCACCGACCGACGGAATCACTTTCACTGCATCCTCGTTTCCGAACAGACGGATAATCCGAAGCGCCTGCTTCGATATCGCCTCCATAGAACGAAGAAGAGGAGTCTTTTTATCAAGCGCCTCTCCGGTATAAGAGTAAAACGCTGTCGGAATACAAAGAACCATACCGTCTGCAGAACCCTTCAAAAATGCCGGGGAAGTCATATCCCACGCGGTATAGCCTCTGGCCTCAAACGTTGCACGAAGTCCTCCTGACGGGAATGACGACGCATCCGGTTCCCCTTTGATGAGCTCTTTGCCGGAAAACTCCATAATCATTTTTCCATCTTCATTCGGATGTGTAATGAATGCATCATGTTTTTCTGCCGTGATACCTGTCAGAGGCTGAAACCAATGCGTAAAATGTGTCGCACCGTTTTCCACGGCCCAGTCCTTCATTGCTTTTGCCACAACATTGGCTGCTGTCATGGAAAGAACACCGCCCTGCTGCATCACAGTACTAACCTCTGTAAATATATCCTCCGGAAGTCGTTCCTGCATTTTCGGAAGATCGAATACATTCTGTCCGAAAATCTCTTCCACATTTCGCATTTTTTTCATGATCTGTTTCCTTTCTTTCGCAAAATATCGTATTTTTCTGCCATATCCGACAATGTAACCGTAAGCTTCTGCTGCGGATGCGGCGCACTTTCCTGTTCCTGCCCATCCTCACTGCAAATCGAGAGCACTTTCACTTCGACATTACGCCCGTCCGGTTTCATAATTTCAATCGTTTCACCCACACTGAACTTATTTCTCTGTTCTATTGAAACCTTGCAACACTTTGCACACTCATCCGCTCCTGTCTGCACCTTTACATCTTCTGCAATCCCCAGATAAATGTACTCCTGCTCATACGTATTGCTATCATAAATTTGTGTATTCTCATCCGGCTTTCCGAAATAAAAACCGGTCGTAAACTGGCGGTAAGTGCACTTGGAAATCTCCTCGCGACACCACGGAAGCATTTTCTCATACGCCTCCTGCGACTCAAGTGCAGCATCAATGGCTTTTCGGTACGTACGCGCTACCGTCGCCACATAAAGCGCCGTTTTCATGCGTCCTTCTATCTTAAAACTGTCAATTCCCGCATCCATCATTTCAGGCACATGCTCAATCATACAAAGATCCTTGGAATTGAAAATGTAAGTTCCTCGTTCATTCTCATACACCGGAAGATATTCTCCCGGACGGGATTCCTCCACAACTGCATATTTCCAGCGACACGGATGTGTGCATGCTCCGCGGTTCGCATCGCGCCCCGTAAAATAATTACTCAGAAGGCATCTTCCCGAATAAGAAATACACATCGCTCCGTGAATAAAACTTTCAATTTCCATATCTTCCGGAATGGCCTCGCGAATCTGCTTAATCTCACGCAGAGAAAGTTCCCTTGCGCTGACTACACGTTTAATTCCCTGTTCGTACCAAAAACGATATGTCATATAGTTGGTATTGTTTGCCTGCGTGCTCAAATGAATGTCTATCTCCGGGCAGTTAGCACGCGCTAACATAATCATACCGGGATCAGAAACGATAATTCCGTCCGGGTTTAAAACAGCCAGTTCTTTAAAATACTCTGCTGCCGCCTCCATATCATAATTATGCGCCAGAATATTTGCCGTCACATAGACAAGCGCACCATGTTCATGTGCAAAGGCAATCCCCTGCGCCATGTCTTCTTTTGTAAAATTTTTGGCTTTTGCACGAAGGCTGAATGCTTCGCCTCCGATATAAACAGCATCTGCTCCGAAGATTACTGCTGTCTTTAACACTTCCAGGCTGCTCGCCGGAATCAGTAATTCAGGTTTTCTCATAACTGTCTCCTCACTTTTTTACAGAGAGCGTAATTCCATCTCCCACCGGCAAAATACTCGTCTGCAGTTGTGGATGATTTTTCAGTTCATATAAATACTCTCTCATCCGCCCATGTATGGTGCGGTTTCTGCGCGTTACAGCATACCGCGACTGTATCACATCGCCATCCTGCAATACATTATCAGACAAAAGCACTCCGCCCGGCTTTAATAACCTTAAAATATCCGGAAGGAAATGTATATACTGCCCTTTTGCCGCATCCATAAAAATCAGATCATACTGCCCGGAAAGCTGTGCCAGCACATCCGTTGCATCGCCTTCAATCAGTGTAATTTTCTCCGCCTTACCGTTCTTTTCAAAATTTTCGCGCGCCAGCGGGATTCTTTTCTCATATTTTTCAATCGTTGTGATATGCCCATCCTCCGGCATATATTCACTCATCAGTAACGCAGAAAAACCGATGGCAGTTCCTACCTCCAGGATCTGCCTCGGTTTATTCATCGTAAGCAGAGTTTTTAAAAAGCTCTGCATTTCTTTACGAATGATCGGAACATCCGTATCAAGCGCATATCTTTCCAGTTCCTCCAGATAGGGAAACTCTTCCCGTTCCAGAGAATTCATAAAATCTACATATCTGTGTTCTACAATCACTTACTCTTTCTCCTCCTCAGGCGTATCGCTTGCCGTAGCACTCATAATCTCCAGCATCTTTTCCGATGTCATGGAAGTATTGAGCGTATATACCCCCGGAATCAGACTGTCCTTATACTCCAAAAGAGTCGCCTGCACAAGAAAGATATTAGCATCTGAAATCAGTCCCCTGCGCTCCAGCATTTCTCCGATTTCCTTCAAATCATCATCCGTTTCTACCGTAACACTGACATCCCTGCCCGGAGACACTTCCATCGTCGCATCCGCAAACACCATGTATCCAAAATGATATGCATACATCGCAGCTCTGTAAATCAGTACCACTACCACGCAGGATATGACTAATCTGACGATCATATTCAGCATCGCAATTAACACTTGTTTCAAGCTCATTTTCTTCCTCTTTTCTAATCAAAGTCTTCGGAGACTGCCTCCACGATCGTAGTTGTCACCTTCTGAATCATACGGCAAAGAGCAAGCTCTGCATTCAGGAAATCATGTACCATCGGAATATCTCTCAAATGCTCACTTTCTCTTTGAAACCGCTCCATCTCATCAAACATATTCTGCTGCTGAGACTGCGTTTGTATTTCATAATTTCTGCGGCGATAATCATCCACGCGCTGCTTTAGTTCCGGCTGCGCACAGAGTCGTTTCAACTGTTCCTGATACTCAAGATAAACCTTTGAATGCTTCAATGCCACAATAAATTCGTCGAGTTGCTCATGTAATTCCAGCATATTAAACCTCCATGATAATCGGAAGGATCATCGGACGTCGTTTCGTTTTCTTCCACACATATTCATTCAGGGCATCCCTCATAATATTCTTCATTCTGCCCCAATCTGTAATATTTCTGTCAATGCAGTCATCCAGTACATCCGCCACAATCAGTTTTGCCTCATCCAAAAGTTCATCTGCCTCACGAACATAGACAAAACCTCTCGACACGATATCCGGTCCGGAAACCACATAATTATTCTCGCAGTCTAACGCAACCACAACAATCAGAATTCCATCCTCTGCCAAATGCTGTCTGTCACGGAGTACAATATTTCCAACATCTCCGACACCGAGTCCGTCCACGAAAATGGAACCGACCGGAACTCTGCCGCTTACCTGCGCTGATTCCTCATCCAGCTGCAAAACCTCACCGGAACGAAGAATAAATATATTCTCCTTATCCATTCCCAGTTCCTGCGCAAGTCTCGCCTGCGCCTTTAAATGACGATATTCGCCGTGTACAGGAATGGCATATTTCGGCTGTACCAAAGAATAAATCAATTTAATTTCTTCTCTGCATGCGTGACCGGAAACATGTGCATCCTGGAAGATGACATCCGCGCCTTTTGCATACAGTTCATTGATCACCTTGGAAACTGCCTTCTCATTTCCCGGAATCGGGTTCGATGAAAAAATAACCGTATCGAGCGGTCCGATATGAATCTTTCGATGCATTCCGCTCGCCATACGACTGAGCGCCGCCATACTTTCTCCCTGACTTCCGGTCGTAATAATAACTGTTTTTTCATCCGGATAATTCTTAATCTGCTCAATATCAATAAGCGTATTATCCGGAATGCTGATATATCCGAGATTCATGGCCGTATCAATGATATTGACCATGCTTCGTCCTTCTACCACTACTTTTCTGCCGTATTTATATGCAGAATTAATAATCTGCTGCACGCGGTCTACATTGGACGCAAATGTCGCAATAATCAGACGCGTATTTGCATGCTCCGAAAAAATATTATCAAAGGCTACACCGACCGTTTTCTCCGAAGGTGTAAAGCCCGGACGTTCTGCATTGGTACTGTCGCACATCAGCGCCAGCACTCCCTTTTTGCCAAGTTCTGCAAATCTCTGTAAATCAATGGCATCTCCGAAAACCGGAGTATAATCCACTTTAAAGTCACCTGTGTGAACCACCACTCCCGCCGGCGAATAAATGGCCAGTGCTGCTGCATCTGCAATGCTGTGGTTGGTTTTAATAAATTCTACACGCAGCTGGCCGAGATTAATATGCTGTCCGAATTTAACCACTTTTCTCTTTACGGACTTTTCCAGTCCATGCTCTGCCAACTTACGTTCTATAATACCCATGGTCAGATTGGTCGCATAAATCGGAACCGGAAGTTCTTTGAGCACATACGGAAGCGCACCGATATGATCCTCATGTCCGTGTGTGATCATAAAACCTTTTACCCTGTCCGCATTTTCCTTTAGGTATGTGATATCCGGAATCACCAAATCAATTCCAAGCATATCATTTTCCGGGAATGCGAGTCCGCAATCCACCACAATAATACTGTCTTCATACTCAAAGGCAGTAATATTCATACCAATTTGCTCCAAGCCTCCCAAAGGTATGATTTTAAGCTTACTATTCAATTATATTTCCTCCAAAATTCTATTCTTCCTCTTCTACGAAAGCAATGTCATCAAGCATACTTTCAAACACGGTTGCTACCGCGTCCAGTTCTTTATCATCCGAAACAATGACATACGTACTCTCGTGTCCGTGATCTGCTGTCACATCTTTTAAGATCAGCGCCTGTGCGTCGCCCTCTTCCCTGTCTGTCACAAGAAGATAGTCAACACCGCCAAGTCGCGTTTTCTCTAATACAAAAAGCTGAATCGCTTCTTCTTCCGTTTCCGGCGTAAATGTAATTTTTTCCATCTGATCTCCTACTCTTTCTGATGTTGAAGGTAATCGAGATATCCCTGCAAAATATAAGAAGCAGCTATCGCGTCCACGTAGTCCTTGCGATTCTCCCTGCGAATCCCTGCTTCTATCATCGTTTTATCTGCTGCTACCGTTGTCAGCCGCTCGTCCCAAAGAACCACTTCTATTCCTGTACGGCGAAACAATGCATCCGCAAACTCTCTCGACTTCTCGGCGCGTTCTCCCTCCGTCGCATTCATGTTCTTCGGCAGACCGACTACAAACTTCTGTACTTCATATTCCTGTGCCAGTTCTTCTATCCGTGCATACGTCTGCCGCAATTTATTCTCTGACTTGCGACGTACGATTTCAAGGCTTTGCGCTGTGATCAAAAGCGGATCACTGACTGCGACTCCGACCGTTTTAGAGCCGACATCCAAACCCATAATACGCATAACTTTTCCTCACTATTTCCAACCATTTGCCTTGATATACTCTTTCAGCATTTCTTCTACCAGCTCGTCTCTCTCAACTTTCATAATCAGACTTCTGGCATTTTTATGACTGGTGATGTAAGTAGGATCTCCGGACATAATGTATCCCACGATCTGATTGACCGGATTGTATCCTTTTTCGCTCAGTGCTTCATAAACAGTTGATAATACAACCTTCACTCCTGTTTCCGGTTCCACCTCAACCTTAAAATATTGTGTATTGCCTAAATCCTGCATGCCATCACGCCCCTTATCCTTTTATTATCGTTTATATGTGAAAAACACTTTTTCCATCGTATACCATTCTGATTATAACACTATTTTCCCACAAACTCAATTCTTTTGCGCAAAAACCATATCCTCGGTAAGCATCTGCGTCAATTCACATACCATCTCCCGATTGACAATATTCTCCTCTGACTTCACCGCCACTTTGATGTAATTGCGCGTGTGTCCGACATAATAGAGCTGTCCGTCCATTTCCTGCGTCTGTTCAAACAGCACTTCCATTTTGTTTCCCAAATGTTGTTTTCTGTATGAAACCGAATGCTGCCTGTCCATCTCTAAAAGAATACTGCTTCTTTCCTTTTTCACTTTCTCCGTCAGCTGGCCCGGCATAGAAGCCGCAACCGTCCCTTCTCTGCGCGAATACGGAAACACATGCATTTCAAAGAAACGTATCTTTTCCAGAAATTCCCGGGTCTGTCCAAATTCTTCTTCCGTCTCACCCGGAAAACCGGTGATGACATCCGTCGTAATGGCGGGATTTTCAAAATACTTGCGCAAAGTTCTGACACCGTTTTCAAACTCCTGACAGGTGTACCGGCGGTTCATTCTCTTTAAAACCGTATCACTTCCGCTTTGGAGCGAGAGATGAAAATGCGGGCACACCTTAGAAAACGAAGATAGTCTGCGTGCAAATTCTTCCGTCACAATACGCGGCTCCAGGGATCCCAAACGAATCCTTGTGATGCCTTCCATCTTTTGAATACGCCCGATCAGAGAAAGCAGATCATCCGCATATTCTACCTGTTCTCTGCCCGCCGTCTTTTGCATTTCACGATTTCCATTGTAGGATTCCCCACGAAAATCAAGCCCGTACGAACTCAAATGAATCCCCGTCAGTACCACTTCTTTGTAACCTGCTTTTACAAGCGATGCAATCTCCTCAAGCACATGTTCCGGAGCACGCGATCTCACCCGTCCTCTGGCATACGGGATCACGCAGTAACTACAGAACTGATTACATCCATCCTGTATTTTAATATACGCACGGGTATGCTCCGCCGTATGGGAAAGCTGCATCTCTTCATATTCTTTTTCTGCGGCAATATCCGGAATTGTCGTTCCTGACAGGGTTTTGTCCGGCTGATCAGGTCCTCCCATTTCCCGCACTTCTTCCCGGCGTCTTAGATATTCTTCCACAATCGTAACTATCTCTTTTTTACGATTATTCCCAATTGCCAGATCAATATAAGGATCTTTTTCAATCTGCTGCGCCGCGGTCTGTACATAACAACCCACAGCTACTACAATGGCATCCGGATTCTGTTTTTTTGCCCGATGAATCATCTGCCTGCTTTTTCGGTCTGCAATATTTGTTACCGTACATGTATTTATGATATAAACATCTGCTTTTTGGTGAAAATCAACAATTTGATATCCCTTGTTTTGTAAAAATTGCTGCATTACATCCAATTCATATGCATTCACCTTACAACCAAGGTTATGGAGTGCCACACTTTTCATCAGTTTCCCTTTCTTTTTTTGTAAAGATTTCGGCTTGACTTTTTATACTCATGCCTTTAGTATAATAGGCGAAGGTATAAAGAAGAAGGAGGATTTTGAAACATGAAAACAGTACAGATTTCTTTAAATTCAATCGACAAAGTAAAATCATTCGTAAACGACATCACAAAATTTGATTACGATTTCGATTTAGTATCAGGAAGATACGTAATCGACGCGAAATCTATCATGGGTATCTTCAGTTTAGATCTTTCTAAACCGATCGACTTAAACATCCATGTAGAAGGCGACGCTGAAGAAGTTATGAATGTACTTAAAAACTACACAGTATAGTTTTTATATCCGGTTACAAATCGGTACATATCAAGGAGCTATTGCAATTGCAATGGCTCCTTTATTTTTGTTTTACTTTTATTTAATTTCAATAATCTCTCTTGTATCAAGTGCCGTCTGCACCAGCTCATCGATTACATCTTCCAGATTTTGCTCATGACCACGGATAACATTTACGTTTGGTTTGGTCACCGGATGTTTTGCCACGAAAATCGTACAACAATCTTCAAACGGCTGGATGGATGTTTCATACGTATTTATTTTTTCGGAAATATCCACAATATCCTGTTTATCAAACGCAATCAGCGGACGGTAAACCGGAAGCTGACACACCTCATTGGTTGAAATCAGGCTCTGCATCGTCTGTGATGCCACCTGTCCAATGCTCTCTCCTGTCACCAGCCCCAGACACCCGGTTTCGCATGCGATTCTTTCTGCAATACGCATCATATATCGGCGCATGATAATCGTAAGTTCATCATGAGGACATTTTTCATAAATAGCAAGCTGGATGTCTGTAAAGTTGATTACATGCAGATTCATCGGTCCGGAATAGGCGGAAACATACTTTGCCAGATCTACTACTTTTTGTTTTGCACGCTCAGAGGTATATGGCGGCGCATGGAAATAAGTCGCCTCAAGCTTCACGCCACGTTTGCTGATCATATATCCGGCTACCGGTGAATCGATTCCTCCGGACAAAAGAAGCATCGCCTTTCCTCCCGTACCGACCGGCATTCCTCCCGGTCCCGGAATTGTCTCTGAATAGATATATATCTTTTCACGAATCTCAACACTAAGCTCAATCTCCGGATTGTGAACGTCTACCTTCATATCCGGATATGCATCTAAAATCACACCCCCGAGCTCACAGTTAATTTCCATGGAACTCATCGGATAATTCTTGCGCGCACGTCTGGCAAACACTTTAAACGTTTTATTTTTCTCCGGATATACGTTCCCGATATAATCCACAATCGTCTCGGAAAGTTTTTCAAATCCCTCATCTTCCACGTAAATCATCGGACAGATTCCGGAAATTCCGAACACCTTTTTTAATGCATCTACTGTCTCATCCGAATCAAACTCTGAAACCGCATCCACATAGATACGCCCCTGCGTCTTACGAATCTTAAACTCCCCATCCACTTTGTCAAGCGCGAAACGAATCTGATCCACAAGCGCATCCTCAAACATATAGCGGTTTCTTCCTTTTACTCCGATTTCTGCGTATTTAATCAAAAATGCTGTAAACATAGCTTCTCCTTTTCTTTAGCGCCTCGTATATCTGCGAAGCATCGGTAATATTTCATTCAGACATTTTAATGTGTATTCCAGTTCTTCCTCTGTTGTAAATATACTGAAACTGAACCGAATGGTTGAATCAAGCATCTCCTGTGCCACACCCATACTCTTTAATGTCGCACTCACCGTATGCTTGTTGGTTGCACA
>JAGAOK010000105.1 GCA_017623815.1 Lachnospiraceae bacterium
TGCTATTCTACTTCCGGTTGAGTTTTTATTGCAAATTCAATTTGAATGTCTTTTTTTAGGCAATTTCAAAATGGGATAACGGATTACATACAAACGGATACGCTCTGGTGCGGCTTTTGCCGGATAAGATTGAAGGCCTGACAGCCTCTGAGAAAGCGCTGGAAACAGGGTTTGATATGTATTATTAAGTGCGATATAATAGGAAGAAAATATAGGTAGGAAAGTGCAATGAAAAAAGAGATAGCAGAAAAACTATTCGCCTCCTGGGACGAAACCATCATTTGGTCCTGTCTGCAGGGAATTATGGGTGAGATACATATAAATGAGCGGGAAGATGCGGCGATGGCAATCCTGGGAGATTTTGCATTCTATGCCGGAGTTCCTGACGAGAAATTGATCCGGTTTAAGCCGGAAAGTTGTAAGCAGGATTTTATCATCATGGTTCCGCAAAGTGATGCATGGGCGCAACTGATAGAAAACTATTATGGAAAAAACGCAAGGAAAGTGTCCCGCTATGCCATCAAAAAAGAACCGGATGTGTTTGATACAGAAAAACTGGAGCGGGCGGTTGCAGATTTGCCTGCAGGCTATGAACTGAAATTTTTAAAGGAAGCGGAGTACCGGCTTTGCAGAGAAAACGGCTGGGCAAACGATCTGGTTTCGCAGTACAGCGATTATGAAACCTATAAAAAGCTCGGACTCGGCGTGGTTATATTAAAAGAGGGAGAACTGGTGGCAGGAGCGTCCTCTTACAGCCGATACGACAAAGGAATCGAGATAGAAATTGATACCAGAGAAGATTATCGAAGAAAAGGGCTGGCCTATGTGTGCGGCGCAAAACTGATTTTGGAATGTTTGAAAAATGACTTGTATCCAAGCTGGGATGCACAGAATAAATGGTCGGTGGCGCTGGCGGAAAAACTGGGGTATCATTTCAGTCATGAATATGTGGCATATGAGATTAGGGGGTATTAAGATGACTGTCAGAGAGGCAAAAAAAGCGGAATTAAATGAAATATTGCAGTTATATATGCATCTTCATGAGGAGAGCATTCCTGAGGATACAGAGCATTTGCAAAAAACATGGGATAACATTATAAGTGATGAAAATCATCATCTCATTGTCTGTGAGGCAGAGGGAAAGATTGTGGCATCCTGTGTCTGTGTGATTATTCCAAATCTTACAAGAAATGTCCGTCCGTATGCCTTTGTGGAAAATGTAGTGACACATGGTGAATATCGGAAAAAGGGCTATGCGACAGCATGTCTTCAGTTTGCAAAACAGATTGCCGAAGAGAGAAATTGTTACAAGATGATGCTGCTGACTGGATCAAAAAAGGAAAGTACACTTGATTTCTATCGAAATGCCGGGTATAACAGCTCGGATAAAACAGCGTTTGTACAGTGGATTCCGTAGTAAGTTATAAGCCTATTGACATCAAAATTCCATCGTGCTAAAATGACAGCATCTTAAGGAGAGAGGTGAAAAGATGAGAAAATAATCGACTTTTGATTGCATGAACGGTTAGTTAGTGTGAGCGAAAAGCTCATACTGTTTTTCATGTTGCCAAAAGTGGATTATGTTCTCATAACCTCTCTTTTTGTGTGCATAAAAATGATATGGTTATAGTACGTAATGGAACTGTTTGGCGACAAATGGTTCTTTTTTTTGACCTTGGAAGGAGGCATGTATATGGCACAGATCAGTGTAAATAATCTCACCTTTGCTTATGAGGGTAGTTTTGATACTGTTTTTGAGAATGTTTCTTTTTCTGTCGATACCAATTGGAAACTCGGATTTATCGGAAGAAACGGAAAAGGGAAAACGACTTTTTTGCATTTGTTACTGGGGAAGTACCGCTATGAGGGTTCTATAAGCGGGGCGGCAAAGTTTGACTATTTTCCTTACGGGATTTCGGAGATACAAAAACAGATGCCGGTTGCAGAGTTTATGGAAGAAATAAAACCGGGATGTGAATTGTGGAGAGTGGTGTGTGAATTGGAGCAGCTGTCAGAGAGTGCGGAAATTTTATACAGACCCTATGAAATGTTAAGTCCCGGAGAACGGACAAAGGCGCTTTTGGCGATTTTGTTTTCGCAGGAAAATGAGTTTTTGCTCATTGATGAACCGACGAATCATTTGGATAAAGCGGCACGGGAATGTGTGAAAAATTATCTGCGTTCTAAAAAAGGATTTATTCTGGTTTCGCACGACAGGGAGCTTTTGGATGCCTGTACAGATCATTGTCTGGTCTTAAACCGGTGCAGCATTGAAGTGCAAAACGGGAATTTTTCGACATGGTGGGAAAACAAGCAGCGCAAGGATAAATTTGCCATGGCGGAGAATGAGAAGCACCGGAAGGAAATACAAAGACTTCATCATGCGGCGGAACGCGTTTCGAAATGGGCAGATAAGAGTGAACGCAGTAAAATAGGGTTTGATCCAAACAAGGAACCGGACAGATGTGCTGGAACAAGAAGCTATATCGGAGCCAAAACCAAAAAGATGCAGAGCAGGGTAAAGCAGATGGAGAAACGTCTGGAACGGGAGATCGAAGAAAAAGAAGGACTTTTACAGGATATCGAAGAGACCATCGACTTAAAACTGGTCGGGCTCGATCATCACAAAAAGGTCTTGATTTATGCAAGAGATTACAGCCTGCAATACGAAGGGGCGGATAAGCCTTTGTTTGAGGGGGTGTCGTTTGAAATAAAAGCAGGAGACAGGGTGGTTTTGTCCGGGAAAAACGGATGCGGAAAAACAACACTGATAAAGAAGCTGCTACACAAATGCAATGCGGATGTGCCGGCTGCTGCCATAAGTGAGAAAGGAACATGTGAAGCGGCAAGCGGGCTGGTGGTATCCTATGTCGGGCAGGAAACAACGGGGCTAAATGGCAGCATTGAAAACTATTGCAAAAAGCATGGACTGGATAAAAGTTTATTTTGTACCATACTCAGGCAGCTTGATTTTGAGAGAGATCAGTTTTTGAAAAACATAGAGAATTATTCGGAAGGACAGAAAAAGAAGGTGCTGCTTGCAACCAGTCTTCTGACGCCGGCCCATCTTTATATTTGGGACGAACCTTTAAATTATATTGATGTGTTCTCCAGGCTTCAGCTGGAAAAATTGATTTTGCAATATCAGCCGACGATGCTGTTAGTGGAACATGACGGAGTCTTTTGTGAAAAAGTCGCGACTGTGACCATTCAGTTGTAAGCGAAAAGGAGGTTTGCCTTATGAAAAATATTTTTGTAGAAGGAATACAGGGGGCGGGAAAAAGCACGCTGGTAAATCAGATTTCAAAATTAAATCCTAATCTGTATGTATGCAGGGAAGGAGACTACAATCCGATAGATCTTGCATGGTGTGCGCTGATGTCGCAGACGCAGTACGAAAACATACTGGAAACGTATAAGGAACTGGAAACAGAGATACGTAAAAATACTACCGTCGAGAAGGAAA
>JAGAOK010000106.1 GCA_017623815.1 Lachnospiraceae bacterium
AAGGGCTCCGCTGTTTTTGGGACTTTTCCTGCTTGCGGAGACTGCATATGCGATTTGGCAGTTTCACACGATACAGGATGTAAATTTTATGATCTTTTATCCGGTAATCCTGCAGGTGTTCGTGCTTGAATGGTATGCGTATGCGTCCTTTTCGAAAAGCGAAACGGACCGCGTATATTTTGAAGCAGTATTTTGGCCGACGGTTGTTTCTGTGATAGCGATTTTGTTATCATCCAATGTGCTTACCGCATATTCCATGAGTTACTTTATGCCGGGAGCCATCCTTGGGGCATGGCAGATTTACAGAGTGTACAGCGGCGGGGAGGCGACAGGTGCGGAACCGGCAAAACAGAAAAGAAGCTGCGGATGGATGGCAGTGGTGCTTCTTGTGTGTATAGTAACGCAGTTGTTTGCGGCGCGTATCTGTCTTGTCCGGTTTACATCTACACAGAAAAAGAATGTGTTTGAGCCGTATTACGAAGTAAACCACGGAGTGCTGCGAGGCATCCGGCTCGGTGATTTTGACTATATCCAGTACGAGGCAAAGAACGCGGCGTTTGATAACTATGTGGAAAAAGGCGACAGTTTTCTCTATGTCGGTGCGGATATGTTTTTGTACAGCCGGATGGATGATGCTTTGATTGCAACGGGAAATACCATTTCAACGCCCGGTTTTGGCGAGCAGCTCATGCATTATTATAAGGTGCATCCGGAGAGGATTCCGACGGTGGTGTTTGTGGACAGGGAGTACGGCGGAGATTTTTCGGCGGTACTGCAAAATGAGCCGATGAAGACGTTTATGGAGTCGCATTTTGATATGGAAAAGGCAGTAGTAGAGGCTGCGGTTACGGTTTATAAAAGAGAAAGGTAAGCTTATGGTTATAGTAAAAAGTTTCCTTCTGATATGCCTGGCTTTGGTATATCCGCTGATTCCGGGGACGTTGCTCCTCGGGTTCCTAAAAAAGAAAAATGAAGAGTATCGTCTTGCATCTGCGTATGTGGGAGGCGCACTTTTGTGCGGCCTTTTGCTTAGCGAAGCAGCCTTTTTTGGACTTCGCATGGGAATGTCACTGGCTGCGTTTTCGAAACTGACGGCTGCTTTGGCGGTACTTTTTTTCGTGGTGTGTTCTCTGCTTGTGCTGGCGGTCAAAACGATCAGGACCGGACTGCGGGACATGCTGGCAGGGCTGTTGCAAAAGCCCGGAAAAGAAGAGGGGGTTTTCGCTTTGGCATTTGTGCTGGTGGCAGGGATTTATATGCTGCATCCGTTTTTGCTTGAGCCGGGACATGATACCGCGGAGAAGGTCGTGACCATGGTGGATACCGGAACGCTTTCCGGATGGGATGCCCTGACCGGTGAGGCCGGGACTGTGCAGGGAAACTGGAAGCAGCAGCTTGAGAATCTTCCGGTGTTTTATGCGTGTCTGTGTAGGCTCTTCTTGCTTGCGCCGGCGGATGTGCTGTTTGGCATTGTACCGTATGTGGTACTTTTCTTGGTGTTTTGCATCATTTCCATGTTTGCAAAGCTTTGGTTTGAGCAGGAAAGCAGAGGCTGCGCGTGGGCGGCGGTGCTGTTTGCGCTCATTACCATTTGCGGAAATACCGCATATATGAATACTTCTTTCGGTCTTTTACACTATCCGTATGAGGCGATGACGATATTTTCATGTGTGCTGATTCCGCTTGCATTTTATTTTGCGATGGCAAAAGAAAATCCGCTCTGGATGCTTTTGGTCATTGGAAATGCGGTGTTTGCGGCCGGAATCGAGAGAGCTCTTGTGATCCTTTTACTTCAGGCTCTCTGCTATGTGATTGCATGGGTGTTTTCCCGTCTTTTTGAAAGGAGGGGAAATTAAATGGATGTCATTTTACTTTTTATGAAATTGGAAGATAAATACTGGGGCATTTTTCTGGTTGCGCTGTTTTTTCTATACCTGTTATGGATAGAGAAAAAAACGGAAGCGGGAGCAGCGAAAAAAGCCTTGTTTTTGGCGATATACGGATTGGCAAGCTATCTTGTGTTTCTTTGCCCGCTTACGTATAAAGCGGTGCTGAGGTTTGCTCCGTCTTTGGCCGATTATTATCCCTTAAGCCACATACAGCTTGCAGTACCGGTGATGGTACTGGCAGGCGCAACTGCTCTGCTTTTGGCGGCGAGGGAAGGAAAGAAAAGGGCAGCAGGACTTTTGATCGGTTTTGCACTTTTGCTGGCGGCTGCGGGTGACTTTGCATATCTTGAGCCGGCCCCATCCTCATGGAGCGCAGTCTCTGAGAGGGAAGAGGCAGAGGTGTTTGATATGATGCTGGCACATGCAAAGGAAAACGGAGAGGAAGGAAAACTTCGAATCTGGGGTATGGAACCGCTCATGGCAAAGAGCCGTATTTACGATGCGGCATTTCAGCCTTTGTACGGAAAAGATATGGCACAAAATCCGGAAAAATACAGTCAGGAACTGCAACTAATGTATCAAAATTATGCTTCTTATGACAATGAGAATGTCACATCCATCAACATTGGAGACCAGATGGATGCCATCGCCGGTTTTCCGCATCTGTATCCTGAGACAGATTGTGACTATTTGATTTTATATGTCCCAAAATATCATTATGCCGATTACGAAGAGTTTTTCGGTGAAAAGGGATTTAATGTAAAAAAACGTGTCTGCCCGCTCGGTTACGAATCGGTGGGAAAAACAGAGCATTTGCTGGTGTTTTACAGACAGAAAGGATAGATACATGATCGTTTTACAAGGGTGTCTTGTGTTTTTTTTAATGTGCCTTGTGCCTTATCTGATCGGCCGCGCGATGCTGCACCGGAAAAGATCAGCCGATGGCGACGGTGTTTCCTATACGCTTTCGGCGGGACTTATGGTGTCGTGGACGCTGTATGAGATTCTCGCGCTTGTGCTCCAGAAAATGGGCTGCGGATTCCGTGTGCTCTCCATGACATATCTGTTGGTTACGGCCTTGTTTGCGCTGGTCGGTGCAGTCTGTGTGTGGAAGGAAGATGGAAAAGGATTTGCAAAAAAGATAGTTACCATAGGTCGGCCGGACGAATATATGATTGCGGCCTTTGTATTGATTTTGATTCAGATCGGTGCGATATTGATCATGGCGACGCCGGATATGGACGATGCGTTTTATTCCGGTCTTTCGTCCATCAGCCTTTCAAAGGACTGCATTCTGGAATGGGATGCGTACGAAGGCGGAATGACGAATCCAATCAGTCGCAGGTATATGATTTCGGCTCTTCCAATCTGGCAGGCGAGTCTTTCGCTCTATTCCGGTCTTCACCATCTGGTGATTACGCATAACCTGTTTCCGCTTTTTTA
>JAGAOK010000107.1 GCA_017623815.1 Lachnospiraceae bacterium
AAAAGCCTTTACCGTAAAAGTAACCGGAGCAACCGGCGCTGTGACATACAGTTCATCCGATGCAAAAGTTGCAAAAGTAAATGCGAGCGGTAAGGTAAGCATCAAAAATACAGGTAGAGTTGTGATTACAGCTTCTGTAGCAGAAAGCAAGAACTACAAAGCCGGAAAAGTGGAAATCGTCATCGAGGTTTCCCCTAAGAAGGCTTCCATTAAGAGTCTTGCAAGCAAGAAAGCAAAACAGCTGACCGTAACATGGAAAAAGGATAAAAAAGCGAGCGGATATGAGGTTTCATACTCCACAAGCAAGAAGTTCAAAAAATCCCAGACCAAGACAGTTCTTGTAAAGAAAACGAAAACCACAAAGGCTACCCTTAAGAACCTTAAGAAGGGCAAAACCTATTATGTGAAAGTACGTGCTTACAAGGAAGTAAAGGTGAACGGAAAGAAAGTGAAGATCTATAGTCCTTCCAGTAAGGTGCTTAAGAAAAAAGTAAAATAATATATAGTCCACCCGTAAGTCCCGTCTGCGAGCAGTTTACCGCAGGCGGGGCTTTTTTTGTATGCGCTTGGATATCGCGGCCGGAGTATCTATACAGAAAAATTGCGCATTTAGATCCACATTTTTAACTGAAATCACGGTTTTTTCAAGAGAAAAGTATCTATACAGAAAAAATGCCTTCAAAGATACTAAATTTGCGAAAAAAGGGATTCTTTTTGTGAAGTTTTTTTCTATAGATACCAGGAGAAGATTTTGGGTTCTTGAAGGAATGATACAATGTTCCAAAACTAGGAACTTGTTGGCGGATTCGTCATAAAAAGCGCTCATAAAGAGCAGCTCAAGAATGCATGAAATGCACAAAGTGCTGCACAAAATGCCGAAACTGGCAAAATGGAATTTAAAACATCAAAAACGGTATTTGATACACGTATTTAACCACTTGGTATTTTTTTTGCACCTCTTATTCCGTTCGCCTTGTTGCGATTTTAGAGTTGTTATAAAATAAAGAACGGATAGAGATGTCCAGGGAGAATATTATGTGCATGATTTTGATACATAAAATCGTGGAAAATAGGGAGGAAAAAACATGAGAAAGGAAAAAGGAACTTTGAAACGAATACTCGCAAAGCTTTTAGTATTTGCGCTGGTATTTCAAATGGCAGTGCCGGTAGGGGCTGCGCCTGTAGCGGAAGAGGTTTTACCGGAGACAGCGACGGAAGATTTTGCGATTGACGCAGACGGATGGTTGACAGCGTATACCGGAAATGCTACGGAAGTTGTGATACCGGATAATGTTACACTCATACAAGAGAACGTATTTGCAGGAAATACAACAATTGAGAAGGTTGTTTTACCCGAGGGAATTCGTTTTATCTGTAGGGATGCATTTGCATCTTGTACGAATTTAAAATCTCTCAATCTTCCGGAGTCTTTGGAAATAATTGAGAACGGCGCATTTAGTGGTTGTACAAGTTTAACAATTGATACTATTACTCTTCCGCAGGCTCTTACAAAGTTGGAAACAGATGCATTTGCGGGAGTCAATGTGGGGGAAGTTCGTATTGAAGGAGATCTTCCTTCGAAGGACAAAAATGGAAACACCTGTAATTATGCAGGTCTTGCCAGTATAAATGCTTCAACATGTACATTGACATATAATGCAGTAGAAACTACATCGAACAATGGTTTTATTCAATCATTTTTTTCACAGGGAAAGGATAAAACGGTTGTTTTGGATTTCGAAGGTGCAGATTCAGTCAATCAAACTCGCCTGCTGAATTGGGTCATGGGATGGTATGAGGATACGGATCCGGATTCTGTTAAAATTTCCAATATGGAGATTAAGCATGCACCCGACAATGCTTACTATTTTAAGGACGGAATGTTATTTTCGGGAACTACTTTGTTGTGGATTGGAGGCTTTCTGAGAGGTGAGGCCAGAATTCCGGAAGATGTTACCTTGGGACAATTTGCGTTTTATTCGGCGAAAGATGTTAAGGTATATCTTCCTGATGGTATGACGAATATTAACGGTGTAATCCGAGAAACGAATCATCCGGTAACAATTGTTTTACCTGATACACTTGCATACTTGGAAAAAGTGACTTTTTGGACTAACAATTGGATCAAAGGTGCGTTGACAGTGGTATTACCGGAATCCATGGATAATGTGACTTTTGGCACGGGCTCGGAGGCAACAATGAACAGCGTCGCACGTCATGTTTTTAGTGAGGTTGATACCATTGTCATTCCTGCAGCAATGCAAAAAGTTCCGGATAAAGTTTTATATTCTGCCTATGATTTGAATGCTATCGTGGTAGAGTCCGGAAATACAGTTTATAAGTCGGTTGACGGTGCCCTTTACAGTGCAGACGGCAAAATTCTTTACAGATGGCCGAATGTGAAAAGCGATGGGGCAATTACAATTCCAGAAGGTGTGGAAGAGATTGCGTCAGAGGCATTTTTGGTAAATAAGTCTGCTGAAAATATCTCTATTTCATTCCCGGCTTCTTTAAAGAAAATTAATAAGAATATGTTTTCAATGTATTATACAACAACAAGGGTTGATTTGTTTGCAAATAAATGCGCAGATGATGTTGTTGTGGATGGGGCTTTCACATCCAAAGTAAACAAACTATATGTTAAGAGCGCAAATGGAAACTGGGCAAAGAAAGTCCCATACAGCGAACTGATTGTCGGAAATGCTTCGGTGAAGGCAAATGTTCTGGTGAAAAATGAAGATGGTTCAACTTCACCTTGCCCGAAGGGAGGATATTCCGTTTGGGTATATGATGCAAACGGAAATATCGTTTCTGATCTGTGTGCGGTGAATGCGGACGGAACTGTTGATTTCTATATTCCGCAGAACGGAACCTATACATTACAGTTTAATCCTACCATGACAGACGGTAATGTATACAAGTCTTTCGTAACAGATGCGTGTGAACTTGTTCTTGGAGAGCAGATTGTAATTGAGGATGTTGTTTTTGAAAGAATTCCTGTAATCAAAGTACAGACAAATGAGACGAATGTAATCGGATATGTATATGATGCAGACGGAAAGTTTGTATGCGATATGTCTCTTAGAGACAGCAATCTCGTATCCGAAGGTCTCAAGCAGGGTACTTACACGGTGATTCTTCACAAAGGTTCTGATGCATTAATGAAACAGAACTGCTTGTCAGATTATGAGGAACTTGGTCTGAAAGAAGGCGAACATTATGCAAAGATTTCAGGCGTTACAATCAATGATAAAGATGCATCCTTTGAAGAACAGAATATTCCTGCCGTGACAGAAGAGGGCATTTTATTGGCTGAGAAGTGTAGCTATATTACATCCGGTATTCAGAATCCTAATGCAGGATATGTGAATTTGGAAATCATCTATGCTGTTGATGAATCTAAGTTTAACGGCGAAAATGCAGAACTTGCTGTTACGTTACCGGAGAATGTGCAGTATGTTGCTGATTCGGCGCGTTTCGTGAAAGGTGCGGAAGCAACGGCTTGCAGTGTACAGGAAGGAAGCGCAACGGTTACTTTTAATGTTGGAAATAACCTTGAAGGAGTTGTCCGCTTTGCAGTGAAAGTAAATGGTGAGGTTGACGGAGTATCTGTCGCATGTCTGAATACCACAGCCGGAAAAGAGATCATCGGTTCTGTGGAATTCTCCATGAATACATTGACCATGAGAGCACCTGAGTATACCGCAACGGAATCCGTGAATATTACAGGTGAAGCACCGAAGGGAAAAGAAGTAAGCGTATATATTAGTGATGTTTTCCTTGGAAAAACGACTGCAAACGCAGCAGGTATCTGGTCTCTTGATATAACACTTCCGAATCCTGTCGCTAATGAAAAGTATGTGTTGAACGCACGTGTTCAGACAGCATCTGAAGTTGTACTTGCATATGAGGATGTTATTTACTTACCTAAGGCACCTTGGGTAAAACAGATTAAATATCATTATCCGCAGTGTGGAGGTAACGGCTACTTTAATGTAGACATGAATACCTTACGCGGAGAAAGAGTTTTATTAACTTATGTATCAGGAAAAGTATATTATTTCACTTGTGACTTTTATCTGGAAAACAGTGAGAACGTGACAGAGTTGTATATTACATACAAAGACGGTCGTGTGAAGAAGTCTGTTGCGTGCAAAAAGATGGATGATAACGGAAAGTGGAGAATGCAGATTCCGGTAGGTGTAAATGGTTTTGCGCCGAATTTAAATCTGGTTGCTGTTACCAATGAATCCGGTTCCGAACAAGAAATGCTTCTTGCAGACTTCTTGATTGAATGGATTATTGACCCGTCAGGCTATATTTATGAAGCAGTGCCTGAGAACAGAGTCGAAGGTGCAACCGTAACCATATACTACAAAGATGAAGCCGAAAATAAGGTGAAATGGAATGCAGAAGAGTTTGCACAGATCAACCCGGTGGTTTCTGAGGTAAATGGAAACTACGGCTGGTTTGTACCTGCAGGTGAGTGGAAGGTGGTAGCAGAAAAAGATTGCTACCGCGCAGCAGAAAGTGAATGGCTTCCTGTGCCTCCACCACAGCTTGACGTAAACCTTGAACTTGTCAGTACCATGCAGCCTAAGGTAGCAGGTGTTGACCTTACAGCTGATAAGATGCTTGTCCGCTTTGACAACTATGTCCTTGCAGACAGCTTCACAAAAGAAAACGTATCATTAAAAGACACTGCAGATGCAGCAGTGGAAATCGCATCCGTAAAAGCAGTAGATGCAAAAACAAGAAATGAGGCTTCAATCGCAAAAGAATTCATGGTAACCTTCGCAGCACCGGTTGCAGAAGGCACCTATGCAGCAACAGTTGCAGCAGGCGTTAAGAGCTATGCAGATGTAGAGATGAGCAAGGCGCAGACAGTCAGTGACCTGACGGTAGCAGGAATCGTGAAGGATATTCAGACACCTGAACTTTTCGTGGTGCTGGCAGGAAAAGATTGTACCTTTAATGTATCCGTGGTATCCGACGAAGAGGTAAACGGGCGTATCCTGACTGCAGTAAGCGCAGATGAGAGCAAAGTAAAAGTAGTACGCACCACAGCAGCGGATGCAGAAGGAAAAGCTACCATTAAATTAAACGGTTCGGCGATGACGGAGACAGAGATTACACTCGGCGTAGAGAATTCTTCTTTCGCCAAAACAGTTTCTGTTATGGTAGTGGATAGTGAAGAAGTATTTAACAAGATGTTTGAGTTAAATGATTTAACCAAACCTCAGATTTCAGATGAAGAGGAAGATGTTCAGAATCCGGAAGATCCATCCGTATCCGATAATGATGTACCAAAAGATCCGGAAGATCCATCCGTATCCGATAATGATGTACCAAAAGATCCGGAAGACCCATCTGTATCCGATAATGACGTACCAAAGGATCCGGAAGATCCAAGCGATCCGACCGAACCATCCGAACCGGAAACTCCGGCGCTTGTAGACATCTCCGGAGCAGCGGTAACAGGAATTGTGGATAAAATATATACCGGAAGTGCCCTCACCCAGGATGTGAAAGTGGCATTTGACGGAAAAGTTCTCGTAAAAGACACCGACTATACCGTAACTTACAAAAATAATACTTATGTGGGAACGGCAAAAGTTATCATCACAGGTATTGGTAACTATACAGGAACCAAGACACTGATATTTAGAATTAAAAATGCAGAATCAGAGGAGCCGGAACAGCCAAGTGAGCCGGAGCAACCGAGCGAGCCAAGCGATCCGACCGAACCGGAAGCCCCAAGCGGTCCGACAGAACCGGAAGCCCCGAGTGATCCGACTGAACCGGAAGATCCGAGCGAACCGATAGTTCCAAGTAAGCCGGTAGAGCCATCCGTATCCGACAATGATGTTCCAAAGGAACCGACCGTTTCCGAAAACAACGTTCCGGCAGACCTTGCAAAAGCAGTGGTAACCGGAATCGTAAACAAGGTTTACACCGGAAGAGCACTGACACAGGATGTGAAAGTGACCGTCGACGAAAAAACACTTGCAAAAGAAGTTGACTATACAGTTGCATACAAGAACAATACAGAAGTAGGAACTGCGCAGGCAATCATCACAGGAAAAGGCAGCTACACAGGAACCAAGACCGTGACCTTTACGATTGAAAAAGCAGCTACAATTCTGAAAGCAGAAAGCACAGTATACAAAAAAGCATACGGTGCAAAAGCCTTTACCGTAAAAGTAACCGGAGCAACCGGCGCTGTGACATACAGTTCATCCGATGCAAAAGTTGCAAAAGTAAATGCGAGCGGTAAGGTAAGCATCAAAAATACAGGTAGAGCTGTGATTACAG
>JAGAOK010000108.1 GCA_017623815.1 Lachnospiraceae bacterium
ACATCTGCGGAAACGATAGATAGTGATATTAACAGTACCGGCGAAGAACTCCTGGATCATGCGGATGCGCAGCCGGAAGAGGTGTTTACGCTCGATGACGTGATGGAATATGATATGTCATCGCTGGAACCGGATGAAACAACGGAAGAAGAGGAATTAGCCGATATTTCTGCATTTGACAGAGAAGACTGGAAAATCATGCTGATCAATAAGCAGCACCCGATTCCGGAGGATTATGAGTTTACGCTTGCTACAATCAAGGGGAGCATGAAATGTGATGAAAGAATTATCCCTGAGCTGCAGCAGATGATGCAGGAGGCAAAGAAGGACGGAGTGACACTGGTAATCCGTTCGCCGTATCGCGATTATGAAAGACAGATTTACCTGTTTAACCGAAAAGTAAAGGGATATATGAAAAAGAAAATGTCGTATCTTGAGTCCTATCGGACAACGGCGCAGGCTGTTACGATTCCCGGTGCTTCTGAGCATCAGGCGGGACTTGCTCTTGATATTACTTCCGACTCCTATTCGACGCTGACGCAGGGATTTGCGGAGACACAGGCCGGACAGTGGCTGGCAGAACACAGTTATGAATATGGTTTTATTCTCCGTTATCCGGAGGGGAAGGAAGATATTACGGGAATCAGCTTCGAACCATGGCATTTCCGCTATGTAGGAAAAACGGCGGCAAAATACATGTATGACCATGACCTTACACTGGAGGAGTTTACGGTTTTACTGAATAATCAATAAAGGAAATGAGGACATTATATGTTTCAGGTAATAAAACAAGAAGGAAATGCAAGACGAGGTGTTTGTACGACTCCGCACGGAGTGGTACAGACACCGGTATTTATGAATGTAGGAACGATCGCAGCCATTAAGGGAGCGGTCGGAACGGAGGATCTGGAAGCAATCGGTACACAGATTCAGCTTTCCAATACCTATCATCTGCACGTAAGACCGGGGGATGAAGTAGTACACAAAATGGGCGGTCTTCACAAATTTATGGTATGGGATAAACCGATTCTGACAGATTCCGGCGGATTTCAGGTGTTTTCCCTTGCCGGACTACGCAAAATCAAAGAAGAAGGCGTTTATTTTAATTCGCATATTGACGGCCGCAAGATTTTTATGGGACCGGAGGAAAGTATGCAGATCCAGTCACATCTTGCATCAACAATTGCAATGGCATTTGATGAATGTCCGCCGAGCAAGGCTGATTATGATTATGTGAAACATTCGGTGGACCGGACAACCAGATGGCTGGAACGTTGTAAAAATGAAATGAACCGTTTAAATAACCTTGACGATACTATCAACAAGCAGCAGTGGCTGTTTGGTATCAATCAGGGAGCAATTTATAAAGATATTCGTGTGGAGCATGCAAAACGTATTTCGGAATTTGATCTTCCGGGATATGCACTCGGAGGACTGGCGGTCGGTGAATCTCATGAGGAAATGTATTATGTGATTGAGGAAACAGCACCGTTTTTACCAAAAGATAAGCCACGTTATCTGATGGGCGTCGGAACACCGGCAAATATTCTTGAGGCCGTGGACCGCGGAATTGATTTCTTTGACTGCGTGTATCCGTCAAGAAACGGACGACATGGACATTTATATACGAAATACGGAAAAATCAACCTGTTTAATGCCAAGTATGAGCTGGATGACAGACCGATTGAGGAAGGATGTCAGTGTCCTGCCTGTAGAAGATACAGCCGGGCATATATCCGCCATCTTCTGAAAGCAAAAGAGATGCTTGGTATGCGTCTGTGTGTGCTTCATAATCTGTATTTTTACAATCATATGATGGAAGACAT